>CAXUEG010000054.1:0-13329 GCA_964249935.1 uncultured Terriglobus sp.
CGAAATGATCGCAGGCTGGACCAAGAACCTGGCGCTGCTCTTTGGCCGGCCGGTGTGGCTCGCTGCGTCACGCAGCATCGACTTCGTCTTGCTTGTCGGTTTACCTCTGCTCACGTTCACGGTGCCGTGGCTTATCACATGGCAGAAAGCCGCGATCTGGATCCTCTGGCTCCGCGGCATCCTGCGTTACTGGACACGCACGCGCCGCTCCAACGCCGGCGCACTCGACATCCTCCTCGCCGTCTTCGCCCTGCCACTCTTCGCGGTGTTGCTCGTCCGCTCTTGGCAACAGGTCACTCTGACGAAACGGGTCACATGGAAGGGCAGGGAATACGCACAGTAGCGCCTACTCCTCGCGCAAGACCTCGAGCGGTTTCTGGCCCAGTATGTGATAGCTGGCCAACCAACCCGTTCCAACGGTGAGCACAGCGATCAGCAGCCAGATCAAGAGATTCTGCAGCGCGTACAGGTGGTATCCGAGGTCCATCTGGCGTAGCAACAAACGCGTGCTCAGGTTTGCAAAGATCAAGCCGACCATGCCCGCCACCAGGCCAAGCACCGCAAACTCGATCGTAAAGATCGACCCGATGCGGAATCGCGTGGCGCCCAGCGTCTTCAGCACGACCACCTCGCGAATGCGGCGGTAACGCGTGCCCGCCACCGCTGAAGCAAGAATCACCAGACCGGCAAAAATGGAGAAGCCCGCCAGGAACTGCACCACCAGTTGCACCTGCAACAGGATCTTGCGCAGCTGCTCAAACGCCTGCGCCACATTGATCACCGTCACCGTGGGGTACTTCGCATAGAGCGTCCGTTGCAATTCACCGACCCGATCGGCGTCGGAGTGCACGGCACCATACCAAACCTCGGAGATGCCGTCGAGCGGCGCACGCGGCAGAATGAACTCAGCGCGCGAGTATGCATGCTGGCCGTCCGAGCGAATGATCGCGCTTACCTCGGCATCGATGGGCCGGTCCGCGTCACCGCCGGCAGCGAAGACGATATGCGAGTGCAGCTTTACGCCGAGCCGCTCCGCGTGCCTTTCGCCGATCGCTAACTGTGCTTTGGTTTCCCCCGGCTGCCAGAACTTGCCCTCGACGACCGTGGTACCTTCGGGTTCCGTTTCCGACCACGTCAGGGTGATGGTTTGCAGCATCCGTTGCGGAAAGTTTTTCAGCTTCAGCTGCGCCGCGGGTACGCCGTCCACCGCAAGGATGCGCGACGAGATTACCGGCACGAACTCTGGTGTTCCTCGAACCTCCGGCTGCCCCTTCAGCAGAGCCTGCATGCCAAGCAGTTCATTGTCCGCAATGTCGACCAGGAAGACATTGGGCAGATTCGGCCTTGTGGACAGCTTCAACTCATGCGTGAACGCCTGGCCTAGGAAGAAGACGATCGCGACCTGCATCACGCCAAGCCCAAGCGCCGCCAGCAGCGCTGCAGAAGGGTTGCCGGGCCGGTACAGGTTCGCAAGCCCGTGCCGCACCACAGGCGGCAGCGACATGCGCGTGCGCTCCAGGATGCGCCGGAGCAGCCAAAGCAGCAGAGCCGCCGTGGCGATGAGCACCAGCAGAACGCTGACCAGCGCCGCTACAAAAATCATCCCGGACTTGCGCGACTCCGAAAGCAGGCCCGCAATTGCAGCCAGGCCCGCAAAAATGAAGGCAATCGCAACAACCTGCGCAGTGTTCGCGCGCAGCCGCTGCCCGAGCCGCTGCAAACCCGGCGCCGGCTCGGCATCCACATTGCGTCGCAACATCAGAATGGGACGGACATTGCGGATGTCCAGCAGCGGCGGTAGCGTGAACAGCACCGTGATGATCAGCCCGGTGAGTATGCCTGTGATTGCGGCCCCAGTAGAGATGTGCAGCTCCGGGGTGAGTCCGAGCAGGCGGCCAAGCAGCAGCGGCAGTGCCAACTGCACTGTCACCCCAAGCAGCACACCCAGCAGGCCACCCAGCAGACCCAGCATGATCGTCTGCAGCAGGTAAATGCGAACTACGCTGCCGCTCTGCGCGCCCAGCGATTTCATGATTGCAATCGAGTCCAGCCGCTCCAGCAGATGTGTGCGCATCGCCATGGCCACGCCGAGCGCGCCCAGTACCAGCGCTACCAGTGACACTAGCGAAAGGATGTTGGTCGCGCGATCAAGCGCAAACGTGATGGCTGGGTTCGTCTCGCGATAGTCGCTCACGCTCGCTTCGGGCAGGGCGTCCTCCACGGCGGCCTTCAATTTCGCGACAACCCGATCGTCCGGTTTGGGAAGTTTGAACAAGTAGCGCTCACTTGCGCGCGATCCCGCCGCCAGCAGGTGTGTCGCCGCAAGCTGCTGTTGGGTCAGCAGCACACGCGGACCCGCGGCGAAGGCCCCGGAGAGGCGGTCCGGCTCGCTGTCCACCACAGCAGCGATCCGAAAGGTGCCATCGCCGAGCGTGATGCTGTCCCCTACGTGCAGTTTCAGCCGGATGAGCAGGTCTTCGCCCACCGCAACGTTGTTGCCACCAACTGCCTGCTCTAGCGGCACCACTGGCCGCAGCTCTACCGTGCCGTAATACGGGTACTCGGCGGGATCGATCGCCTTGAGGGCGACCAGCAGCGGGTCCAGCGCATTAGCCGCGGTCGCCATGGAGGCCATCTCTGTCACGGTCGTGCGGCGCAAACCCACTGCGGCGTGGTCCAGCTTATCGATCTGTTTGGGCGTGGGCTGCTGAAACATGCGCGCACCCAGGTCGCCCGCAAGGATCGAGCGCGCCCGCACCAGGAGCGTTTGTCGAAACGCGGCGGAGAATCCACGCACGCCCGTCAGCGCGGCCACGCCGATGGCGACACTTAGGACGACGAACAGAAACTTCGTGCGTGATGCGCGAAGCTCGCGCGATGCGACGCGGGCTGCGGTGGACCAGGGCAGGGCAGCCATCAGGCGCTCGCCGCCTCAGCAAGTGTCGAGAGCGAAGCCGGCACGTTGGGTTCATCCGAAAGCAGCGAACCGTCGCGAATGGTCAAGATGCGAGACGCATGCCTTGCAACGGATGCGTCGTGCGTGACAAGCACGAGTGTGGTTCCTTCCTGCCGGTTCAGGTCCAGCAGCAGCCGCATCACCTGTTCGCCATTGTGCGAATCCAGGTTGCCGGTCGGCTCATCGGCCAGAACGATCGGGGGACGCAATACAAAGGCGCGCGCCAGTGCGACACGCTGCTGTTCGCCGCCTGAAAGCTGCACCGGGTAATGGTCGCCACGATCGCCCAGGCCAACCGAGGCCAGCAGCGCCCGTGCCCGCTCCAGGCCGTCGCGCTGGCTTCCCGTCCCGTTCAGTTCGTAAGGGAGCAATACGTTCTCAAGTGCAGTGAGCGTTGGAATGAGCTGGTAGCTCTGAAACACAAAACCGATCAGTTTGCCGCGCACCGCCGCAAGTCGATCCTCAGGGAGGTAGCTGATCGCCTCCCCTGCAAGCACCACATTGCCGCTGGTCGGCGTGTCCAATCCGGCCAGCAGACCCAGCAGCGTGCTCTTGCCTGAACCCGATGCGCCCACCATTGCGACGAACTCGCCGGGTGCAACGTCAAAACTGATGCCGCGAAGAATCTCGACCGTGCGGACACCGTTGCGGATTGTCTTCGTCAGGTTGGAAACGCGAATGCTCGGCGGGGAACTCACGCGCCCAGTATCGCACTGCATCTTACACAGCAAGCGCTATGCCCATGACCATGACCTTTCGATTTGCGAGTCTCTGTACCTTCGTTCTGCTTGTTTCCACGACTTGGATGAGTGGCTGCAGGACCGACCAGGCGACGCGTCAAACCGAAGACCAGAACAGCGCCGTGAACTACCAGGCGGCGGTGGCGCGCGCCCATTCGGAGCCGATGACCGCGACTGACCAACAGACCGTTGATGACGGCCGTCCTGTGATCGCCTGTTTCGGCGATAGCCTTACCGCCGGATACGGTGTCGATGCGGCGGACTCTTATCCCTCACGCCTGCAGGCATTGCTCGACAAAGCCGGCTATCACTACCGAGTCGTCAATCTGGGCATCAGCGGAGAAACCACGAAAGACGGCCTGGCCCGTGTCGACCGCGTTCTTGCGACGCATCCGGCCATCACCGTGGTGGAGTTCGGAGGCAATGACGGCTTGCGCGGCGTACCGGTGGCGAGTTCGCGCGCGAACCTCGATGGTATCGTTGACCGCCTTCGCAAGGGCGGTACGGCTGTAGCACTCGCCGGCATCACCCTACCTCCGCAGTTCGGCAAGGCATACATCCAACAGTTCGATCAAACGTACCACCTTGTCGCCAGCAAGTATTCGGTGCCGCTCTATCCGTTTCTGCTGCAGGATGTGTGGGGCGTGAGCGGAAGCGTTCAGCAGGATGGCGTGCATCCGACCGCGCAAGGCTGCCGTCAGGTGGCGAAGAACATCTTCGGCTTTATTCAACCGATGCTGACGAGATAGCTTCGTGGTAGCTCAAAGCAGGTTCAAGTGCGGCTGAAACAGAGTTCCGGCGATACGCCTGCCGATGGCGGCGAGTTCCGCTTGCCCGCGAAAGACCTTCACCATCGCGGCCTGTGAGTAGTCCGGCAGATTTGCCGCCTGTCCGTTGCGCAGTTTCGTCAAGGACGCCTCATCGGCAGCCACGGAAGGAAACTCCGGTAGAACCGTGCGCGGGTGCAGCAGCAAGTCACGCACGGTGTCCGCGTTGACGGCGTCGATCAGCTGTTCGCGCGTTACTGCGTCCGCAAGCGTGAACGGTCCCGCCTGCACACGGCGCAGGCTGCTCAAATGAGCGCCACATCCGGCTAATTCACCCAGCTCGTGCGCCACGGAACGCACGTAACCACCGGAGGACACGTGGATGCTGAACAGTACGGTGTCATTTTCCGCGGAGTTCAGCGCAAAGCTGTGAATGGTGATGCGCGCCGGCTTTAGTTCGACCGGCTTGCCCTGCCGCGCGAGCTTGTACGCCGGAACTCCATTGATCTTCTTCGCTGAGAAAGCAGGCGGTACCTGATCGATGGCGCCGTGAAACCGTTCCGCGAGCACCCGCAGCTCATCCAGCGAGAGCTTCAGCGGTTGCGGCTTGCTTGTCGGCGTACCTTCAGCGTCGAACGTATCGGTGCTAAAGCCGAATTGGATCGTTCCCGTGTAGTGCTTTTCCGCTGTCGAGAAGAACGGCGCGAGGCGGGTCCACTTGCCGATGAGCAGGGGCAGAACGCCAGTCGCCATCGGATCGAGCGTGCCAAGGTGACCGATTGAGCGTTCCCCGGTGGCACGCCGCGCAAGGGAGACCACATCATGCGAGGTGAGCCCTGCCGGCTTGTCCAGGACAAGTAGGCCGTGAATCGGAGGAGGTTGCATCAATAGCTTCAATTACAACAGACGTGCACTCTCACGCTTAGCTCTGCTTCGTTGTCTCAGGGTAGAGCCGCTGCAGTTCGCGCCGGTATGCTTCCATCGCTGCCTGGTAGCTCTCGCGCTTCGAAGGGTCCGGTGTTGCCGTCCTCGTTTCATCGACACGGACATACCGGTCGGCAAGCGAAGCGAAGGTGACCGGCTTACCCGTGGCATGCGCGTATGCGTATATCGCCTGGATCGCCGCACCGAGGCATCCCGCCTCTTCTTCTGCAGGAACCTGGATTACCGCACCCGTTGCATCCGCCAGCAGCTGACGCCAGCCGGCCGACTTGGAACCGCCACCGATCAAGAGGATGCGCTCCGCCGGCGCGCCCTGCAGGATCAACGCAAGGCCGGCCAGCATGCCGAAGCTTACGCCCTCCACCATTGCGCGAAGCAGATGCTGCCGCGTGTAGTTGTTTGCCGAAACGCCTGCCAGTGTGCCTCGCGCAGTGGGCAGGTCCGGGGTGCGTTCGCCGTTTAAGAACGGCAACCAGATCAAACCCTCGGCGCCTGGCGGCGTATTCCGCAGCGCCGGTTCGATTGCGGCAACAGTCTCGCCGACCAGCTCGACCGTCTGTGTCACCACATTGGTCGCGTTCATGGTGCACACGAGCGGCAACCATCCGCCACTTGAGCTGCAGAATGGCGCAACACTGCCGCTCCGGTCCTCCGCGGGCGCATTGCGAAAGCTGTACACCGTCGACGATGTGCCCAGGCTCATCGTCACGACGCCTTCCTTCACGTTGCCTGTGCCCAGTGCGCCCATCATGTTATCGCCGCCGCCACTTGAAACCCGGCAATCCTGCGGCAATCCAAGTTCCGCCGCCACTTCGGCGCGTAGCGTGCCCACGGCCTGCTCCGGTGTTTGCAACATTGGCAGAGCTGCGCGAAGATGTCCGGCGCCATCGTCGATCCAGTCCAGCACCTCCGGGATCCACGTGCGGCTGCGCGGATCGAAATACCCAGTCCCGGACGCGTCGCCGTACTCCGCCCGCAGCTGGCCTGTAAGCCAAAAGTTCAGGTACTCGTGTGGCAGCAGAATGTGACGCACGCGCGCAAAGTTCTCCGGCTCGGCCTCCTTCAGCCAAAGCAGCTTGCTCACGGTGTAACCGGTGAGCGGAATGATGCCGAAGCGCTCGATCCATTGTGCCGGCCCGCCAAACGCCGCAACCAGCTTCGCGTTCTGTGGCGCTGTTTCGGTGTCGTTCCAAAGTTTGGCAGGACGAATGACTTCAAAGGCTTCATCCAGAACGACCAGACCGTGCTGCTGGCCAGAGACGCCAAGCGCGCTCACGGCGGCGTGCGGATGCGCAGCCATTGCCGCGGCCATGCTCAATTTCAGCGCATCGATCCACCACTGCGGCTGCTGCTCGCGGGCGCCGTTTGCGCGCTCGATGATCTCGTGCTTCGCATAACCACGTCCAAGGGCGTCGCCATTTTGCTGCAAAAGCAGCGCTTTTGTCCCCTGTGTGCCACAGTCGATGCCCAGAAAAGCCGATCCGCTCGTCATACCGGTATTGTCCTCTGACCGTTCGAGGGTTGCCAA
The DNA here is from genome assembly GCA_964249935.1 of uncultured Terriglobus sp. Taxonomy (GTDB): domain Bacteria; phylum Acidobacteriota; class Terriglobia; order Terriglobales; family Acidobacteriaceae; genus Terriglobus. The sequence goes on from CAXUEG010000054.1 coordinate 6,934, forward strand.
CCTTCCACGGCCGCTACGCAGCGATGCGAATCTGCATCCAAACGCTCAGACTTCCATCGAGGAAAGAAGCAAGGATGTGGATTGTACGCCTGGCGCTGCGGCGCCCGTATACCTTTGTTGTGCTTTCGCTGCTCATGATGCTGCTCGGCATCGGCACGGCGATCACTGCGCCCAAAGACATTTATCCGTATATCAACATTCCAGTCGTCACCATCGTCTGGAGTTATAGCGGACTGCCGCCGCAGGACATGGAAGGCCGCATCGTTACGGTGTGCGAGCGCGCTCTTTCCACCACGGTCAACGACATCGAGCACACCAGCAGCGAAAGCTATCAAGGCGTTTCGGTCATTCGCGTCTTCTTTCAACCCACAGTCAAGGTTGAGCTCGCTTTATCGCAGATTACGGCGGTGGTGCAGACCATTCTTCGCATCCTGCCACCCGGCACCTATCCGCCCAACATCATCAAATACGACGCCTCAAGCGTGCCCATTCTTCAGCTTGCGCTAAACGGCCAGGGGCTCACCGAAGAAGATCTCTACGACGATGGCACCTCGTTCGTGCGTCCACGCCTTGCCAATGTGCAAGGCGCCTCAGTGCCGCTGCCGTATGGCGGCAAAGTGCGCCAGGTGCAGGTCGATATCGACCCGAATCTCCTTTACTCACACCACCTCGCGGCACAGGATATCTCCACAGCGCTGAATCAGCAGAACCTGATCCTGCCGGCTGGCGTGGCACGCATGGGCGACCGCGAGTTCATCATCAAGCTGAACTCTTCGCCCGCCGTCGTCAGCGCGATCAACGACATGCCAATTCGCGCAGCCAACGGCGCGGTCGTTGAATTGAAGGACGTATCGCAGGTCCGGCTTGGCTCCGCGCCACAGGTAAACGTCGTTCGCGAGGACGGCAAGCGCGCAGCCCTGCTCACCGTTCTGAAGAACGGCCAAACCAGCACGCTTGACATCGTCAACGGTGTCAAGAAGCTGCTGCCTCAGGTCGAAGCAGGGATTCCCGGGCTCGACATCACACCGCTCTTTGACCAGTCCATCTTTGTGCGCGAGTCGATCAGCGAAGTTGTGCGCGAGGCCGTGATCGCCGCGACCCTGACCGGCTTGATGATTCTGCTGTTTCTGGGATCGTGGCGCTCGACGCTCATCGTATGCACATCCATACCGCTGTCGATCGCCACCTCGCTGGTCATCCTCTATGCACTCGGCCAGACCATCAACGTGATGACGCTCGGCGGGCTCGCGCTTGCAGTCGGCATTCTCGTCGACGACGCGACCGTCGAGATCGAAAACACGCACCGCAACATGGGCGAAAAGAAGCCGCTCGTCCGCTCCATTCTGGACAGTGCGCAGCAGGTCGCCGCGCCGGCCTTCGTTTCTACGCTTTCGATATGCATTGTGTTCACGCCGGTGCTGCTGCTCACCGGACCTGCACGGTTTCTCTTTACGCCCCTGGCGATGGCTGTTGTCTTCGCCATGCTCGCGTCGTATTTTCTATCGCGCACCCTTGTGCCGACCATGATGCAGTTTCTGCTGGCGGCGGAACTGCCTTTGTATCAGGACGAAGGCGCAAGCGAGAAAGAAGCAGAGAGCAATGCTCTCTGGCGGTTACACCATAGATTTGATGATTGGTTCGAGCGTCGCCGTGAGCAATACCGTAAGGTGCTTGCCTGGACGCTCGACAACAAGGGCCTGACCATCGCCTGCTTCGGCTTGTTTGTCCTGCTCTCGCTGCCACTGATCTTCCTGATCGGCCAGGACTTCTTCCCTTACGTGGACTCCGGCCAGATGAGCCTGCACGTGTACCCACCGCAAGGCATGCGCCCGGAAGATGCTGAGCTTTACTTTGCCGCAGTCGAGCGGGAGATTCGCCGCGACCTGCCGCCGGACGAAATCAAACTCATTCTGGACAACATCGGTCTGCCGAACGGCGGTATCAACCTCGCCTTCGCATCGGGTGGTGCCACATCTGACTCAGACGGCAACATTCTGATCTCGCTCGTGCCGGGCAAGCGGCACACACAGCAGTATCAGCGCCAGCTACGCGCCGATTTGCATGACAAGTTCCCCGAAGCCACCTTTTTCTTCCAGCCCGCGAACATCACCAACCAGATCCTCGACTTCGGTCTGCCGGCCCCCATTGACCTGCAGGTGTCCGGCCGCGCCCGCCAGAACTACCAGCTCGCGCAGCAACTTCTGAAGCAGGTGCAGGCCATACCTGGAATCGCGGACGCGCACATCCACCAGCAGATCGCCGAACCGACGGTAAACGTGAACGTGGATCGACTGAAGGCGCGGCAGATCGGCCTGACACAGCAGGACATTGCGCAGAGCATGCTCATTTCGCTCACCGGCACCGGTCAGACCGCGCCTAATGAGTGGCTGAACCCAATAACCGGCGTCAACTACCAGATCGTGGTGCAGACCCCGCAGTACCGCATTGATTCCATGCAGTCGATGTCGCGCATTCCGGTGACTGATGCCGCCGGGAATGCAAGTCAACTGCTTGGCAATCTCGCCAACTTTGAGCGCGATATCACCCCGGTGATTATCGATCACTACAACATCCAGCCAACGTATGACATTTACGCGGACGTGGACCAGCGCGACTTGGGCGGTGTTGCGAGCCAGATCCGAAAGATCATGGCGCAGGCAGGCAAGGATGTCCCGAAAGGTACGCAGCTTGCACTTCGCGGCGAAGTCGAGACGATGACCAGCTCGTTCGAGCGCCTGGGGATTGGCATTATTTTTGCCATTATTCTGGTCTACCTGCTCATGGCAGTGAACTTCCAGAGCTGGCTCGATCCACTCATCATTCTGATGTCGTTACCGGTGGGCTTCGCCGGGATCCTTTGGATGCTGTTTCTGACGGGAACCACCTTCAACGTGCCTTCGCTGATGGGTTCCATCATGACGATCGGCGTTGCGACCGCGAACTCCATCCTGATGGTTGTCTTCGCCAACGACGAGCGCCAAGCCGGGCGGAACAACATCGAAGCGGCCGAAAACGCAGGCTTCACCCGACTCCGCCCCGTCGTCATGACCGCGCTGGCCATGATCATCGGCATGCTGCCCATGGCGCTGGCGCTGGGCGAAGGCGGCGAGCAGAACGCGCCTCTGGGCCGCGCCGTGATCGGCGGACTCATGTTCGCCACGCTCGGTACGCTCTTTGTTGTGCCGATCATGTACTCCTGGCTGCGCACAGCGCCGCCGAAGAACTGGGCTGCGGAAATCGAAGAAACCGAGCGCGAAGAAGCCGAGGAGAAGCGGCGTGCCGCCGAGGCGAAGCAGCAAGGCAAACAGAAGCCGGGCAGTGCCCAGCCGCAACCCGCATAACAGCACAGACCGCCTCTTGCGCGGCGCAACGGAGAACAAGCCTCTACCATGAGCGACGACCTGCAGCAGCGGATCTATCCGGAAGACGAGCGGCTTCGCGCGATCACCGAAGATCCCGACCGGCGTATGACCCGCGACGAATGGGAGCGCGAGGAGGCACTTGCGCGGCAGGCGGCGCACAAGCGTCATGAGCAGGTCCAGCACGATCGGGACGTTCAGCAGGAGTACGATAAGCGGCACCGCCAGAAGCACCGCAATTGGAAGCCGATCCTGTTCTGGGGCGCGATTGCGCTCGGCGTGCTGCTGCTCATCTTTTTCGTGGGGTATTTACCGCGCCACAATCGCAACAAGAAAATCGCAGCCGAAGCGCAGCAACGCGAGCGCGAACAGCCCAGGGTCGACGTGGTCAAGGTGAGCCGCACGGCGGCACCGGGCCAACTCACGGTTCCGGGTACCACCACCTCCTTAACCGATGCGTACCTCTATGCGCGTGCCAACGGATACCTGAAGCGCCGCTATGTCGATATCGGCGACCATGTTCGCAAGGGCCAACTGCTGGCACTGATCGACGCACCCGACCTGGACCAGCAGGTCGACCAGGCGAGGGAACAGCTGCGGCAGGCTGAAGCGCAGGAAGCGCAGCAGCAGGCGCAGCTAGACCTGACGCGCGTCACCTGGGAGCGTTGGCGCACCCTGGTCGCAAAGGGGGTGTTTTCGCGCCAGGATGGGGACCAGCGCGAGACCGACTACCGCACGCAGCTTGCAAACGTCGCGTCCGCTCAGCGCAATGTGGAGAGCTATCGCGCAAACCTGGCCCGGGTGATTGCGCTGCAAGGCTATGAGCGTGTCACCGCCCCCTTCGACGGCATCGTGACCCAGCGCAACGCCGATGTGGGCGCGTTGGTTGGCAGCAACGGCGCGGCTATGAGCGCGTCCAATCCGACTTCGTCGTCGAGCAACGGCGGAACGGCCGGCAATGCATCGGCCAATACCAGCGGAACCAGCGGCGGTTCCTCGAACGTTTCTTCACCCACCACAGGCAGTTCGCAGGGTGGTCCGATCTTCGTGATCTCCCAGATCAATGTCTTGCGAATCCTGGTCAGTGTTCCCGAAGGGTATGCAACGAGCATCCGCGCAGGTATGAACGCCTCCGTGTTCCTGCAGGAACGCATGGGTGCGGCACCGGTTCGCGGCACCGTCACACGGGCCGCCGATTCGGTGGATCAAAACACACGAACCATGCTGGCGGAGGTCGATATCGATAACCGCGACGGCAGCCTCTATCCGGGCATGTATACCGTTGTCACCTTTCAGCAGGTGCGCGGCGAGGCGCCTCTCGCGGTGCCGGGCGACGCTGTCTCGATTCGCAACGATCGCACGACGCTCGCTGTGGTCGATCCGACCAATCACGTCCACATGGTCCCGGTCACCATTGGCCGGGACTATGGTCCGTCGGTAGAGATCATCAGCGGTCTGCGGGATGGGGACACGGTCATCACGAGTGTGACCGACGACGTGCGCGAGGGAGCGGCGGTGCGTCCACAGCTTACCCAGAAGGCCGAGGCCCAGGTGACCGGGACCGGCGCGCAGGCGCCAACGCATCGTGAGCCCGATAGTGGACCAAACGAGTACGGTGATCAGAGCATCGTCAACTCACAACTGGAAAGCACGAACAATCAGGGCAACCGCGGCCAGAACAACGGCACCAGCAAGCAGGGCCAGAACACCCAGCAACACGGTCCGCAGCAGAAGTCTGGCGGAAAGTCGAGCACCCAGTGATGCGAGGAACCTTTCTGCTACGGGTTACCGCGTCGTCGTGTTTCGCCGGGGTCGTTCTGCTGGGTCCAGCGCTGCTCGCACAGCAGGATCCGCAGGGTCGGCAGCAGCCCGCGCCCTACAGCGCACCGCAGCCAGCACTGCCGCCCGTGTCAAACGCCCCCGGTCAACAACCATTGCCGCAAACACAGCAACCGAACGTATCTCCGGACGCACCCCTGCCGCGGCCGGACGCCACGACGATCGACCTGCGCGAAGTAAAGCCGCTGGCCCCGCAAGCAGGCAATGCAATCGGCGTTACACCGCAAACGCAACAGGTCCGATCAGACCTGCAAACACCGAGGCGGGAGGGCTTAGCACCCTTGCAGACAAGCCCGATTCGTCTCATCGCGCCCTATCGGTCAGCGCATGTGCCGGACCTGCCGGCCGCCGACCCCGCCCGCGTTGACTCGCTTGTGCGCGACGGTAAGCTGTACCTTTCCCTGCGCGATGCCATCGCGCTTGCGGTTGAAAATAATCTCGATGTTGAGGTAAGCCGCTACAATCTGCTGCTTGCCGACACGGACCTGATTCGTGCCAAGGGTGGCGGCAATCTTCGCGGGCTGGACTACAACATCACAGAAACATCCCCGGGCGTCGGCGCCCAGACGCAGCCGCTGCTGAACGCCGCCACGAACGGCACCACGGCCGCCGCTGCTCCGCAGGTCACAGATCTGAGCCAGATCACGCAGGTCGGCAACACCACGCAGCAAACCCTCAGCGGAACGGACGGCTTGGCCTACGCGCCCGGCCCGCCGACTCCGCTGTTCGATCCGGTGGTGACTGCGCAAGCGGGCTACCTGCGCCGCTCCGACCAGAAATCACTCGAAACGGACACAACCGGCTCCACGGGCATGGGCTCCACGGGAGCCGCCTCCGGCAGCGGAATGAATGTCAACACGCCGCCACTCGACTACGTGAACACCGGCGTGGATTATCAGCAAGGCTTCTCCTTCGGAGCGCAGATCGAAGCGTTCGTCAGCAACGCGCCCCAGGTGCTCTATGCGGACAACTCCCAGTACAACCCGTTTCACGCGCCCTCCACAAACCTCACCTTCACGCAACCACTGCTGCGCGGGCGCGGCAGAGAAGTCAACCTGCGGTTCGTGCGCATCGCGCGCCTCGACCAGCAGGTGTCCCGGCTGCTCTTCGAGCAACAGCTGCTTGAAACGGTCTACGGCATCTCGCGCCTGTACTACGACCTGGTGTCCTTGGGCGAAAACATCGGTGTCAAGGAAGA
>CAXUEG010000055.1:0-5329 GCA_964249935.1 uncultured Terriglobus sp.
AAAGTTTTGCAGCATCCTCCGGCTCCGAGGCACTGACGTTTGTAATGAGCGGTCTCAGTAAGGTGCTTGCGCTGCCCCAAATGAAGCTGGCCTGGACGTTGGTGCTGGGTCCTGAAGCGCCGCGCGGTGAGGCGCTTCACCGCCTGGAATATATTGCCGACACGTACCTGTCCGTTGCCGCACCGGCAGCCAATGCCGCGACGTCTTGGCTGGAGCACGCAGGGCCCTTGCATCGCCAGGTAAGGGCACGGGTGCGTGCGAATCTGGCAGTGCTCGACCGGGAACTCGACGCTCATCCTATCGTTTCGCGACTGCCGGTGGAGGGTGGCTGGTCAGTGCTGCTGAGGCTTCCCGCACTGGAGCCCGACAGCGACTTCGCGCTGCGCTTGCTCCATGAACGCGGTGTGCTGGTCCATCCGGGGTCGTTCTTCGGCCTGCCCGGGCGCGGGTGGGTGGTGGTGAGCCTGCTTGTTGCCGAAGCTGACTTCAAGGCGGGATTGAGAGCGGTCCTGAAGGCGGCGCAGGATGCAGCCGGCGAGTAGCCTAGCTTGGTACCCGAGAACCTTTGGAGTAACGGTTGAGCATTCCACCTCAACCCTGACTTTCAGAATTGGGATGGAAGTTACAGATTCCGCAGGAAACGATTGTGCTCTCGCTCGGCTTCAATCGTTGTCTCCTGACCATGGCCGGGAACAACCCGGGTGCCCACTGGAAGGTGCAACAGTTTCTTTTGGATACTGCTCAGAATCTGGCCCGTGTTACCGCCCCAGAGATCGGTGCGGCCGATACCGCCGCGAAACAGCGTGTCGCCCGCCAGCAGAAGATCCTGCCCCGGCGCGTACAGGCAGATGCTGCCGGGCGTGTGTCCCGGCGTGTGCAATACGTGGAGTTCATGGTTGCCAAGCCGTAACGTCTTGCCGGCTTCGGCACTCTCGTCTGGCGGCTTTACCTCGGGCGTTCTGACGCCCATCCAGGCCGCCTGCTGGTCCATCAAAGCGATCAGTTCAAGATCCGCCTGGTGGTAGAGCACAGGCGCGCCCGTGAGTTCTCGAAGCGCTGCCGCTCCCGCGATGTGGTCCAGGTGGGCGTGCGTGACCACGATGCTCTTGAGTTGCAGTTGATGGCTCGCGAGCGCGGCTATGATGCGGGAAAGATCGCCGCCGGGATCGACGACCATGCCCTCATGCGTTGCTGGGTCGCCCAGTACGGTGCAATTGCACTGAAGTGGGCCGACCGGGAAAGTCTCGCGCACGAGCGTCGTTTCATGTGCGAGCTTGAGCCTGGGGATCGGTTCGGGCATAGGGATATCAAGGATGGCCGCAACGGTGAAGGCGCGTGGTGAACACCACGCGCCCGAGAAAGATGAGATCGCGGCTACTTCTTTGCGGGCAAAGAAGTGTGCGTACCGGAAAGCACCGAGTGGCTGCTGGCGCGCGAGAACATGACCGTGAGCACGATGGCAAGCACCATGAACAGGACGGCCGACCAGGTGGTGAGGCGCGTAAACAGGTTTGCCGTGCCGCGCGGACCGAAGGCGGTCTGCGTACCCTGGCCGCCGAAGGCACTCGCCAGGTCGGCGCTCTTACCCTGCTGCAGCAGAACGACGCCGATCAGGAACAGGCACACCACAATGAAGAGGAAAACCGTGAAGTAGAGAAGAAAGGTCATGCCGTCCTTGAATCGCCAGCGCCACTGTTCGGAGCCCGGTCGAGGGCAGCCACGAATCGCGGCGTTGCAGAAAATGTGAATGGTGCGGAGGAGGGGACTTGAACCCCTATGCCTTGCGGCGCTAGCACCTCAAGCTAGTGCGTCTGCCAATTTCGCCACCTCCGCAGCGCGAGCGGCGCACACAGGCCACGCGAGCGGATCAGCCATCCATCGGCGAGTATAGCATCGCGGGCGGTTCCACTCGCGGCGCGTCCGGCTTGTACTAGAAGATGGCCAAGAGGTCGCGGACACTCTCAAGCTGCAGCAAATGTTGACCCGCGGGAGCCTGTGCAACGGCCTCACGCTCCAGCGCCCACGTGTTCGGGTGTGGCAGGAAGATGGCGTGCAGACCAGCCGCGAGCGCGGGGTTGATGTCGCTCCTGGGACTGTTGCCGATCATCCAGGTCTTCGCGGCGTCGTGGTAGTGACGCGAACGAAGGTCGAGGTATGCATCGCGGTGTTTCTCGCGCACGACCTCCACGTGAGAGAAGAGCGGCGCGAGGCCGGAGCGCCGCAGCTTATCCGTCTGCTCGTTCACCGCGCCCTTGGTCATCAGCACAAGCGTGTGCCGGGTCGCGAGTTGCGCCAATGTCTCCGCGACCCCGGGCAGCAGCTCGATACTCGCATCCAGGATCGCCGCGGTCAGGCCGTGGATGCACTCCGCCTCCGCCGCCGTGCAGTCTCGGCCGTGGAAGCGTTCTACCGCTGCAAGGAGCGATGCCCGAAAGCTGAGCGCGCCGTAGCCATGTACCGCCACGCGCTCGTGCTCCAGATCGTTGAAGGCATTCCGAACCTCCTGCTGCGACCAGGTGGGGTGCGCGAGCAGGTCCACGAACCCGGCAATGGCGCGCTCGAAATAGATGTTGTTCTCCCACAGTGTGTCGTCGGCGTCGAAGAGCAGCGTCTGTGGGCTGTGTCGAAGGTTCAGTATGGGCTCGGTAGGCGCCGCGGTACGTTGTATGGTCACGGCAGCTCTACCAGCCAGGTGTCCTGGTCTGCATAGCTGCCGGTGGATTCGTTGAGCAGCTGAAGCCGTCCGCCATCGTGCTGCAGCTTGCGCAGAAGCCATTGCTCCGGATAGCCGTAAGAGCCGTAGACGAGGAAGCGTCGGTGCGCCTGCTCGAACTGGCCTGCATCGGCGACCGTATCGGCAAGGCTGAAAGTCTGCTGTACCACGTCCAGGTGATCGAAGATGCTGGCATGCGCGAGGGTATGCGCGGCGTTCAGGTCCTGCAGGTAAAACGTATTGCGCAAGGTCGCAGGTGTCTCGCGGTCAGCCATCTCGACGTAAGTGAGACCGTTCGCGTCGACCAGCGGCAGGTGCATCGCCGCGGCGAGCTGGCAGGGAACACAGGGGAGCGGCACAGGCTCGATCCGGCGCGGGTGCCGCAGTTGGAGCAGCGCGCCAGGCAGAGCGTGGCTCTCAAGCAACGCGAGCACGGTAACAATCAGGGCTGCGCTGCGGCGACCGGCCGTCCAGCGTGAGAGCAGCGCGATCGCAATCACGGCGACGCCCAGGCTGGCCGCGCTGCCGTAGCGGTAGAAGAAGGCGGCACGCGTCAGCATGAACCAGACCATCAGCATTCCGGGCAGCGCCGTCCAGAGCAGCGCGATCGCCCAGCCAGGGCGGCGCAGACCCCAACCCACCCCGCCGCGCAGCGCCGTAAACCCGGCGGTGGCCAGCAGTACGATGGCGGTCAATGCCAGCAGGATTTCCTCGCGCACGAACCGCGCGTTATAGAAGGCGAAGACCATCGTCGGCGTGGGTACGAAGGAGCGCGGAAAGATGGTGCGCCCGTGTTCCGCGATGAAGGTGCGCAGCAGGGGAGCCACGAGCAGGGGCAGTGCCGCGGCGGCAATCAGGGCCGGCCTGCGCCAATCCCGGAACAGCAGGATCACACCGGTCAGCAGAAGCCAAGCCGGAACCGCCAGCGCCTGGGATAACAGGGCAGTGCAGCCCGCGAGAGATACCAGCGCATAGCGCCAGGAGGCGGGCTGCTCCGCGGCTGCCTCGGTCATCCACCAGCCCAGGGCGAGGGCGGCAACCATCAGTGCATACGGCCTTGCCTCTGTGAACAGGTCACCGGTGGGGCTGGCGAGCAGCAGTGTGGAAGCGGCGAAGCCGTACAGGTTGCCGAAGCGGCGCGCGACCAGCCGACCGAGGAAGATCATGGCCGCGAAGAAGGCGAGCGTCTCCGGCATGCGCGCACCCACAGCGTTCGCTCCCAAGACGTGCATGGAGGCGCGCGTCAGCAGGTAGGTGAGCGGTGGATTCAGGTCCAGAGCACGAAGCTGGGCGAGGAGGCGTGGAACCGTGGGAGCTTGAGCGATGTGGAAGGTGAAAAGTTCGTCAAACCACATGGGCCGGCTCGCAATGCTGCGCAGGGCGAACAGCCCATATACCAGGAAAACGAAGACGTACAGCAGGACCGGCCTCCGATCCAACCATGCGGCGATCGCTTCCAGTGCTGAGGCGATCCTGCCTCGCACGCGGTTCACAGGATGCAGCAGAGTGAATCCGGGCATGGCTGGCAGTGTAGCAAGCGGGCGATTGCGATGCGCTCCACTCCTGTCGAAACCAACTGCGATGCCGTAAAGGTTTCCGCCGGCGTATGTAGGCTCTCGGCTATGATGTCTGCACCTGTCTGCGCCTTCCCCCGCATCAGCGCCGGTCCCGAGGAGGTCCGGATCGCTTGCCTGTCGACCTGCCTGCAAATTTCGGACCCTACGTTGTCCTGGATCAGATCGGTTCGGGCGGCATGGGCGCTGTGTACCGGGCGTTGGACCCGCGGTTACAGCGCGAGGTGGCGGTCAAGGTGCTGCATCGCAACCTGGAGGTCTCCGGTGCACGCGAACGCTTTCTACGCGAGGCCCGCACTGTTTCCTCGCTGAACCATCCGAATATCTGCACCATTTTCGACATCGGCGAGCAGGACGGAGATCCTTACCTGGTCATGGAGCTGCTGGAAGGCGAGGCGCTGAAGGAGCGCATCACGCGCGGGCCGCTGCCGGAGGACGATCTCCGCGAGATTGCCTTTCGCGCCGCGCTGGCTTTGCAGGCGGCGCATAGCAAGGGCATCGTGCACCGGGATATCAAGCCCGCGAACATCTTCCTGGTCTCGGACGGCTCAGGCGCGGTCGATGTAAAGGTGCTGGACTTCGGCCTGGCGAAGCTCGAACGCGACATCAGCAGGGCGTCGGATGCGGGGCGGGGTCTGACACGGGTTGGCTCGACCGTGGGCACGGTGGAATACATGTCGCCGGAGCAGGCCTGCGGCGAGGAGCTCGACGCCCGAACGGACCTGTTTTCGCTAGGCGCTGTGTTGTACGAGATGGCTACGGGTCAGCTGCCGTTTCCGGGCGCCACCAGCGCGATTATTTTTGCCGCGTTGCTGAACCAGGAACCCACGCCACCACGCGAGGCCAACTTGAACGTGTCGGTGGACCTGGACCGGACCATACGCTCGCTGCTGGTTAAACAGCGTGCGGCGCGCATGCCTTCGGCGACGGCGCTGCTGGAGGCGCTCACCGCCGAAGCGAGCCCGGAGTCCGTCCCAGAGGCTGCGAACACACAGTCAGTTGCAGCCGCGACCTTGCCGGCCGTGCCTGGTCCCGAGCGGAA
>CAXUEG010000055.1:5360-7561 GCA_964249935.1 uncultured Terriglobus sp.
GTTCCGGCGCCGACGTCACGGTCGCCGCGGCCGATGCCGTCGCCCCCCGGAGCCTCACCTTTTGCTGCGGCACCGTCTACTGCGGCACCGGAACTCATCGGCAACCGGATCGAGCATGCTTCGGGCTCAGGCAGCCACCGCACCGGTTCCCCGTCCGGACCGGCAGAACTGCCTCTGCCGAGCCGGGAACGCCGGGCCGCCGCCTCCAGCGGCCTGGCCGCAAACGCCGAGGAACCCGCCGATCCACGGCCGGCTAACTACAAGAGACGGACAGGCGAGGGGTTACGGCAGGGCAGTCGTCCCCAGGTTGCGGCGGGCGTGGCGCCGAATGGGACCGGTCTCACGCGCAATGGCCTCGCACCGCGTTCCAAAGCTCCGTGGGCCGGGTTGACTCTACTGTTGCTGGTCGGCGGCGCAACGGCGGCCTGGCTCGGACTTCGGTCGCGCGGCAGCGAGTTCAGCGGCCGCACCGTCCACGGACCGGTGCAGATTGTGCCGTTGCGGAACCAGACCGGCGATGCCGCCCTGGACCGCGCGCCAACGCAGCTGCTGCAACTGCTGTTGGCAGAGTCGCCGCTGTTGACGGTGCGCCAGCCTGCGGCATCGGACGTGCTGGATGGTGGAACGGACGGTACCGCGGCGCAGATCAAGCAAGGGTTGAGTGCTCCCCCCGCAGCGACCAACCAACAGAGCGCCGAGATGGACCTGTATACGGTGAGTGGCTTCGTTTCGCACTCCGGTGATGGTTACCTGTTGCATCTTTCGGCCAGGCAGGCGGCCGATGACTCCGAAGTCGCGGCGGTGGAGGACACTGCGGGCTCGGTAGCGGATCTGCCCTCGCGGATGACGCGACTGGTGGCCCGTCTGCGCACGCAGATGGGTGAGAGCGCGGCCAGCGTGAGCGAGAACGTGGCAGACGTGGCCGCCGTCACCGGCAACCTCCCCGCCTTGAATGCCGTAGCGGAAGGCGATGCGCGGGCCGAGGGCGACGACGATGCAGCCGCGCTTGCCGCATACAGCGCCGCGGTCCGGGAGGCGCCCGGTTTCCTCCCAGCGCGCCTGCGACTCGCCGCGGTGCTGATGCGTTTACATGCAGACCGCGAGGCTGCGTTCGCGCTGGATGCGATCGCGTCGTCCCCTGCGGCGGGCGGACCGCATCTGCGCGCGCAGCGAGACTACCTGCTCGCACAGCGCGGCGGTGGGAACGAAGCACTGATCACAGCGGAACGCTGGCACAACACACGACCTGGAGACGGGGATGCGCAGGCTGCCTGGACCGAGCAGCTGCTGCGCGCGGGTCGCGTCACGGACGCCGTTGCCGCTGCGGGCGTAGCGGTTCGCCTCGATCCGTTCCGTCTGCGCAGTCGGCAACTGCAGACACGGGCGGAGATCGAGAGCGGCCATCCGGATGCGGCCTGGGCCGCGCAAACGCGCGCCTTCGCCGCAGGGCTGGGATCGCCGGGCCTGTCACTTGCCGCGGCGGTCCTGAAAAACGACCGGGCTGAGACAGAGTCCGCACTGTCGCACGTGCGCACCGCGAAGCCGAACCTGGCGCTGCTTTTGGACGACGCGGTATACCTGGCCAACATGGGTGATCTGAGCGGCGCCTCGGCGGAGTTTGGCCGGGCGGAGGCGATGGCGCGCGGCATCGCGGGAGCGTCCTCCGGAGCCCAGTATGCGGCCGCGTTGCAGCGCTGGAACCTGGCGCTCGCGGGCAATTGCCCGGAGTCCCTTCCAGGTGTACCCAGCGTGGGCGAAGCAGCCGTGCTCGGGTGGATGACATCGGCGTGGTGCCGTTTGCCCATGCCGGCCGGGGCACAGCAGACCCACGATCCGAGGATGGAGGCGGCCAGGCTCTGGCTCGCGGGCGACGAGGCCGGCGCGCTTACAGCTCTGAACAATGTGCACGCGCCGGAGGCATCGCTGCTGCGGGCACGTCTGGAACTGCTGCTGGGACGTCCGGACGCGGCAATCTCCAATGCCAGGGCAGTGGTTGAACATCGCGGCACCGCTTACCTGTCCGGCGGCATCAGCTACCCGGCTGCCCTTGGATTGTTGGCGGCCGCCTATCGCAGCACGGGCGACGAGGCGAACGCTGCCACCGAGCAGGCCGCCCTGCGAGAGGTTTGGAAGAATCCTGTTTCGACCTCGCGCCTGCTGCAGACCGAGGCGAACGCGGTCAATCGAAACGCGCGGGACGT
>CAXUEG010000055.1:7571-11070 GCA_964249935.1 uncultured Terriglobus sp.
TGATAAACGCGGCGGCCTCGGAGCAAAGGTAGAGCGCCAACCGGGCGACCTCGTCCGGTGTGCCCATACGACCGACCGGCTGGGCAGCCGCCAGAGTCGCCATCATCTCGGCTTCGCGGCCGGGATAGTTCCTTGCCAGAAAGCCATCGACGAACGGCGTGTGCACGCGCGCGGGCGAGATGCAGTTGCAGCGAATGCCGTCCGCGAGGCAGTCCTTAGCGACCGAGAGTGTCATAGCGAGTACGGCGCCCTTTGTCATGGAATAGGCAAAGCGCTGCGCGATGCCTGAGGTTGCGGCGATCGAGGCCATGTTCAGGATGACGCCGGACTTGGCCGGACGCATGATCGCGAGCGCGGCCTGCATGCAAAGAAACGTGCCGCGCACGTTGACTGCGTAAAGGCGATCGAAGTCGCTGCTGGAAGTGTCAAAGACCGAGCCGATGTGCGCGATACCCGCGCTGTTCACGAGTATGTCCAAACCACCCGCGACAGGTTCGAACGCAGAGCGGACGCTTGCCTCATCGCTGACGTCACACGCGAGCGTAGAACATGGGACACCTGTTGCCTGTGCGATCTCATTTGCAGCGGCCTGCGTTGCGTCGGGCCGCAGATCCAGCAGAGACACCTCTGCGCCTGCTGCTGCAAATTCGCGTGCGATCGCCTTTCCGATACCGCTGGCCGCACCCGTGACCAGCGCGCGTTTGCCGTGGAGCGAAAACAATTGCATGACTCTCCTGTTCGTACCGTGCTTCGCTCTGCATCATGGTGTGCCGGCTGCTGCGGCAGAGGCGCGCTCGAGCCAACTGCTGTAGACAAACTCGCTCTTCCGCTGGTCCCATGCCGCTCGGGGCAACACGGTCAGCTGTTCCGTGGAAAGGCGCGGGACCTCCGCGGTGATGGCACGTATCCCGGCGTCGCTGGCGTTACTGGAGGCGCTCTTGCCCAAGTCGAACCCAACGCTGGCAGCCCACTCGCGAATGGTAGTGGTTGGCAGGGTGTTCGCGTCTTTGCCCACCCACGCCGGGAACTGCAGCTCACGATTGAGCCACGCGGCCGCCGCCGGCATCATCCACGATGGCCGGTGGCCCGCGCCAGGGTCGAAATACGTGGTGAAGACTCCCCGTTCGGAGCCGTTGAGCGCCACCACGCGCTGGCGCAGTTCCTGAAAGAAGCCGGGGCCGTGCGTAGGAATGGCGACCACGGTATCTGCCGTCCCGTTGACGATGAGGGTGTCGCCGCGGCGCGCGGACAAGGTGAAGAGCACGGCCCCGCGATCGCCGAGCACAGGCAGCAGCGCCTTGTAAGGTGCGGCTTGGCACATGACCGCGTGACCGGAATCCCAGTATCCGTCCGGGCCGTCCAGGTTGCCGCCGCCCACCAGGAGCAACGCGTGAATGCGCGAGTCGGCAGCGCCGGTAAGCGACGCGATGAAGCTGCCCATCGAGAACCCCATGACGGCGATGCGCGATGGGTCCACATCGGGCCGCGTTAGGAGCGTGCTGACCGCCTGCATGGCATCCGTCACCATCAGTCCGCCGAGGCGAACGGGCATGCTTGTGGGCGAGGGAACGAGCGCATCGTGTTCACCGGTGAAATCCCCGTGATCATTGTTGCGTTCCCCTTCGCCGATCGGATCGTAGGTGAGCACGACTGCGCCGGCACGCGCGTAAAGGACACCGGTGTAGTACGCGTACCAGCTTGTCTTGTCGCCGCCATGACCATTGATGACGACCATCCCGGGCATGCGGCTCACTCCTTCGTTCGTGGGGCGGTAGAGCACTGCCGGTACACGCAGGCCGTAGCCGGTCACGTAGCTGATGCGCTCGATGGTGACGCCAGGTGTGATCTCCTCTGTGCTGTAGGTTTCGATGGCGGGTGGGGGCAGAGGCGACGGAATGTAGAGCGCCTGCCCCATGCTGCCGCGCCATGCGTCGACCTGGGCACGGCTTGCAGGCATCGACACGGTGATAGGCGAAGGTGGAAGACCGGTCGGCGGAACGGCGCGCCGGTTGGCCGGTTTGCCCCAGCGGGCGTCCAGGAAGTTCAGGTACTGCTCCCAGTCGTAGCGTCTTACGTCGTGCGGTCCGGTGCGGTTGTGGAAGGCCACATGGGTGAACAATCCAACCGGCTGATCTACCGAAGGCATGGCTTGCAGTGGATCGAGCGCGGGCGCGTCCAGCAGATGGTAGACGCGGCTGGCGCTCTGTGCAGCCAGGAACTCTCCGTGCGGGTCGGACCACTCATCGTCCACGGCAGAGGCGACGTAGAGAGGGCGCGGTGCGATGAGCGAGAGCAGCAGGTTGCCGTCCACAGGGACGTCCGCGTCGCGGTCGATCCATCGCGCATAGGCCGGTGCGAACCAGTATGGGAACGAGTGTGCGAGGTGGGCGACGGTCTCACCCAGAGCGCGGCGTTGGATCGTCTGACCACCGTGGCCGCTTTCCGTGGAGAGCAACGCGGCAAAGCGGCGATCTTGTGCTGCAGCCCAGTCCGCGGCTTTGCCAAGGCTGCTGTGGCCGGTTACGGCAATGTGCTTCGCGTCGACGAGCGGATCGAGCAGCAGGTAATCGAAGCAGCGGCTGAGACCCCAGGCCCACGCCGCGAGAGCTCCCCACGCATCCGGCTGCTTGAGATCGGCGGCGGTGCTGTACAGATTGCGCACGCTGTACGCGGCCATGTCTTTGAAGTCGGGCTCCAGATCGCCGTAGTAGAAAGTGGCGACCGCGTAACCACGGCTGAGCAAAAGCGGGATTTGCCAACGCTCGGCGTCCTTGCCACGCGTGGACGCGTCGGGTTCCGCATGCAAGGGAGACGCTGCGTCTTTCGGCGCGCTCCAAAGCGCGGTCGGCTGGATCGCGGGGTCGTCCATAACGCTCTGATTGCCATGGAAGTTGGGCCCAAGCACCAGCGGACTTGGATGGTGCACGTTTGCCGGAACATACACGAGTAATCGCAACCTACGCGAAGCCGAAGGATCTGGCGTGTTGCCGGGTGCCGGATCGAAGGTGAGGTCAACCTGTTCGCGGATAGCGGTGCCGCCCAGGGCATGTTCATCGTGCTCGATGATCCGGGCATGCATCACCGCGTGTCGCGCGGCCTCGGGCGTACGGCCAAACTCGTTCTGCTCGAAGAGTTGAAGCAGCTCCGGCCGGCGCTCGTCGGTCCATTGGGCGGCGGTGGCCACCGCGCGGCCGTTCGCAGTTGTGAGCGGATCCAGCAGCGTGTATGGCGGTATCTTCGCCTCCTCGTAGTTGTAGCCGGCGGTGCGCTGAGCGGGCAGCCCGCTGCTCAGAAGAGAAACGACAAGGGTGAAGAACAAAGCCGAGCTCAGGTGTTTGGTACGCATGTGACAGGACAAGGTGGGGCGCTCGCCACGGGCACCAGTGTATCGACAGGCCGTCGCGCCTGGAACCTTTGGCGGAAACCACTGAACACCTGCAGGGAACAGCCGTTGCGAGCGAGCGCGAGTCGCCGCAATTGGGAGTACTTACCTCTCAGG
>CAXUEG010000055.1:11080-13240 GCA_964249935.1 uncultured Terriglobus sp.
CGTACGACGGCCGCGCTCATCGCGGGTACATCAATCAAGCCGTGAAGGATGCGCTCTCTGGCGGATCCGGCCCAGTGTCCGGTGGCATCGACCATCGCTCCGCCGAAGCTGATGCCAGATTGGCTGTCGCTTGTGGGCCCGGTGAGCCTTTGCACCGTCGCCTTGCGCAACCCCAACGTCGCCGTGGAGACCTGCAGCGGGCCCACGCTGCGATTGACCAGCACCACGGACCGCACTCTGCCGTGGTCGCCGAAAGCATAAGCCGAACAATCCGTTTGTTGCGTCGGCATGTCGACCGCGATTGCCTGCGGGCATCTGGCGCTCGCGGCGGCAAAGCTCAGCATGCCGTAGTACGGGACACCCGCGGTGTTGTTTCCGTGACCATCGTCCTGGATCGGCGAGTAGCAGCTGACAAAGCCGAGTTGGTTGATCCCGGTCTCGATGTTGGCACCGGAGCAGCCGTGCCTGGCGAGCAGGCACATAAAATCCAAGGTCCACAGCGCGCCCAGAAGGGTGTCACTGACACCGGGCAGGCCGCCGCCAGAGAAGGAGTTGGCCTCGCACATCCGCCAAGGAATGCCGCTCTCGAGTGCGGCCGCCCGTAGCCGCGCGAGCTTGTCCAGCAGCTTCGGGTCGGTGTGGGTCAATTGGTCGGCCGAGCCCTGCTTCTGCCCGTTGCGGTAGTAGTGCGTGGTGAGCAGCTGCACGTCGCCGTGGGCGTCCCTCGCCATGTTCTCGACCCAATCCACGTTGCCGGCGGTGTCCGGCGCGGCAAAGCGCGCGTCTGGGATGGCCTTCAGGATGGCGGCGCGCCAGTCGTTGTATTCCGCGCGATATTGCTCGTAGGTGTACGGCGACTTGCGGAAAGCCTTGCCACGCGCGTAGTTCTCCACCTCGTTGCCGATCTCAAAGGCCTGCAGGCTCCGTCCAAGCACCTGGTGTACTGCCGTGGCCTCGGTCACCGCGTCCGCGATGGTGCCCTGCGCGAAGTTGACACTCCAGATCGCGGTCCAGTTCGACTCCTTTAAGAAAGCGGCGAACTGCTCGATGGCCTCGCGGGTGATCACGGTGTTGTGCATGTCCGCCGCTGGCGTGCCCGTTGGATCGTAGCGTGTGAAGTCGGCCACGATACCGCCGACTCGCAGCACTCCGTGGCTGCCCAGCTGCCGAACCAGCTGCAGGTAGCGGGCGTTGCTGGGGCTGAGCAGACCGATGGACGCGACAGAGGACATCTCGTAGCCGAGGCCGATAAAGTCGGCCGGGATCGCAAAAGGCGCCTCGCGAGCAAGTTGCAATGTTGCAACAGTTAGCGCGGCTGCGGAGGACCGCAGCGCAGGGAAGCATGATGCGCCGGCGGCGAGCATGGTGTGGCGAAGCAGAGTACGGCGGGTCAGCATGAGTATGTGGAATTATTCCGAAGCGGTGAGTCAGTGGGTAACGGACTCATTGTAGGAGGATTCACCGCCGACTCACGTGCCAGCATCCAGGTGAGTGCGTGGCCTGACAGCAGCTCTGATAGCAGAGTGCGGGTCGAGTGCTTGCGTTCCGGTCTAGAATCGTGTCGTCTTTCAGCGCTGTGGTGTAGGCCTTCGGCGGTGCCAATGCGGATTTAATGGGCCTATATTGATATTCTGAACAAATGGCGCGGTATCTTGTGCATGTTCATATTGAAGACGCGGTCCAGCGTGACACGGAAGAAACCGTCACCGAGCGGATGGAAGAGAACGGCTTCAGCAAGGAATACAGAATCGGGTCGAGCAATCTGCTTTTGGCTCCCTGGTTGTACGGCGGCGAAAGCACCGCGGAGGAAGCGGAGGTGACGGACTTTCTCAGGGCCAGTCTCCAGGAAAAGGTCCCAGGCAAGCTCCACGTGTTTGTTCTTCACGTGGGCAGTATGCAACTTGCTTGTGCTCCCAGCTGGCTTTCGAACGCATCGGTTCTATACCCCAGCCAACACTAGCAGATACGGTGTGAGCAAGCTGTGCCTGGGGCGCATGCGGAGAGGTCGATGCGCTGACATCTGCCGTACCGAAGCGAAACAAATAGATGCTCTTGCGTTGTGCGTGTTCGCCTATATTCGCGACAGTTCTGTTCACAATCAGTGGGATCGTGCAGCTGGACGATACACCTGCCGGGCGATCGTAGCAGTCACCTGCGGCC
>CAXUEG010000056.1:0-215 GCA_964249935.1 uncultured Terriglobus sp.
AGGCGGTGATCATGATGACCGGCAGCTCCGGACGAAGGCGCTTGATGCGGGGCAGGAGGTCGATGCCACTTTCGCCCGGCAGCGCCAGGTCGAGAAGGAGCAGGTCGAACTGGCGCGAGGCGAGCAGGTCCAGGCCGCTGCGGCCCTCAGGCGCCATGTCGACGGTAAAGCCCTCGAGCGTCAGCAACGCTTCCAGAGAATCGCGGATGCCAGGC
>CAXUEG010000056.1:279-13226 GCA_964249935.1 uncultured Terriglobus sp.
GATGTTGCCGGTGTCGATGGGCCGTGCGGTCGCTGGTGTGTCCAGCGCCGCTTCAGGCATGTACCGCACCCGCGGCGACGCCGTCTGTGTCTTGACTTTGCATGGATGGTGATTGGACGCCGTCGGCCGGCGTGAGTGACCCGGACCGCTCCAAAACTGGCAGGTAGAGCCGGAATGCGGTGCCCTGGCCGACTTCGCTTTCCACCTGGATGCGACCGCCGTGTTCCTGCACGATGCCGTAGGAGACGGCAAGACCGAGGCCCGTGCCTTTGTGCTGGCCGGGCTTGGGCGTGTTCTTGGTTGTGAAGAACGGGTCGTAGATGCGGTGAAGATGCTCGGGCGCGATGCCGCCGCCGGTGTCGCGCACGGTCAGCACAATCTCGTCACCCGCAGCTTCCGTGGTCACGAAGAGGTCTGTGCCCCCATTTTCGGTCATCGCATCTTTCGCGTTTAGCACGAGGTTGAGGACGACCTGCTGCAGCTTGCCGTGGCTGCCGTGAATGCGGGGCAGCGGGTCAGCCAAGGTGGTGTGGACTTGAAGGCGCGCGGTGCGAAGCTGGTGGTCGAGCAGGGTGAGCGTCTCGCGTGCGACAGCGTTCAGGTCGAGCGCGATCATCTCACTGCCGGTCGCGCGCGAGAAGTTGAGGAGGCCATTGACAATCTCAGAGGCGCGGAAGGTCTGCTGCGTAATCTTTTCGAGCACGGGCCGAAGCCGCTGCAAGGCGGGGTCGTCGCCGCGCGCCTGCTTCTGCAGCATCTGCGCGTAGCTGCTGATCACGGCGAGCGGGGTATTGACTTCGTGGGCCACACCGGCGGCGAGCAGGCCGATGGAGGAAAGCTTCTCGGCTTGGGTGAGCTGCGATTCCAGCTGGGTTCGTTCGGTGATGTCTTCCACCAAAACGATGGTGCCAACCGAGACGAAGTCGCGCGTGAGCAGGGGTGCGATTGCCAGATTGGCGGTGCGTGTTTCGCCCGTTTGCAGCGGCAGCTTGACCTTGGTCAAATGATGCGTGCCCGACTGCCGGTGCAGACGATCGAATTCGCCTACGAAATCGGCAGGAAAAATTTCGGCGATGTGGCGGCCCAGCGCCTCGGCGCGCGACAAGGCGTACATGACTTCCATTTCGGCGTTCCAGCTCTCGACGCGGTTCTCCAGGTCGAGCGCGAAGATGCCGACCTTGATGGATTCGACGATGTTTTCGTTGAACTCCTTGAGCCGTTCGAATTCGGCGCGCTGCAGCTCGAGCGAGGCGAAGAGCTGCGCGTTCTGGATCGCGATGGCAATGTAACCGGCCAGCGATTCGAGCAGCTCCATGTCTTCCGAGGAGAGAAAATCGCCCTCGCGGGTACGGCCCAGGCCGACGACCGCGATGGTGCGCGCGGGGCGGTCTGCCTCCGCCACACGGCAAGGCAGGTAATAGTTCAGGTCAAGCTGCCGCGAGACGCGCTGGTCGTCCTCAGGAAGGTGTGGAAGCTGGGCCGGGTTTTCGAAGAAGAGGTGGCCATGCGTGTTCAGTGAATCGAACTGGAGAAAGGAGGCCGCGCTGGTGTGCTGGGGCAGCGCGGCGTTTGCGTCGGTAGAAAAGCCGTGAGAGGCCGCCAGTTGAAAGACGTCTGCCTGCTCCGAACCGAGGCGGGAAGGCCCCGCAAGCCGCGCACCGGCAGGCGCAATGAAGAGCGCGACCCGCTCGACCAGGAGCGTTTGCGACAGACGGTCGACGACGGAGTGCGCCAGCGTGGGAAGGTCCGTCTGCGAGGAAAGACCGCGGCTGAACTCGATCAGCGTTTCGCGGTAATCAAAGCGCTTTTGGTCGAAGACACGATCGACGCGGGCCTGGATGGCAGCCTTGATCGGCTCAAAGATGAGTGCCGTTGCCACTATGGCAGCCAGTAGCCCCCAGATACGCAGGTTCGGCAGCCGCGCGTGAACGACCTCGGCCGAGATGCCGACCACGGCGAAGTAAACGCCGACCAGGGCGGCGGTGGCAAGCGTATAGGTGACGCCCCGTTTGAAGATCAGGTCCGTGTCCATCAGCCGGTAGCGCACGATCGCCCAGGCAAAGGTGAGCGGCAGAAAGATGAGTGCGAACGTCGCCAGCTTGATCGCGGAGGCGTTGACCGGCCAGTTCAAGAGAAAGGGAATCGCGTAGATTGCCGTGAATGGAACGACGGACAGCAGCGTGCCGCGGCTGAGCCACTTCAGCTGTTGGCGCTCCAGCGCAGTGTTGGTCGCGCGGTAGCGCTGCCAGAATATGATGGCGGCGACGACATAGTAGATCGCCTGGTAGCCCACATCGATCTGGTCAAGCCGATGCTGCAGCCGCTGTGTGGCGACGAGCGCCGTCATGGACCAAATCTTGAGAGCGATCAGCGCCGCGCCCGGCAGGTAGAGCAACACCGCACCGACGCGCCGCAAAGACGAGGTGCGGGCCTGGCCGAAGGTGATCGCGAAGTGCAGAAAGAGCGCCGGCTGCAGCGCTGCGGCAACGGCGTTGCCCCAGAAGAAGGTCCAGTCCAGCCCGTCGAACTGGCCGACTGCCTTGAATGCGTAGAAGACCCCGGAGACAAGGCAGAAGACGTAGAAGTGGGTCGCCTTCGGAGCTGTCCAGCGGCGGAACAGGACGTATAGCCCGATGGTGAGGTACACCATCGCAATCAGGCGCAGGCCCTGGTTTCGCGTCCGGTCGGTCGGCTCCAGGATGACCTTCAGGCCGAACTGCTGGCCGCCGCGCTGCAGGGAGTAGCTGATGCTGCCGTATACGCCGGAGCGGGCCATCTCGCGCTCGAGCGGGGCGACGGTCGCGGTGGGCCTACCGTTTGCCGACAAGAGCAGGTCGCCGGTGCGGACACCTTCGCGCTGCGCGGGCGAGTCGGCGGGAACACGGTCGGCACGGAGCCCGCCGCTAACTTCCATCCACCAGACGCCGTCGGTCGGAACGTCATAGCCAGATTCGCGGACGAAGTTCAACGCGCCCAGGACGCAAATCACCAACGTCGCTACCGCGAGGACGACGGCGAGAATCCGGTTTTGCGCGGCTTTGTCCATCCGCTCCGTACGACTCCGTTTCGGGACGAGTCTCTGCGTTTGTGACTCTGCTGGTACACCTCTGAATGCACGTAAAAGGCCAAACTGCGCGACCCTTGGCTGATGGCAAAAGCAGGGGTTTGTTCCTTCCAGCCTACTGCACTGCCTTTGCAGCGGGTCAACGTCAGCATTCGCCTTCCAGAAACGGAATTGCGTCTACAACAAACCGTAGCTGTGTTGGTACCTCCGAGGTACCGTCTGGTGCTCATGGGTGCTTGACCCAGGCCTGTAACTCTTGTCCACTGATGGGAATGAACAGTTTTCGCCAGAACAGCGACGCGCGCAGGCTCCTGGAGCGTGACCGCGAATGGCTGCTTCCCGTGTACGCCCGTTTTCCGATTGTGATGGAACGCGGCGAGGGTGTGTACCTGTTTGACACCTCCGGCACCCGCTCCCTGGATATGATGGCCGGCCTGGGTGTGAACGCGCTCGGTCATGCGCACCCCCGCATGGTGCGCGCCACCGTGGACCAGGCGGCGAAGCTGGTCCACCTATCGCCGCAATACTGCACGCCCTTCGCCGGGGAACTCGCGGAGCGGTTGTGCGCGCTCTCTGGCATGGAAGGCGTCTTTTACTCCACTGGCGGAGCGGAATCCGTGGAGGGCGCCATCAAAGTGGCGCGGGCCTTTGCCGCCGAAGCGTACGGCGCGCACAAACACCGCATCGTCTCTCTGCTTGGCTCCTACCACGGCCGCACCATGGGGTCGCTGGCGGTGACAGGCCAGGCCAAGTACCGCGACGGCTTCGGGCCGGATCTGCCGGGCGTCGATTTTGCGGTGCGCGACGATCTCGCGTCGTTGCAGGCTGCTGTGTCCGACGAGACCTGCTGCATCGTGATCGAGACCGTGCTGGGCGAAGGCGGCGTGTACGAGGTTTCGCACGAGTTCCTAGCCGAGGCACGCCGGCTGGCAGACAAGCACCACGCCCTTCTGGTGCTGGACGAGATTCAATGCGGCCTGGGCCGCACCGGCGACTGGTTTGCCTTCTCACGCACGGGTGTGCAGCCGGACGTGCTGATCCTGGGTAAGCCGCTGGGCGGCGGCATCCCGCTTTCGGCGCTGCTGGTCTCAGGCGAGCTGTTCCATGCGCTTGGCCTGGGGAAACACGGCTCAACGCTTGGCGGGTCGCCGCTGGCGTGCCGGCTCGGCCTTGAGTTCCTTTCCGTTGTGGAAGAGGAAGACCTGCTCGCACGCGTTCGCGATACCGGAGCGTACCTGCGTGAGCACCTGAAGGCGCTCGCCGCGGAACTGGAGATTGCGGTCGAGGCACGCGGTCTGGGGCTGATTCAGGGTCTCGAATTCAGCATTCCGGGCCGCCCCATCGCCGAGGCCGCGCTGGAGCAGGGGCTGATGCTCAATTTCGTGCAGGGCAACATCATGCGCTTCCTGCCGAGCTTCCTGCTGGAACGGCAGCACGTCGATACTGCAATGGAAATCATCCGGCCGCTGGTGCAGAAGGCGAATGCCGAAGCGACGGTGACGGAGCCTGCACTCGCTGTGCGCTAGACGCCAAGAAAGTGCGCCAGCACCCAGGTGCGAACGATGGCCTGCATCTGCGGCAGCTTGGGCGCAGGCGAACCGGGTACGCCCATGAAGAAGTGTTCCGCGCCCTCGACCCAATGCAGTTCGAGCGGCGGTGGCGCGGTCCGCATGATCGTTTCCATGCGCTCGCGCGAGGCGAACGGGTCTTCCGCGCCGGTCACGAGCAGCTTCGGCTGGGTGCACCCGGACACGAAGTTATAGGTGTACTGCCGGCCCGCGGCCTCCAGCGGCATGCCGAGCCCGATCAGCCCGTGCACGCGCGCATCGCCGCAACCCGCGCGCCAGCTCACGTTCGCGCCAAAGGAAAAACCAGCAAGAAGGATCGGCAACTGCAGTGTTTTGTCGATCCAGCCGAGCGCGGAGCGTACGTCGTCCACCTCGCCAAATCCATCGTCGTAAGTGCCTTCACTCACGCCCACACCGCGGAAGTTGAACCGCAGCGTTGGAATGCCAAGCGCCTCGAAGACCTTCATCGTCTGGTACACCGCGCGCGTGTGCATGGTGCCGCCTGAGGGCGGATGCGGATGGCAAACGAGCGCCGCATAAGTGGCTGAATCCAAACCCTCGTTGAGGACGGCTTCGAGTCGTCCAGCAGGGCCGTACAGGTCTTCGATCGTTCTGATCACGCTCTCTCGATTTTAGGCGGCGCGGAGGTATTGACGTGCCAGCATCAGGTCGTCACGCAGGTGCCGATACAACTGCTCGCGTGCTTCGTCGTCGCGGCCGCGCAGCACCGCCGAGGGGTGAATCGTGGCCATGACCTGCTCGGCGAAGCTCGCATGCATCAGCTTGCCGCGGTCACGCATCAGGGCGAATGTTCCGCCCAGCAGCGACTTGGCGGCGCTTGCGCCAAGGGCAACGACCAGCTTCGGCTTGAGCGCATCCAACTCGGCCATAAGCCACGGCTTGCAGGCGGTGATCTCGCTCATGCGCGGGTTCTGGTGCAGGCGCAGCTTGCCCCTCTGGACAAACTTGAAGTGCTTCACAGCATTGGTCATGTAGACGGTATCCGGATCGACGCCGACCTCAGCCAGCGCCTTGCGAAGAACGCCGCCGGCGGGTCCGATAAAGGGCTCGCCACGCTTGTCTTCCTGATCGCCCGGCTGTTCGCCGACCAACACCAGGTCCGCGGTGATTGGGCCGCGTCCAGGCACCACCTGAATGGCGTGCTCATACAGGTCGCAGCCCCTGCAAGAGGGCAGCGCCGCCTGGATGATCGGCAGCGTGTGCTCCGCCGGGACAAACGGCGCGGCACTCGGCTTGCCACCCTGTTTTGCGATCATGCCTTCCACGCGACCTCCCGCTGCTTGCATGAGTGAGGGAAGCAGTTCGACCTCTGGCAGGTTGCCCCAGTACTTGACTGGCATGTGGCTGCGCATGCCATCGGGGTTCAGCCTGGCGGGGTTGAAGATGCTCGCGTAGTAGCTTTTCCAGAGAGACTCAAGCTCATCGGCGGCGGGCGCATGGGTCCGGTCCAGCGGCGGTCCGAAGAGGAGCTGCTTGCTGTCGGGTTCCCAATAGGCCGAGCCGTCCGGCGTGAGGATCGACCAGCGCATCACGGCAAAGCGCTCGGCAAAGAATGGCGCGGCGAGTTCGAGAATGCGGTGGGCCGGTTCGTACCAGGCAATGAACTCCTCGCCGTGCTCACCCTCGATGCGGCGGAACCGTACGAATGCATGCATCTTGTGCTCATCGCGCTTCACTTGCTGCACAAGGCGCAGCAGCGCAGAAACATCGTGGTCCACTTCGACGCGCATTAGGTCGCGGTTGGACTGCAGCCGCCACAGAAGGCGATAGAGCAGGTTCCAGCGCTGCGGGTCGCGGTGATAGCTGCCTAGTTTCGCGCGGTCGAGAAAGGCGCGCGGCACGTGCGGACGCTCCTGCGACATTTCAGCGAATGGACCTTCGAGCGCGTCCGCTTGGGTCTGGACCGCGCCGAAGAGATCGTCGCTCTGCACGGCAACAGTCGCATCGGCAAAGTCGATCGCATCGGGCTCGATGCCGCGCACCAGCGCCTTGCGCGCAAGCTCACGCCAGGCATCGAAGCTTGGCGGCACCGGTACGCGCGTGACACACGCTGTCGCTGCAAACAGAGTGCTCACAGTACTCCCGTCGCTGCGGACTGGGCCGCGGTCGCAAAGAGGTTGAGCTGCTGTGCAGCGACCACGCCCGCAAGGGCCGGCAGACGTGCGTCTGCTACGGCCGCCAATGCTAGTTCGCCTTCCTGCTGCTGTGCGGTGAAGGGGAGTGCCGCCGTAAGCGGCAGGTGATCGACCGTTACCACGAACTCCGCCGTGTCTTTCGTGCGGACATGTAGCTTGCGCAGATCGTCAAGGCCCAGCTTGTGGTACTTGCGGATGCGCACAATGCGGTCGACGTTGTGATACCCGAGCCCGGGCACGCGCAGCAGAGCTTCGCGTGGGGCTGCGTTCACGTCCACCGGAAAGAACTCGGGATGGCGCCGCGCCCACGCCAGCTTGGGATCGATCGCCAGGTCCAGTTCCGGCTGATCGGTCGTGGTGATCTCGTCGGCCTTGAAGCCATAAAAGCGCATGAGCCAGTCCGCCTGGTACAGGCGGTGCTCGCGCATGCGCGGCGTTGCCTTGAGAGGGAGCCGCGTGTCGGCCTCAGGGTACGGAGAAAAGCCGGTGTAGTAGACGCGGCGCAGCTTGTAATCGCCGTACAGCGAACTGGCGCGATGGATGATGTCGCGGTCGGTCGAGGGTGTGGCGCCAATGACCATTTGCGTGCTCTGGCCGGCGGGCGCAAATTTGGGTGCGCTGGGCAGTTTGCGGCGGTCCTCGTCGACCTCGGCCTTGCGGTCGGCGATCTGGCCCATGGTGCCCTCGATCACCGCTGCCTTTTTCTCGGGAGCAAGCTGAACAAGGTCCTCCTGCGTCGGCAGCTCGATGTTCGCGCTGAGCCGGTCGGCGTAGAGGCCGGCTCCGTCAATCAGCCGCTGCGCACAACCTGGGATGGCCTTGATATGGATGTAGCCGCCAAAGTGATGAACCGTGCGCAGTGTCTTCGCTACCTGCGTCAGCTGCTCCATCGTGTAATCGGGCGACTGGATGATGCCGGAAGACAGGAACAACCCCTCGATGTAATTTCGCTTGTAGAAGTCGAGGGTGAGATTGACCACTTCTTCGACCGAGAAACGCGCACGGCGAATGTCGCTGGAGACCCGGTTCACACAAAATACGCAATCGTAGGTGCAGAAGTTTGTGAGCAGGATTTTGAGCAGGCTGACGCAGCGGCCATCGGGCGTGTAGCTGTGGCAGATACCCGTACCGTCAGAGCTTCCGACGCCCTTGCCATCGTTCTTGCGGACGGCGCCGGAACTGGCGCAGGACGCGTCGTATTTGGCCGCGTCCGCCAGAATCTCGAGCTTCTGCTGCACCGTCAGGGATGGCATCGCACCTCTAGTCTAAGCGAAGAAGAGGCGAAAGCGAACTCACCCCACCACCGTTGTGATGCTGTTCGCGGGTACCGTGAGGCGCAGCTGGCGTCCGCGCAGAAGGTAAGAGGCATGCAGCCCTGCATGCCGGCCCGCACCTCGTGGGTGTGGCAAGTGCAACGGAGCCTAAGCCAGCTCCTCTGGAAAGAGCCGAATGTCGACCACGTTGCGGTATTTTTCCGCGAAGTCCATGCCGTACCCGATCACGAAGCGGTTGGGAATCGAGAAGCAGACGTAATCCGCCTCAATGGGCACCAGGCGGCGCTCCGGCTTGTCCAGGCAGGTAGCGATCTTCAGGCTTGCGGGCTTGTGCTGCAGCATGAGCTTGCGGAGGTAGCTCAACGTCAGGCCTGTATCCAGGATGTCCTCGACCAGAATGACGTGCTTGCCCTCGATTGGCACGTCCAGGTCCTTGATCAGCTTTACCGCGCCGCTAGATGATCTCTCTTTGCCATAACTCGAAACAGCGACAAAGTCGAAGGTGTTATCGACCTCAATGGCGCGCGCCAGATCGGCCAAGAAGATGGCGGCGCCTTTCAGTACGCCGACGAGCACAATGCTCTCGCCGAGGTAGTCGCGGCTGATCTGCGCCCCGAGGGCGCGCACGCGCTCGCGAATCTGCTGCTCAGAGAACAAGACCTCGCACTGCGATGCGGGAATGAAGGTGGGTCCACCGCGATTTGCTGCTGATTCGGTTGCAGGGTCGGTCGTGGGCATGCCACTAAGCCTAAACGCGGCACGCCGGGCGAACAACCTTTCTACCGGTCGAACGTATACTTCACGAGGCGCATGTTTCCGTATCTCCACATTGGCTCGTTCTCGCTTGGCACGTTTGGTCTGCTCATGTGGCTGGCCGGTGTGGCGGGCGTGATTGTGCTGCAGCGCAACCTTCGCCGCAACACCATCAGTGCCGATGCCGTCGTGATTGTGGCGACAGCGCTCATCGCCGGGATCTTCGGCGCAAAGCTGTGGCACGAGTTGCAGCAGCCCGTGGAATTCGGCCGCGACCTCCATTCCATCGTGAACCCGGGCTGGTCCCATCCGGTCGACATCCTGCTGAACTTCCTGCAATGGTTTCGCGCCGGGTTCGCCTGGTTTGGCGGTTTGCTCTTCGGTGTGGGCGCGTTGCTTTGGCAGGGTCGCTCGCTCAAGAGAGGCGCGCTTCGCATGCTGGACCTGGCTGCGCCCGCTGCGGCAATCGGCTATGGCATCGGACGTATCGGCTGCCTCACCTCCGGCGATGGTGACTACGGCATCAACACCACGCATCCGTGGGGCGTTCACATCAAGGACAATGCACTCGATCCACCGACGCCGAATCCGCCCGGCCTGCTCGTGGAGCCGACACCGGTGTACGAACTAGTGTTCGGTCTTGGGCTGGGAGCTTACCTGTGGGCGCGCGGACGCAAGCAGCGACCCACCGGCCAGATTACCGGCGATTACCTGATAGTTAGCGGTGTTGGCCGATTCCTGATCGAGTTTCTGCGCCGCAACGAGCGCCTTTACCTTGGCATGACCAACGCGCAGGTTGCATCGCTGCTTACCGTACTGGTCGGCACCCTGCTCGTCCTGTACGCGAAAAGGCGAGGCGTCGTGCCGTATGTTCGCGCAGACGGAACCGCGCAGCCTGCCGCGCCTGCGGCAGCATAGCTCGATCAGAGCAGCTTCAAAAATGCTTTTGCCTCTTGCAGATGCGGGAACAGCCGCTCTTCGGCCTGGAACTCCCGCGAGTGCACGCAACGCCGGCCGGCCTTCACCTTGACCGGGTGCTTCAGGTGCAGCATCTCGTGATACATCAGGTACTCGATCGCGTAGCGCGGCACGCGTGGACCGTCGAAGACACGGCTGATCATGATGGTGTTGTGCGCCGCATCGTAGTGCCCCAGCAGGCGGCGCGCCGCGTGATTGCTCCAGGTGAGCACCGGCCGGCCCAGCAGACCGTAAAAAAATCGCAGATTTACGGACTCGAACACCTCATCCAGATCGTAGTATCGGCCCACCGCGGTCGTGATCTGTTTGCGGCCGCGTGTCTGGCGCGTCTGCTCGGTCTGACGCAGCACAACTTCACTCTGGGTGTAGACGCGGTAGCGGTGCGCGTGCGCGCGCTCAATGGGCTTGCGGTAGAGTTTTGCCAGCAGAATGTGTGCGATCGCTTCGTGCACGCTGGGCGGGGCTGCCTGCAGCAGGTCGCTGAGCCGCACGATCAAATGGCCCTCCCGCAGCCGGATCGTCGTGTTGAGCGAGACGAAACGGCGAAAGCGAATGTCGAACGGCGGCATGGGCGCGCGCGGTCTCAGGTCGCGGTAGGCCATCGCAAAGACAGTCTGCAGTTCGGGGGAGGCAACCACCGTTTCAGCATAAAGGCGCGGCGGTGTGCTAGTGGTCGCGCCGGTGTGGCGTCTCTTGCTCCACTTCGTACTGCTGCGGGTCCGCGTTCTTCGACGGCGGATGCTCCTTGAAGTACTGAGCCTGCTCAGGTATCAGCTTCGTGGCTTCATCCTTCACATCCGCAACTGCTTCCAGCGCCAGACTGCGTGCCAGCTTGTACTGTTCATTCTCCGGTGGCTGGCGAAGAATGCTTTGCCAGCGCTCCGTCGCGCCAACCAGCTTGGGTAGCGGCTTGCGCAGGTCGCGATGCGCCGAGGCGTACTCGTCCAGGTTGTCCTCCAGCTCGTTGACGATACCGCTGACCTCGTCCATGTTCTGGTGGATGTCCTTGGCCCGGCCCTGCGCGCGTACGTCGATCAGCACGCGTTGAATGCGCTCCATGCGGGTGTCGATCAGCTTCTGGTAGACAAGGACGCGCGCTGCCGGATCCATCGCCGCGTCGCGCAGCTGCTCTACTTCAGCCTCAGACAGATCCGCGTTTCCACGCTGCGCCAGCGCGCCGCCGTACTGCATTGACAACAGGCACACAAACACTGCCGGAGCGCTTCGACAGCCCCACGTTCCTATGCGCCGCATCATGGCTACTTCTCGAAGATCATGGCCAGTAACGAAGTTTGTGCCACGTTCAATCGCTTCAGCGCGGACTGCACGTGCGGCTTCGCGTCCATGTCCGCCGCCCGCACCATGTCGCTGAGCCGGCGGTTCGTCGTGTGCAGCAGCAGCTCCGTTTTCTTCAGGCTTTTGCTTTGCTGGAAGTTGCTTTCCATCTTGGCCGTGCAGGCCTCCATGCGTTCCAGCGTTGCCTCAGCCTTTTCCACCTCGCCGTCGGCAAGCTGCTTGCCGGCGAGCACGCTCATCTTGTCGGCCAGGTCGGCGTACAGAAACGCCTGCTCCTTGGCGTTGGCCGTCAGCGCTCGCTGCTCCAGCTCGGTCAACAGGTGAGCATCGATGACCTCAACGCCAGACGCGGCAGCCATCGGTCGAGTGAACGTGACCGATCCCAGCAGCACCGTGCACGCCACCACCACGCGAACGCCAGTCCGCGCGCGCACCCATTTCGTCTTCGAGAACACTACGTGCATCGCAGACCTCCCTTGCGGCTGGAAGATTACTTTGCTCGGCGAAGCACCTGTAAGCGCTGTTGCGCCTGCCAGACTTCGTCGGGAAAGGCCTGACCCGCGAGCTGAACAAACTCGCGGTACTTCTCTGCAGCTTGCGCTGTGTGATGCAACGTATCATGCGCCATAGCCAAAAGGAAAGTGGTCGCGGCGTCAGGAGGGAGTATTTCGTCGCGAATTTGTACAGCACGCACAACCGTTTGCGGATGCTGCCCGGCGGCGGCCGCAAACGCCAGCTTGGCGGCGGCGTTCGCCTTGCCTTCGGGGGTCGGAAAGGGCAACGCAAGCGCCCGCTCTAAAACCGCCTCGGCTTCGGCATTGCGCTTCTGCCGGATCAAGCTGTCCGCATAGTCCGTCTGTAACGTTGCGTCATCGGGTTCATTGCGCACGAGCGCGGTGAACAGCTCGTTGGACTTCTCCGGCGTTCCAGCCGCAACATAGGCGCGCGCCAGCAGGCGCGTAACCGCCGCGTTGCTGCCGTCACTTGCATGCAGCCGTTCCAGCAACGGAATCGCTGCCTCGTATTTCTTCGCCCGCAGGAGCAGGTCCGCCTCTTCGGCCAGCAGAGGTGCGCTCTCCGGATGCGCCGCCAGGCCGCGCTGCAGCGCGGTTTCTGCCGGCTCCTGCTTGCCCTCTCGCAGCAGCACGCGAACATACGCCGCGGTTGCATCGGGGTCTCCTGGAGTGGTCGTGAGCATGCGCGCGTATGCCTGCTCCGCCGCGTCGTCGTCGTGCAGCGCCTCAGCGATCTCCCCGCTCAGCTCGATGTCGTCGGGCTGTTCACGGCTCTGACGGATGGCGGCGATCAGCTCGTCGCGGGCCTGTCCCGGTGCCGCGTTCAGATCCAATCGCGCGAGCGCCCGCTCTGCCTGTGCTCGCGCCGGCCGTGAAGCCGCTTCCTCCGGCAGGGCAACCGCCGCCCGCAGCCACTTGGCCCCGCCGGCTGCATCGCCCTGACGCGCGAGCAGCAGACCCAGCGAAACGCGCGCGCTCACCAGGTTCGGATCGGCCGCGGCGGCGGCCGCGTAAGCCCGCTGCGCACCTGCGGCATCGCCTCTGTTGTCCAACGAAAATCCCAAATCGTATTCCGCATGCGCGTTGTTTGGCTCGCGCGTTACCAACGGCTGCAGCAGCGTCACTGCGCCGCTCCAGTCCTGCGCTTCCATCCGCTTTTCCGCTTCAGCAATGGCGCCGGTCGCCGCAGGTACGGGAGCGCGCGCCGTGTCATCCGTGGACGAACTGGTTCCAGGGGGCAACTGCCACTGTGCACGCGCGGTGAACGGGACAAGCAGCAGCGCGCCGATGAGACTAAGCCGCAACATGGTCAATCTCAGCTGGTTGCTCCGCAGGTATACCCA
>CAXUEG010000057.1:0-1989 GCA_964249935.1 uncultured Terriglobus sp.
TCGAGGTACAGGTGGGCCAGATCGTGCGGCAGGACGTGAGCATGACGGTCGGCGCGACCAGCGAGGTGGTGGAAGTGAACACGACCGCGCCGTTGCTGTCCACGGATTCGGCGACCTCAGGTCAGGTCATCACCAACCAGCAACTGACCGAGCTGCCGTTAAACGGCCGCGGCTTCTACCAGCTCGCCAGCCTTACGCCGGGTGCGGCATTGCTGCCCCCAACCGGCAACTCGCTGGCAATCCGGCCGGAGGTTGTGAAGGGCTACGTGATCATGGGTATTCTCGGCAGCGCCAGGTGGTTCCTTCTTGACGGCGTCGTCTTGAGCGAAGAGCTCCTGGGCGGCACATTTATCCAGACGTCGATCGACGCGCTGCAGGAGTTCTCGGTGCAACAGAGTCCTTACTCGGCGGAGTTCAATCGCGGCGGCGCTTTCTTTAATGCGACTACGAAAAGCGGCACCAATCGGCTGCACGGCACGCTTTTCGAATTCATCCGCAACGACGCGTTCGACGCGCGAGCGTACTTCCTGCCGAAGGCACAACGTAAGCAGAAGCTGCGCCGCAACCAGTTCGGCGCAAACCTGGGAGGACCGCTCACGATCCCGCATCTGTACAACGGTGCCGACCGCACTTTCTTCTTCTTCAACTACGAGGGCCTTCGGCTGGGCAACGGCATTCTTGAAAGCGGAACGGTTCCATCGGATGCGCAGCGAGGCGGGCAGTTCACCCGCAACATTTACGACCGCTTCAACCTGGTCAACGGCGTTCCGCAACAGTTCACCGGCAATCGCATTCCCACCGCGCGCCTCTCACCGCAGGCACTGGCGATACAGCAGTATTATCCACACCAGAACACGTCCTCCGGCACCTTTAGTTATGCCGGCAATCAGACCATCGGCTTCGACCAGTACATCTCGCGGCTCGACCATCAGATCACGCCAAAAAATCGGCTCACCGGCCGCTGGGTGTACGTGAAGCAGAACGAGGTGGACCCGAACTTCTCGCCGTCGCTGCAGTTCGCCAGCCTCACATCGTGGGGCCAGGACATCGACGCGAGCCTGATCAGTAACGTGGGCAATACCATGGTGAACGAGTTCCGTACGCACTACCTGCCGAGTCATGTGCGGCTCACTGCCTTTCTGCAGGGAACGGACTTCAACGGGCAGTTCGGCGTGACCGGGTTCAACGACGAGTTGCGGCCCGGCGTGGGAGGCGCGTTCCCGGATTATCTTTGGAGTGGCTATGCCTCGCTTCAGGGGCAGGGCTTCGATCAGCGGCCCAAGTCGCAGGATCGCAAAGCATTCGAGATCACCGACAACTACACGATCCTGCACGGCAAGCACTCGTATAAGTTCGGCACGCTGATCCGCTACTACCAATGGCTCGGGTACGACAGCCGCAACTATGTAGGCCAGTTCACCTTTAACGGCAACGCAACTACTAATGCGACGACCACGTCGGCGGCGGCTTCCGGGTCAGGCGATGCCTATGCCGATTTCCTTCTGGGCTTCCCGTCGTCGGTAATCCGTTCCTACCCGGCGAACAACTTCGGCGGGGAGGGATGGTACCGGCAATTCTTTTTCCAGGATGACTTCCGCGCCTCGGACCGGCTGACGCTGAACATGGGTCTCCGTTATGAGTACTCACCGTGGCTGAACGGCTACAAGGGGCAGGTGGGCACATTTATTCCCACCAATCCGCAACCCATTGTCATTTCAGGCAGCGGTCCTACACCGGACCTGACAGCGCAGTACGTAGCGCCGCGCGCCTACGCGGTTTTCCAGCAATACATCACCACGACGAGCCAGGTGGGCCTGCCCATTACCGTGACGTACCCTGACAAAACACAGTTCGCTCCGCGTGTTGGCCTAAGTTACTCCATCGACAAAAAGACGGTGATCCGCACCGGCTTCGGCATGTTCTACGAGCCAGAGGGAACCAGCGGCCGCGTCAATCTGAACATGCTGCCGTATCTGTTCTCTGAGACGC
>CAXUEG010000057.1:1999-4162 GCA_964249935.1 uncultured Terriglobus sp.
GGTACCAACATCCACTACAGCCTGAACGTGCAACGGCAGCTTTCCAGCAAGGACCTGCTCGAGGTCGGCTATGTAGGCAACCGCGGTGTGCACCTGAGCGCCACAGATGACTTCAACGATCCTACGCCCGGGCCGGGCACCATCCAGGCACGCAGGCCCTATACGCAGTGGAGCAACATTACCTTTCAGTCGCAGGACCAAAGCAATCATTACGACGCGCTGCAAACGAAGTTCGACCATCGCTTCAGCCACGGCTTCAACGTGCTTGTGTCGTACACGTTTTCCAAGTGGCTCTCCTATACGCAGACGCCACAGGCGGGCGGCAACACGGGTTATGAGTACGCGCGATCGCCCTACGACATACCGCAAAATCTGGCGGTCAGCGGCACGGTCGATTTGCCCATTGGGCACGGCCGCAAGTTCCTGAGCAACAGCAACGGCTTTGTCAATGCTTTTCTTGGCGGCTGGCAGGCGCAATCCATCGATGTGCTGCGCAGCGGCGTGCCATATACGCCGGTGGTGTCCAGCGACATCGCCAATACCGGCGTCGGCAGTCAGCGCCCCGACCCCAGCCTGGTCAGCACGCCCAACTACACGAAAACGCTGAACTCGTGGTTCGACAAGGGCCGGTACATCACAGCCAGTCATTTCGCGAACGGCACGGTAGGCGGCGGCAATCGCATCGGCACCGATGTGTACCGCTACGGTCAGGTGCGGGCCAACACGCTACGGGCCGACCTTTACCGGCAGTTCGATGCGTCGCTCTTCAAGAACTTCGCGTTGCCACGCGAGAGCACGTTGTCGTTCCGGGCAGAGGTCTTCAACCTGCCGAACACACCCAGCTTCAGCGCGCCAAATGCCACCATTGACGCGACCGGAGGCGGTCAGGTCACCAGCACCTCCAACAACCAGCGCAACCTGCAGTTCGCGCTCAAGTACAACTTCTAAGCTAGAGGGACGGCTCGGGCGATGGGTAAGCGAGAAGAAAAGCAGGGAAGCCCCGCATGCAAACGTGGCGCGCCATCCACGAGGACCAGCCAATGGGCCGCCGCCGGCGCACTGGCACTCGCTGCCGCGTGTGCGGTTGCGCAGGGAACCGTACCCGCGCTTCCGCCAGTGCCGGCCGGTACGCCCGTGAGCATCACGGTCGATCTGAACAAACCCGTCGGCGCGTATAAGCCGATCTACAGCTGGTTCGGTGCGGATGAAGCCAACTTCACCACCATGCGCGACGGCAAGGCGCTGCTGCGGGAGTTACATGACCTCAGCCCCGTGCCGGTCTACATCCGCGTGCATCACCTGCTCACCAGCGGCAACGGTGTACCGGAACTGAAGTGGAGTTCCACCAACGTCTACACCGAGGATGCGAACGGCAAGCCGGTGTATGACTTCACCATCCTCGACGGCATCTTCGATGAGTACAAGGCAGCCGGCGTACGGCCGATGGTTGAGCTCGGTTTTATGCCGAAAGACCTTGCCGCGGATCTGCCGAACCGGCACGAGCCGTACCAGGTGCACTATCCGCAAAGCGCGATCAGCGGCAAGAGCAACAATCCGCCAAAGGACTATGCCAAGTGGGGCGAGCTTGCGCGCGTGGTCACGGCGCATCTGGTCGAACGCTACGGCCGCGATACGGTGCGGCAGTGGTACTTCGAGGTTTGGAATGAACCCGACATCGACTATTGGCACACCGCACCGGAGGAGTACTGGAAGCTGTATGACTATGCCGTCGCCGGGGTGCGTGCCGCGCTGCCCGACGCGAAGGTTGGTGGCCCCGCAACGACGAGCCCACGCAATCCCAAAGCCTATGCCTTCCTGAAAAACTTCCTCGACCACGTCAACTCCGGCAGGAGCGCCGCCAATGGCAAGCCGGTGCCGATGGACTTTATCTCATTCCACGCGAAGGGTATGCCGAAGATCGTAGAGGGTAAGGTCACCATGGGCATCACCGGCGAGCTCATGGACGCGGACCACGGCTTCCAGCTGATCTCCACCTTTCCCAGGTTCCGCAACCTGCCGATCATCCTCAGCGAGGCCGACCCCGAAGGCTGCGCCGCCTGCTCCAGCAAGGTCAATCCGGCGAACAACTACCGCAATGGAACTTTTTATCCCGCGTACACAGCTGCGGCGTACAAGCGGCTGTTCGAACTCCAAGACAAGTAC
>CAXUEG010000057.1:4172-13172 GCA_964249935.1 uncultured Terriglobus sp.
GACGAATACAAAGTGAACCTGCTGAGTATGCTGAGCTGGTCGTTCGAGTTTGAGAACCGCGACTATTTTGAAGGCTTTCGCGACCTCTCCACCAATGGCATCGATAAACCGATCCTGAACTTTTTCCGCATGGCCGCGCTCATGTCCGGCACACGCGTTGCTGCCACCAGCTCTGGCGCCGTGTCGCTTGACAGCATCGTTGCGCAAGGTGTTCGCAGCGGGAGCGATGTGGACGCTCTCGCAACCAAAGAAGCCACTAACGCCGCTGCCGTCATGCTTTGGAATTACCACGACGCAGACGGCGACGGTCCGGTAATTCCGGCGGACATCACCATCCACGGCCTGCCCGCAAGCGCACGCCGCGTGCTCCTGTCGCACTACCGCATCGACGATACGCACAGCAACGCCTACACGGTGTGGAAGGCGATGGGCTCGCCACAGCACCCCACCACGGAAGAGTATGAGCAATTGCGTGCGCAGGACGGCCTGCAACTACTCACCTCGCCCGCGTGGGTGGATATAAGCAACGGCAGCGTCACGTTGACCACGGCGATGCCACGGCACAGCGTCTCGCTTGTTACGCTGAAATGGTAAGCCGGGCCGGCAGGGAAAGCGCGATGGAACGGCGTTGGTATTACGTGCTGCTGGTCGCGGCAGCCATTGCGATCAGCTATTTCGACCGCCAAACGCTGCCTGTCGCCATTGCCGCGATCCAGCGCACCATCCCCATCAGTAACCAGCAGTTCTCCTATTTACAGACCGCGTTCCTGCTCTCGTATGCGGCGCTCTACGTGGTGGGCGGCCGCATGCTCGACCGCCTCGGCACCCGACGCGGCTTTCTGCTGATCATGGCGTGGTGGTCGCTCGCGTGCGCACTGCATGCGTTCGCCACCGGCTTCGCGCTATTGGTCGTGGCGCGCTTCCTGTTGGGCGGCGGCGAAGGCGGGGCTTTTCCAGCGGCAACGCGCGTGGTTGCGGAGTGGGTTCCGGCGCAGCAACGGTCGACCGCCATGGGCGTCATCAACGCCGGCACGGCTGTGGGTTCGGTGCTCGCGCCACCGGTCATCGGGTGCATTCTGCTGCACAGCGGCTGGCGCGCGGTCTTCCTCGCGGCGGGTGCCGCAGGGCTGGCGTGGGTGCTGTGGTGGGCGTTCGCGTATCGGAGCAACACCGCTACGCTCTCAATGAACACGTTGGATGCGCGCATCGCGGGTGACCACATGCGGTGGCTCGACGTGATCCGTCTCGGCAACGTGCAGACGTTCGTGTTTGCCAAGTTCATGAGCGACGCCGCATGGTATTTCCTGCTGTTCTGGCTGCCAAAGTATCTATACGACGCGCGCGGCTTCGATGTGAAGCAGGTGAGCTACTACGCGTGGATCCCGTACGCTGCCAGCGGCGTAGGCAGCTTTCTCGGCGGATGGTTCTCCTCGCAACTGCTGCAGCGCGGGCAGCCGCTCGATCGCGCACGCAAGGTCGCGCTGGGCCTCTGTGCGGCAGGTATGCCGGTCGTCATGCTGGTGTCGGTCGCGCCGGTCCGTGTTGCGATCCTGCTCTTCAGCATTGCATTTTTCTCGCAGCAGTCTTGGTCGGGCCTGCTCATGACCATCCCGGCGGACATCTTCCCGCTCTCCGCGGTCGCCACCGTCGCTGGTCTCGTGGGCTTCGGCGGGTCGATCGGCGGTGCCATCTTCGGCCTCATCGCGGGCTTTCTGCTCCAGCATGGCTTTAGCTACGCAACACTGTTCGTCCTGGTGGGCAGCTTCCACCTGATCGGCTTTCTGGCCATCGCACTTTTTGCTGGCCCGATTCAACCACTCCGCTCAACAGAACTCCCGCTGCTGGAAGGAGCCGCATGAAGATCACCGAGGTTCGCACCCGCGTCGTCCAATGGGAAGGTGCAACCGTCCCGCTGCCGCCGCACTTCTGCACCAACCCCATGGACCTGGTCGCCTTTCGCGAAGCGTCCATGGGGAACTTTGCCTTTCACAACTGGCTTTTGGTCGAGATATTCACCGACAACGGCCTGGTGGGCATTGGCAACGCGGCGCTCGCGCCCATGGTGACGAAGCAGCTGGTCGACATTTACCTGAAACCACTCCTACTCGGCGCAGACCCGTGGGATGTCGAGTACTTGTGGCAGCAGATGTATCGCCGCACCCTCGCCTTTGGCCGTAAGGGCGTAGCGCTCACCGCGATCTCCGCCGTCGATATCGCGCTCTGGGATCTGCTCGGAAAAGACGCGAAGCAGCCCGTCTTCCGCCTGCTGGGCGGGCGCACGAAAGACCGTATTCCCGTATACGCCAGCCGTTTGTATGCCATGCCCATCCCGGAATTGCGCGCCGAAGCGCAGAAGTACAAGGACGAGGGCTACCAGGCGATGAAGCTGCGCTTCGGCTGGGGTCCGCTCGATGGCGCTGCCGGCATGCAGAAAAATCTCGAGCTGGTGCGCAACGTGCGCGAAGTGATCGGCGACGGCGTCGACCTGATGACCGACGCATACATGGGCTGGTCGCTCGATTACGCCAAGCGCATGCTGCCACTGCTTGAGCCCTATCACCTGCGCTGGCTCGAAGAACCCGTTATTCCGGACGACACACGCGGCTATGCAACCTTGAAGCAGTACGGCCGCGTTCCCATCGCGGGCGGCGAGCACGAGTTCACCCTCTTCGGCTTCCGCGAACTGCTGGAAACGAATGCCGTCGACTACATCCAGTTCGACACCAACCGCGTCGGCGGCATCAGCCAGGCGCGCAAGATATCAGCGCTGGCGGAAAGCTTCCAGGTGCCCGTCGTTCCGCATGCCGGGCAGATGCACAACTATCACGTCGTCATGGCGAGTCTGAACTCGCCCATCGCCGAGTTCTTCCCGAAGGTCGACGTCGAGGTCGGCAACGAACTCTTCTGGTACATCTTCAACGGCGAGCCTGTACCCCAAAACGGATACATCAACCTGAGCGACACGACGCCAGGCCTGGGCCTGACCGTCAACGAGGAATCGCTCAAGCGGTTTCGCATCCTCGAGTAGGAGCGCACGATGCGGCTGGTACAGATTACGAACGGCACCGAGCGGCGCGTCGCTGTGGTCGACGAGCCAAACCTCGCACTATTGCAGCAGGCTGTCACATCCACATACGCGCTCGCATTGCGTTCACTCGAAACGCAGCAGGGCATCACGGAGTTGGCGCAGTCGCTCCAGGGAGACGAGCGTGTACCCTACGACGCGGTCTACCGTGGCGAGTCGCAATGGCAGTTGCTCCCGCCCATCGACGTGCCCGGCGATCCGCAGAAGGTCCTGGTCTCCGGCACAGGTCTCACACATCTGGGCAGCGCCCGCGAGCGGCAGGCCATGCACGCCGCTGCAGGCACCGCACCGGAAGAGATCGACGAATCCAGGATGACGGACAGCATGCGCATGTTCGCATGGGGTCAGCAGGGTGGCCGTCCGGCAGATGGCCAGATCGGCATTGCGCCGGAGTGGTTCTATAAGGGCGACGGCTCTGTGGTCAGAGGCCCCGGCGAAGTGCTCACCATTCCCGGCCACGCCGAGGACGGTGGGGAAGAAGCGGAGATTGCCGCGGTTTACCTCATCGCCACCGACGGCACTCCTCATCGCATCGGCATGGCGACCGGCAATGAGTTTTCCGACCATGTCTTCGAGCGCAGAAACTACCTGAACCTGGCCGGCTCGAAGCTCCGCGAGTGCAGTATCGGTCCGGAGCTGGTGATCGGCGAACCCTTTGAAGATGTACCCGGAACCGTGCGCATCGTGCGTAGCGGAGAGACGATCTGGCACA
Source organism: uncultured Terriglobus sp. (assembly GCA_964249935.1). Classification (GTDB taxonomy): domain Bacteria; phylum Acidobacteriota; class Terriglobia; order Terriglobales; family Acidobacteriaceae; genus Terriglobus. The sequence continues at coordinate 7,970 of CAXUEG010000057.1, forward strand.
AACAGATCCGCACCGGCGAGATGAACATGGCGCACAGCCTGGCCAACATGGAGCACCATCACTTCAAGTTCGCCGGCCACCGCCAGGCCGGTATGGTGCACATCCATTTCCTCGGCGCAGACGCTCTGTCGTTCGGCAACGGCGTGCGCCTCGGCGATGGCGATGTCGCCGAAGTGCAGTTTGAGGGCTTCGGCAGAGCCCTGTGCAATCCCATTCGAGCCGACGCGCCGATGACTGCACCAGTGCAGGTAAACGTGATGCGCTAAACGCGAAACGCCTTTGTCGCCTGCGGATCGGGAATGACACACCACGGCGGCTTAGCCCCATCCAGAAGAACAAGACGGAGATACTGATGGCAGACAAAGTAGCGGTCCTCGGCTTAGGAGTAATGGGCCGAGGCATGGCCCAGAACCTGCGCAAGGCAGGCTTCGATGTCGTGGTTTGGAATCGGACCGCGGCAAAGGCTCAAGCATTTGCGCAGGAGGGTGGGACTGCGGCGGCCACCCCAGCGGAGGCCGCGACGGGCGCAAAGGTCGTGGTGAGCATGCTTGCCGACGACGCGGCCTCACGCGCGGCGTGGCTGGGCGAGCAGGGCGCGCTCGCCGCCATGGCCCCGGGCACCATCGCCGTCGAAAGCAGCACGGTCAGCCCGGCGTGGATTGCGGAGCTTCACACCGCCGCGCAAGGAAGGGAAGTCGGCCTGCTCGATGCACCCGTGACCGGCAGCCGAACGCAGGCCGAGGCCGGCCAGCTTGTCTTCCTCACCGGGGGCGACCCGGCGACCGTTGACGCGGCCCGGCCGATACTCGCCGCCATGAGCAAACAGGTGCTGCCAATGGGTCCGGTAGGCAGCGGTGCACAACTGAAACTGATCAACAACTTTCTTTGCGGCGTGCAGGTTGCTTCGTTCGCCGAAGCACTCACATGGATCGAGCGCAACGGCCTCGACCGCACCACGGCACTCGAGTTCCTCAAGTCCGCCGCACCGGGCAGTGGCATCTTCGCCGCCATGAGCGAGCGCATGACCGAACGCACGTACCACGTCAACTTCGCCCTGGACCTGATGCGCAAAGATCTCGCCTACGCGCAGGCCGCGGCTGCAACGTATGGCGTGCCGCTTTCCACCGCTGCCAATGCGGAGCAACTCTTTGCGCAGGCACAGCAGCAGGGTCATGGTCAGCAGGATATGGCCGCCGTGGTGGAAGTGCTGCGCGCGGATAAAGCGTGATCACGAACCGAAGTGAAAGGGCAGCCGAATCGGCCGTGATCGCCACTTATACAGGCTCACCGAAGAGAACTCAATCAGGAGCTGTGATGCGTTTACGTTTCCTAGTCAGTCCTGCCATCGCGATACTTAGCTTGACCGTAGTCTTTGCTGCGAGAAGCGACGCGCAACCGCCACACGCAGCCCAGACCAACACCGGCGCCGAGATCTTCCGCGACCCCACCAAACCCATGGAAGACCGTATCACCGACCTTCTCAGCCGGTTCACGCTGCAGGAAAAGGCGATGCAGCTAAACCACATGAATCGTGGCGTGCCGCGCCTCGGTTTGCCCATGTGGGGCGGATGGAACCAGACGCTGCACGGCGTGTGGTCCAAGCAGCCTACCACCCTCTTTCCGATTCCAACGGCGATGGGCGCAACCTGGGATCCTGATCTGGTGCATACCGTCGCGGATGCCATGAGCGACGAAGCCCGGGCCCTGTACAACGCGCATGCGGAAGGCCCGCGAACACCGCATGGCCTGGTCTTCCGGTCGCCCGTCATCAACATCAGCCGCGACCCGCGCTGGGGCCGCATCCAGGAGGTCTTCAGCGAAGATCCGCTGCTCACCGGGCGCATGGGAGTGGCGTATGTACGCGGCCTGCAGGGAGATGACCTGAACCACCTCAAGGTTGCCGCTACGGTCAAGCACTTCGCCGTCAACAACGTCGAGTCCGGCCGGCAGCACCTGAACGCCGACGTCGACGAGCGCAGCCTCTTTGAGTTCTGGCTGCCACACTGGCGCGCGGCCATCGTGCAGGGCCACGCTCAATCGGTCATGTCGAGCTATAACGCGATCAACGGCACGCCGAACGCGGTGAACCACTTTCTGCTCACCGACGTTCTTCGGAAGCAGTGGGGCTTCGATGGCTTTGTCACCGACGATCTGGGCGCCGTGGCGCTCCTGACCGGCACCCGCGCAACCAACACCAACGAGCCGGGCCAGCACTTCTCAGAAGACCCGGTCGCCGCCGCAGCCGCGGCCATCCGCGCCGGCAATGACAGCGACGATGCCGAGTTCGAAACAAACATCCCGCTGGCTGTCCAGCGGGGCCTGCTCACCAAGAAAGACGTGGACAATGCCTTGCGTAACGTGCTGCGCGTAGGCTTTCGGCTCAACGTGTACGATCCGCCGGGGTCCAGTCCATACAGCCGCATCGGCATGGACGTGGTGCGGTCCGAAGCGCATCGCGCGCTCTCCGAAAAGCTTGCGGAAGAATCCATGACGCTGCTGGTAAACCGCCGCCAGTTTCTGCCATTGCAACGGGACGGGATCAAGTCCGTCGCAGTCATCGGTCCGGCAGGCGAAGACAGCTATGAAACCGGCAACTACTACGGCACGCCGGCGGTGAAGACCAGCGTCACAGAGGGCCTCACGTCGCTTCTGGGCAGCGGCGTGCGCGTGCAGTACGAGCGTGGCGTCGACTTTACCGAGCCCGCTGACGAAGCGGAACTCGCGCGCGCGGTCGACCTCGCGCACGAGAGCGACGTGGTAATTCTGTGCCTTGGAACCAATCTGCGCGTAGAGGCAGAGGGCCGCGACCGCCGCGACCTGAACCTGCCCGGAGCGCAGCAGCGCCTGCTGGAAGCGGTCTATGTCGCCAACCCAAAGGTCGCGCTGGTGCTGCTGAACGCGGGTCCGCTCGCGGTGACCTGGGCCAACGATCATGTACCGGCTATTCTCAGCGCCTGGTATCCCGGTGAACTCGGCGGCACCGCCATTGCACGCACACTCTTCGGGCTGAACGATCCCGGCGGACACCTGCCGTACACCGTTTACCAGAGCCTGGACGGTGTTCCACCACAAAACGAATACGACGTCTCACGCGGCTTCACCTACCAGTACTTCAAGGGCGTGCCGTTGTACCCGTTCGGACATGGGCTCAGCTACACGCAGTTCACCTACAGCAAGCTGCAGGTGGAGCAGGCAAGCGGCAAAGAGGGGATCGTGACAGCTCAGTTCGTGGTTAGGAACACGGGCAAGGTCGCCGGCGCGGAGGTGGCGCAGATGTATACGCACCAACAGAAAAGCCGCGCCACACAGCCGCTACGTACTCTCCGTGGATTCGAGCGGCTGACTCTCCAACCTGGCGAAAGCCGCACGGTGAGTATCGCGGTGCCAATCGCTTCCTTGGGCTGGTATGACGTGGCAACGCATGATTTCCGGGTCGAGCCCGGAACCTTTGACGTCCTGGTGGGCTCATCCTCCGAAGACATTCGCCTGCGCGGAACGGTGACGGTTGCCAACCAGGCCAGAACCGCAACTCCGGCGAAAACGCGCGAAATCCAAGGGCCCAGCCGTTAAGCCTCGAGCGGCTACGTCCGATAACACATATTCTGTATACCGCAACCCGGCCGGCTCGAACTCGACCGTCTGCTCCAGTCACTCGCGTTGCGCTCCCGCAAGCCCGGCACTGGCACGCCCTCTGGTACCCTCCAGTCTAGTTCCGATGCGCATCGTCCAGACCGTCTTTGGCGTCTTCCACTCGTTCGATCTGGCGCGCGAACTCAACCGCCGCGGACACTTGGAACGCATCTATTCGACCTGGCCATGGCACCGGCTCAAACGCGAGAATCTTTCCCGTGAGCAGGTCGACACCTTTCCCTGGATCCACACGCCGGAGTTCCTGCTCGGCCGCTACGGCATGCTGCCGGACTGGCTGGCTGACCAGACTGGCTACGCCAATGCGCTCGCCTTCGACGAATATGTGTTCCGGCGTGTCCCGGATTGCGATGCCCTGATCGCCATCTCCGGCTCGTCGCTCAAGACGGGCAAGCGGGTCCAAGAGCGCGGTGGCGTGTTCCTATGCGATCGCGGATCCTCACACCAGCGCTACCAGGAACAACTGATTTCGGAAGAATACCGCCGTTGGGGCGTGGACCGCCGTGTCAGCGACCCGCGCGACACCGCTCGCGAGGAGGCCATCTATGACTGCGCTGACCGCATCACCGTGCCCTCCACCTTTGCGCTCGAATCGTTCGTGGAAATGGGCGTTGCCCGCGAGAAGCTCGCGCTCATTCCATATGGCGTGCGCCTGGAGCGCTTTCAGCAAGTCGCGTTGCCCTCCTCAAACGTGTTTGAGGTCGTGTTCGTCGGTAGTGTGAGCCTGCGCAAAGGCGTCCCCTATCTGCTGGAAGCGTTCGCTCGGCTTAGGCATCCGGCCAAGCGTCTGCGCGTCGTTGGAGCGGTCGCGTCAGAAATGCGGGCGCTCCTCGCCGGCCTGCCCACGGCTCACGTGGAGTTCCTGGGTCCGCAGCCGCAAGCGAATCTGCCAGCGATTCTAAGCAGCAGTCACCTCTTCGTGCTGCCAAGCATTGAGGACGGCTTCGGCGTTGTGCTAGGTCAGGCGATGGCGTGCGGCTGCCCAGTTCTCGCTTCCACAAATTGCGGCGGACCAGACATCGTGCTCCCTGGCGAAAACGGGTTTCTCGCGGCGATTCGCGATGTGGCCGCAATGGCAGGCGCAATGCAGCAGCTTGCGGACGACCCGGCACTGCAGCACCGGATGAGCTCCGCGGCGCTCGAGCGCGTCAGGAAGATGGGCGGCTGGGACGCCTACGGCAATACCTGGGAAGCACTGCTGCTGCAAACTCAACGTACCGGCGCTGCCCCGTCCGGTGCAGTCGCTCCGCCTCCCACGAAATGAACGATTTCCAGGCGATCGCCGTCCCTCAGCTCTGTTTCATTCCAGCGGCTACGGGGCACAATTTCGCCGTTCTGCTCCAGCGCCACACGATCTCCCCGAAATCCCAGTTCCGCCACCAGTGCCGCTACTGGGGCGCCAGCCTGCACGTTGCCAAATTCGCGCGGAACACCGTTGATTGTCAGCAACAAGCCTGAATCCCTCAAGTCTCACTCTAACAAGCGCAAGATTTATGCAGTGGGAACACCGCTCAGGCGTTACGCTTGCGCAGCCGGCCCTGTACCCATTCCTGCA
>CAXUEG010000058.1:0-9164 GCA_964249935.1 uncultured Terriglobus sp.
GTGTTGCTGGATGGCTTGTACCAAAGCTGGCAGCGTGGCATCCAGCGCACACGGTCAGTGGTGAGACGGTAAGCGCCGTCCTCCGGCTCAGCGTCGCAGCTTCACTTGCAATCATCGCGGCAGTGTTGCTGATCGCCGTAGATGCAGAGTTACTTCACAGCAGAGATCCGGCAGAACCAGGTGAGCGCGCCTAGCAGCCTTTTCAATACGCTGCCATCAATGGTGCAGCATAGCTTTCGCCGCGCTCAATCCATGCTCCGCGATCACTTGTTTTGTGAGCGCACACGCGGCGGCATGCGCGTGCTGCGACTGCTGCAGCGAGTCTGCCCCGCGCAGGTCGTTATCGGTCAAAGTGGCTGACTGAGCCGCCTGCGCAAAGCATGTCTCTCCGTTGAGCACGGCGACTAGGCCTTCCCGCAGCCACAGCGGTGCACTGGGTGACGCTTCCGTTTCGACAAAGCTATGCAAGAACTCGTGGCGAAAGACCGGACCGGCACCGCCATGCGTATGCAGGACTTCCGTCGGTTGTGTCGCTACCCGGTTTCCCTGCGTGACTGCCAGTTCCCATCCCGGCCTGCCTGTCGCCTGCCGAAACAACTCCGTGGACGGGAAGATCGTCAGCGTGGGTTGTGTCTTCAAGGGTGCTCCCCAACGAGAACGTGCATCCGCGAACGCGCTTACGGCAATACTTTGCAATGCAGCATCGTGCGTGGTGGTACGCAGCAAGAATCCGCTCGCAGGCAGATTGAGCCAACCTGCATCCTGTGCACGTACCCGCACCACAGCTTTCGGAAAGTACGCCTGCAGTATCTCTCGATAGCTCTTACCAGCATGCGCCATCGCCGCCGAGCCGGCCTGGCACAAGCCAACGCCGTGACCGAAGCCTGAGCCCTCAAATACGATGCGGTCACCGATACGCCGGACCTGGTAACGGTCGCTACGCAGCTGATTCCATCCAAGGCTGCGGTTCAGCGCGAAGCGAAATGAGGCCGCAGAGAGCGTACGCGTGACACCTGCGGCCTGCAGCCGCACCTGCTGAACGCGTCCGCTACGGTCGCGGCTCACCGCCACAATTTCCTCGATTGGCTTCGCAATCGGAAAACCCTCCGAAAGGAGCGCATGTCGCACCTCTTCCTCTGAAGGTGAAGCGTGCCATTGTGACGGCATCCGCGCGCACCACGCGTCGAGATGTGCAGTAAGCCAGGGCAGATGCTGTCCACCCCACGCGGACGACGCATCTTCCGTGAAGCCTCCGCAGTGCTCCGAAAAATACGCTGGCACCTGCCGATTGCCGAACCAAAGTGTTTCGCCGCTTGTAGTCCAGACCGCATCTTGCAGCGGCTGAGGTACCGGTTCCAGTCGCATCGCCTGGCAGTGTGTCGTATCGCAAAGCGCGGCGCCCTCATGCCGCTGCGAAGCTGCTGCCGCGAACGACCTTGCCGTAACTGCGAGTGCCTTCAGCGACTCCGTAGGATCGTTCGCACCAGCCTCGGCCGCAAGCACGGATTCTACATACCGCTCCCTTGTGATCACGACACGTATGCGCATTCGATCGTGGTCGACATCAATCGTCCACTTCCCCGCTGCTTCGGCCCGGTGACCGCCGGCGGTAAGGACCTCGGCCTCGCCCCGCAACTCGATGAATGAAAGCAGCTTGTTCGCCCCGTCCAGCATCGACCTGCCCCGGACGTGCAAGTCGAGCGAGACTGGACCGCGCTGCTCTGCGCACGAAGAACAAACCCGAAAGGCCGCGTTGCGCGAGTGCACCTGTATTTGCTGCACCGCTTCCGTGCGGAACAGCAGCACCGTCACGTCTCCGTCCGACTTGTCAGGAGCCATTCCAAAAAGGGGAGACGTGCAAAGAGTGACCACGCACGCGAGCAGCAAACGTGCGTACATGTCTACCAATGCCTGCTTTGCAGGTAGGCGTGGGCAGCCGACGCCGCATCGTTTCCATTACCGCCCGGAGCATACACGACAAGGACATGCGTGGATCGCCGAGATGCGGCGGATGCGAAGACAAGGCCCGCGAACCAGCCATGTTGCAGCATGGGCGCGGGTTCGTGCGCAGTGCCCGTTTTCCCCCCGAGTGTCAGCCCCAACGTCTGCGCCGCATGAGCCATGCCGTACGCAACCGACCCAAGCAGACCGGCGCGGACGATCTCGCTTGGCGGATCTCTACGTTCAAGCGCCTGTGCCAGCCTCGCGTACGCATGGGCAAGTTGCAGTGGCGTCAAAGTGACGCGCTCAAGTCCCAAGGCAAGCAGAACCCGCTGATCCGGCGCGCTGACCAGCCCTTCTGTTCGGATCCCAAAGTGTTCTAGACCGTCCTGCAGCGCCGATGGCGGCAGTTGCTGCGCAACGCGCGCAAAGTAAGTGTTGCACGAGTAGGCCAGCGCCTCCTCCGCATCCAAAACACCAAGCGATACCGGATGAGCACAGGCGAGGTTGCGTCCGGCAATGTGCAGACTTCCAATGCATGCGACTCGTGTGTGCGAAGTGATCACACCTAGCTGCAGCGCTGTCAACAGCACGATCGGCTTCAGCGTCGATCCGGGGCTGGCAGGCGTGTTGGGGTCCGGACCGCTCACCGAGATTGCGCCCGTTGCCAGATCGATATCCACGCTGGTGACCGCATGCCCAAGAGATTGGGTTGAGGCGTGCTGCGGCCCGAGCCAGGCCACGAGCAGCGCCGACAGCAGCAAAAGCCGGCGCCTTCCCTGCCACGCCGGCCGTTGACTGTCTCGCCTACTTGACGCCGTCGCGGAAAACTCGCATGGATCGGCCACCCAAAATCACCTTCTCGGTAAACTCGCACTCCTCGAAGGGGTCGTCAAGGTTTTGCGTATCCAATACCTGCTTCCACTGCGATTTGGACGGCGATGTCGGCAGCTTGAATTCCACACCATCCGGCGCAGCATTGATGAGAAAAAGAAAGCTGTTATCCGTGACATCTTTGCCATCTTCGTCGGTGACGCCGAGCGTCTGCCCATTCAGCAGGATTGCAATGGACTTGGCCCAATTCTGGGTCCAGTTGTCCTCTGAAAACTCGCCGCCGTCAGACCCGAACCACGCGATATCGTGGACCACCGATCCACGAATATTACGATCCTGGAAGAATTTGCGACGACGCAGATTTGGATGGTCGCGACGCAAGTGAATCAACTTGGAGGTGAACTCCATCAGCCGCTGCCGGGGCGTATCGAGCTTCCAGTCGTACCAGGTCAGTTCATTGTCCTGGCAATAACCATTGTTGTTCCCGCGCTGCGACCGGCCCAGTTCGTCGCCTCCGCACACCATCGGAACCCCTTGCGAGAGCACCAGCGTCGTCAGGAGATTGCGCACCTGCCGCTCGCGCAATTCATTGATACCTTGATCGTCGGTCGGTCCTTCGGCACCCATATTCCACGAATCATTGTCGTTGGCGCCGTCGTTATTGTTGTCGCCGTTCGCTTCGTTGTGCTTTTCGTTGTAGCTGACCAGGTCAGTCATCGTAAAGCCATCGTGCGCCGTGATGAAGTTGATCGACGCATTCGGCTTGCGGCCGTCGGCCTGGTATAGGTCCGAGGATCCCGTGAATCGATATGCAAAATCCGATAAAAGGCCTTCGTCACCTTTCCAGAACCGTCGCACGGTGTCACGATACTTTCCATTCCACTCCGCCCACAGCACAGGAAAGTTGCCCACTTGATACCCGCCTTCACCCACATCCCAGGGTTCCGCGATCAGTTTTACGTTTTGTAGAACCGGATCCTGGTGAATGACGTCGAAGAAGCCGGAAAGCTTCGACACAGCGGCTTCTTCGCGCGCGAGCGTCGAGGCCAGGTCGAAGCGGAAGCCGTCCACATGCATCTCAGTGACCCAATAGCGGAGCGAATCCATCACCAGCTTCAGAACCTGCGGATGGACCAGGTTCAGCGTGTTACCCGTTCCGGTGAAATCCATGTAGTACCGCGGTTTCCCAGGCACGCGCCGGTAATAATTGACGTTATCGATGCCCTTCATGCTGAGCAACGGTCCCAAGCCGTTGCCCTCGCAAGTGTGGTTGTACACCACGTCCAGAATCACTTCGATGCCTTCGGAATGGAGCGTTTTCACCATCTGCTTAAATTCGTTGACCTGGCAGCCATCATCACCGCACGAGCTGTAACGCGACATCGGCGCGAAGTAACCCAGCGTGTTGTAACCCCAATAGTCGCGCAGTCCCTTGTCGACCAGTTGACCTTCGTCGATGAAGTGGTGAACGGGCAGCAGTTCAACCGCGGTCACGCCCAGCTTTTTCAGATAGGCGATGCTCGCCTCAGACGCCAGACCGGCATAAGTGCCGCGCAGTTTTTCGGGAACGAGCTCGTTTTGCCTGGAGAAGCCCTCCACGTGCAATTCGTAGATGATGGATTCGGCAAGCGGAGTGTCCGGTGGACAATCCCCGGTCCAGTCGAACTTGGGATCGACAACGACGCTCTTCGGCACGCCGTCCGCCGAGTTCTGGTCGTCAAACTTCAGCTCATCGCCGCTCGTCACGTCGTAGGCGAAGATCGGCTTCTTCCAATCCACCTGGCCTTCGATGGCCTTCGCGTAAGGATCGACTAACAGCTTATTGCTGTTGAACCGCATGCCGTTTTCCGGGTCCCACGGTCCTTCGACACGATACCCATACCGCTGTCCCGGCTTGATGCCCCGCACCAATCCGTGCCACACATAGGCAGTGCGCTCCTTCAACGGAACGCAGTCGACCTCCACGCCGTTCTCATCGAAGAAGCACACGCGAACCGCAGTGGCGGTTTCTGAAAAGAGAGCGAAATTGGTTCCAAGCCTTTGTGGGGTAGCACCCAATGGGTAAGGTCTTCCTGGCAGCAGCGTGCGGTCCATCTTTGTCTCCGTTTATCCTGGGGTTCGCTATGAGAGATGCGCAGTGCGGTAAGACTGTAACCTGCCGTCAGGGACGTGCTCGCGCATTCACGTCAAGCGGCGACATCGTTCCGTTTGCGCATCCCAAGAATCGTGACGTCGAAAAGCAGCTATAAAATTTCCGAGGGCATACCGCTGCCACGCGGTGCCGCATGGGACGGGCGTGGTACGAATTTCGCTCTATTCTCAGAGCACGCGACGCGTGTGGATCTCTGCCTTTTCGACAGTGCGGGCAAGCGAGAAATCGAGCGCATTGCGCTTCCTGAGTACACGAATCAGGTCTGGCATGGATACGTGGAAGGCGTAATGCCCGGCACGCCTTACGGATATCGCGTGCATGGACCCTATGATCCGCGAAACGGCTTGCGCTTCAACGCCAATAAGCTGCTGCTGGACCCATACGCCGCGGCCCACATAGGCAAGCTCAAATGGCAGCCCCCGATCTTCGGCTACAAGCTGGAAACCGCTGACGACACCACCTTCGATGAGCGTGACAGCGCTCCGCTCGTTCCCAAAAGCCTTGTCGTCGATCCCACATTTGACTGGAGTGGGCAGCCGGCCCGCCTGGACCGTCTCCGTGTCGGGTGGGATGAAACCATCCTGTACGAAATGCATGTGAAGGGCTTTACACGCACGCACCCAGCGCTGCCGGAGCGCCTGCGAGGCACCTATGAAGGCCTGGGTAAGCCGGAGATCGTTGAATACGTTCGCTCGCTCGGTGTTACCTCGATCGAACTTCTTCCGATTCACACCTTTGTGACAGACAGTCATTTGCACGCGTTGAAGCTCACCAATTATTGGGGCTACAACAGCATTGGCTTTTTCGCGCCTGACCCCCGGTACGCGGCCACCCCGCGCCGCGCGCTGCAGGAATTCAAGGAGATGGTGGCGCGCTACCACGACGCGGGTATCGAGGTGATTCTGGACGTGGTGTACAACCACACCGCGGAAGGCAATGAGCTCGGCCCCACGCTGTCGTTCAAAGGCATCGATAACGCAAGCTACTACCGTCTGCTGCCCAGCAATCCGCGTTATTACATCAACGACACAGGTACTGGAAACACGGTCAATGTGAGCCACCCGCGCGTTCTGCAGATGGTGTGCGACAGCCTGCGCTACTGGGTCGAGCAGACGCATGTGGACGGCTTCCGCTTCGACCTGGGTACGATTCTCGCGCGCGAGCCGAACGGCTTCGACAATAAGAGCGGCTTTCTGAAAGCCGTCTGCCAAGACCCAGTGCTTGCCATGACTAAACTCATTGCGGAGCCTTGGGATATCGGGCCGGGTGGTTACCAGGTCGGCGGTTTTCCTCCGGGCTGGACCGAGTGGAATGACAAATTTCGCGACACCGTTCGCGAGTTCTGGAAAGGCGGCAGCAACGCGCGCGATCTGGCAGTGCGCATGACCGCTTCGCCAGATCTGTTCGATCACCAGGGACGGCGTCCATGGGCTTCCATCAATTTCGTCACGGCACACGATGGATTCACGCTCAACGATCTGGTCAGCTACAACGACAAGCACAACCTGGAAAACGGAGAAGGCAATCGCGACGGCTCAACGCACAATCACAGCTGGAACTGCGGCGTGGAAGGCCCGACCACAGACGAAGCGATGAACGCATTGCGCCGTCAACAGCGCCGGAACCTGCTGGCCACGCTGCTGCTGGCCCAAGGCACGCCGATGCTGCTGGCCGGTGACGAATTCGGCCGCACGCAACTAGGTAACAACAATGCATATTGCCAGGACAACACGCTGAGTTGGGTGGATTGGACGCTGCTCGATGAAAACGCGCCTCTGCACCGCTTTACGCAGCAGCTAATCGCGTTACGCAAGCGGTATCCGATCCTTCGCCGCAACTTGTTCCTGACGGGTAACGAGGACGACGAGTTAGGCGTGCGGGACCTGACCTGGGTCAATGCGAACGGATCGGAGATGGATGCGGACGCATGGAAAGATTCACGCACGCGCTGCCTGGGCATGCTGCTGGATGGCCGTGCACAAGCCACCGGCATCCGCCAGCGCGGCCATGAGGCAACGATCCTGATCCTCTTCAACGATCACTATGAGTCCTGTCCGTTCCGTATACCGGAAACCACTCGGGGCGATACATGGGGCATTGTCTTGGACACCGCACGGGAAGACCTGGTCACTGAAAATGAACAGTTTGAACTCCGCACCAGCAGTTCGCAATATTCGATCGGACCCCGGTCGATTCAGGTCTTTGTTCTGCAGCAGACTGGGGCGTAAGCTCCGTTCGCGCACGATCTGCATACGCTGGCCACTGGGGCCCAAATTACCCGTGCCTGCCTGTGTGTTTCTTCTCAGCCTTGCCGTTTCGCTTTGCTGGGTGGTGAGGCTCCGGATGATTGTCTTTACCATTCTTTTCCGGTCGGGCATTCTCAATCGATACTGTTGGGTGAGACGCTCCGACCACCTCAGTTGCCATCTCGCGTAACGCCAGCATGACAGCGTCATGCACCTCCTCGCGAAATGCTTCACGAACCGTCATGGCAACCTCTGATGGCTCAAACGGCACGTCGGAACTGCGGTCCATCACACGCTCGAGTACCTGCTCCACCACGGGCGTGACATGAATGCCACCGTGCATGGCAGGCGCAGACTGCTGCCAGTCCTTTTCGAATACCTGGACCATCTCATGCACCACGTGCGTGTCGCGCACGATCACGCCAATTTCGCGGCGTGCCTCCAACTCCAGCTTGCGCAGGCTCTGGCTGCCGAGGAACGCCTCTTTGCCATCTCGGAAGATAGCCCTGGCATGCAGGCGAAATGGCAGGGTACGCACGTTCAACACGCTCCCTTTCACGCTCGACCTGCCGATCACCCGAACGTCCACACCGTCGGCCATATTGTCAGCAAGCAGCTTCACAAAATCGTAATCGCTAATCTTCATCTCATAAAGCAGCAATTGCTTCTTCGCTCCACGGATGAACTCCATTAGTTGCGTCCGTGCGTTCGCTGGACTCACGATAAGGTCGTTGCAGGTGGGCCGATAGGGTTGGCGGGTCGCGTCGGCTTCGAAGAGCTTTACCGCCTCGGCGACGATCTCAGGCGTTCGGACCACCAAGGCAAACGAACGGCTCAACGTAATGTCCATGTGCGTGTAGTTGAAAGCCAGCAGCCAAAGCTCCTTGCGATCAATCAGAAACATCTTGCCGTGATAGCGAACCAGGTCATCGGCCGTGCGGGTCACGGTCACGCCCCGCTCGAGCAGACGACCCTCCAGCTTGCGCAGGTTCTTTTCCTCACCACGATTGGTAAACGCGATCATCGCCTGCACCTGAACGCCGCGCTGTACGGCCTCGATCAGTGCGCGCTCGACCTCGCTGCGATCGAAACGGAAGATAAGAATGAGGATGCTTTTTTTCGCGCTCCGCAGACCATCGAGCAACGGTTCAATGCCGCTCTCGGGTTGTACTAGTAGCTTCAATTCAGGACCGCCTGCGCGCAAGGGTGCCGCACCGCAGCATGGGAGAAGCGGTGCGATCACTGGAAAGGATGCAGCGGCTTTCCCGCAGGATGTTCGTACGGCGAGAAGCCGCAGCGTCGGAACGCACATCAGAAGGATTGCAGAAATCTGCTGCGGAGAAAATAGATGCTACATACGCCTTTGTTCCGCTTTCTGACCGCGTGCGCGCTCGTTTCAGCGCTTGCCGGCGACATGCGCGCCTTTGCCGCTACACCCGTGAATCGATCCGGCCAGCAAGACACACAAGCAGATACGGCGGTGCCAGGGAAAAAGGAAAACGACGCACCCGTGGCAAGCACGCGGTTAAAGCACCCGGTGCTTTGGAAAGCAACCGACAGCATCGGCAGTCTGGACCTGTTATTGGGCCAGGGCGGCGACACGCATGTGCCCGCACCGCCGTTTACCTTTGTCGCCGAAGGCATGAATGGCACCAACCCAAAGTTCGACGTCACGGATGCGAACGGCACAAGCTGGCGTTGCAAGCTGGGCGATGAGGCGCGGCCGGAAGTGGCCGCCTCGCGCCTGCTTTGGGCGGTTGGTTACTACGTCAATGACGATTACCTGCTTCCGGAAGCCCAGATCGAGAAGATACACATGAAGCGGGGAGCAGATCTGGTCAAGAACGATCGTGTCGAGAACGTGCGCTTTGCACGCAAGCCCGCTCACGAAAAGAAAATAGGCACATGGCAGTGGAAGAACAATCCCTTTTATGGGACACGCGAGTTCAATGGTCTCCGCGTCATGATGGCCGTGATGAACAACTGGGATC
>CAXUEG010000058.1:9174-13147 GCA_964249935.1 uncultured Terriglobus sp.
GAGAACAACTCTGTGTACCAGGACAGCAAGAGCGGAGATCAGATCTTTCTCATCAACGATGTCGGCGCCACCTTCGGATCCAATGGACTAGCCTTCTCAAAGGCGCATGCGAAAGGCAATATCGATAGCTTCAAGGGGTCTAAGTTCATAACCCGTGTGAAAGGGGGTACTGTGGACTTCGGCACTCCGAAGGCACCGACATCGGTACTGTTGCTCAGCGCGGGGACGAACGCAATTTACTACAGCCAGCGTAAAGCTCTGGAGTGGATCGGCCGCGATGTCCCGGTAAGTGATGCTCGTTGGATGGGATCACTGCTGGGTCAGCTTTCACATCAGCAGCTGTTCGACGCTTTTCGTGCCGGCAACTTTCCCATCGATGCGATCGACTCTTACGTAAGCGTGGTGGAGAGCCGTATCAACGAGCTGAAATCGCTATAAGAATTCTCCGATACCGGAACAGGCGGGTACACACAGAGCCCCCGGTCCTCTGAGATCCCGTTGCTGCTAACGAGTCCTTACGCCAGCAGCGCTGGCTCGGCTTCGCTGGAATGGAATTGAATGTCATAGAGCTGGTGGTAGACACCGTGCTCCCGCCGCATCAGCTCATCATGCGTGCCACTTTCCATAATCCGGCCGTCTTTCAGCACGTAGATGCAGTCGGCGTTGCGAACCGTAGAAAGCCGGTGTGCAATCACAATGGCAGTCTTCTTCCGCATCAGCCGGTCCAAAGCCTCGAACACCAGGTGCTCTGACCGTGAGTCCAGTGCTGCCGTCGGTTCATCCAGAATCAGAATCGGGCTATTGCGCACAATAGCGCGCGCAATCGCAATGCGCTGCCGCTGCCCCCCGGATAGCATCACACCGCGCTCGCCTACAGTAGTTGCATACTTCTGGGGCAGAGTGTCGATGAACTCCGACGCATTCGCAGCCTCAGCTGCCGCGATGATCTCTTCCTTCGTTGCCTCAGGACGTCCATACGCGATATTTTCCCAGATCGTCCCGCTGAACAGGATTGTGTCCTGCAGCACAAAGCTGATCTGGTCGCGCAGTGATTTCTGCTTCCATCCCCGAACGTCGCGACCGTCGATCTTCACAACGCCAGAGATCGGGACGAAGAATCGCGCGAACAGGTTTACCAGCGTTGTCTTGCCCGAACCGGTCGGTCCCACCAGCGCGACCGTATGACCGGGCTCCACATGGAGGCTCACGTCGTGGAGCACCGGCCTATCCTCGTTGTAATAGAACGATACGTTCTCCAGGTCGACGAAACCTTGCAGTGCCGGCGCGTTCTTCGCATTTGGGGCGTCGCGCATGTCTTCGACCTTCCCGATCACCTCCTGGATGCGCTCGTACCCGATATCCGCCTTGGTGTAGGTATCCATCGTCTTTGAGAGTTCCTGCATGGGCTTATACATCTTGGCGATGTAGGTGAGGAACACCACGATGGAACCCGCGGATAAACCACCGGATAACGCGAAACTCGCACCGAAATACAGCACCGCGCACGTGCCTGTCGCGACCACGATGTCCACCATAGGCACCAGCCGCGCCTTCATCGCGCGTGCTCGCAGCGATGCCTCCACTGTTTCCAGCGACTCGCCCTCCAGCCGGGGCACCTCGTAATCTTCGCGCGCGAATGCTTTGACGACGCGCATGGACCCGAGCACCTCCTGGACCACGGAAAGCATCTTGCCCTCGTGCTGGCGGACCTCCCGGGAGAGTTCTTCGCGCGCCGCGTGTAGGTGTACACGATCGCGAACAGCACCGGCACCACAGAAAGCGCGACCAGCGTAAACCGCCAGTTCATGTGGAACATGACGGCGATCATAAAGATCAACGTCAGAATGTTGACCAGGATGCCCAGCAGACCTTGCACGATGAACGTCTGCACCGAATCGATGTCGCTGGTAACGCGGCTGATCAGGTCACCGGTCTTGCTATGGTCGTGGTAGCTCATGCTGAGCCGCTGCACGTGCGCATACAAGCTGCGGCGCAGATCGTGCGTGACCCACTGCCCCACGCTGGTCGTCAGATATTTGTCGCCATAGGAGCAAAGCGCGTCCAGCAGCGCGATCGCACCCACCGCAGCGCAGGCGAATAACAGGATATGGTGTGCGTCCAGGCCGACCGTGTGGCGGATCACCTTGAACAACCAGCCATGCGACTGCTTGTGACCGATCACATTATCGATCACGATCTTCAACGGCCATGGCTGCGCGACATCCGCTGCGCTCTCGCCCACAATGCACAAAAATGCAAACAGCAGTGACCGCTTATGCGGCTGCAGCAGGCTCAGAATCGTTGCGCGATCGTCCTCGCGTGGCGACTGGTCTGTAGACATTAGATGAATTGGACGCGAAATCGGCCGCGCAGGGTGCGCGCGATGGATTTCCCCAAAGAAACCGACGCGATGAGGCCGGAACCGCTCAACGTTCTAAGGAGCCAGCGCATAAGGAATGCCGAATCTGCCGATTTGCACGATTCCATGCTCACCAGGTGGTGTGATCCGAAAGGGCTCCACGCGCGTTCCCGATGGCAGCAACCGCGCCAACGCGACTCCTTTCTCCTGCCCGCTTGCCGCGTCATACAGGTGCACATCCAGGCCTTCCGCGACGCGCTTCCAGCCGAACACATACTTGCCCGGCACAAGTAGCACGCCCGCGAGCTTCAGTGGTGTCGCTACAACAAGATAGTGCGAGTATTTTCCGTCCGCTGAGTACCCAGCCGTGACCAGCACGACTCCCGCTGTGACCCGGCCCTGTTGGTCCACGATGCCCGATGCGGTACGCATCTCCGTTTCAATACGTTCCTTTTCTACCGGCGCACGTGCCGGTAAAGCCTGGGCGAGTTCTGCCTCCGTGGCACTGTGCCAGTCACGCTGCTGCGCTCCCATCACCGGCCCAAGCATGCTGGTTACACACAGGACGAGGGCGCTGAAACGGTTCCAGAGCGTCATCGCAGGTGCACAATCCCGCGCTGTATCGCGACCGTCGCGGCATGCGTGCGGTCCGCCACACCCAGTTTGCTGAGCAAGCTGTTTACGTGTGTCTTCACGGTGGTTTCGCTGATTCCCAAATCATGGGCCGCGTCGCGGTTTGACCGGCCCGCGACGATCCGCTCCAGCACCTCCAGTTCGCGTGGCGTCAGCTCCTGTCCGCTCACACGATCCGCAAGTTTTTCTGCGATGGCGGGAGGAATGCGCGTTTTGCCGCCGTGCACCACGCGAATGGTTTCGAGCAGTTCCTCAAGTGTCATGCCTTTCAGCAGGTAGCCCTTGGCACCCGCCTGCAGTGCGCGGTAGATGTCCTCATCCCCGTCATACGTTGTCAGCACCACAAAACGCGCATTGGGGTGCTCGGCACGGATACGCTGGATCGCCTCCACGCCTCCCACCGGCTGCATCTGCAGATCCATCAGCGTTACGTCTGGCACGTGCGCACCGTAGCGCTGGATCGCCTCGCGGCCGTCTGACGCCTCGGCTACCACCTCCACGGCGTCTGAGGCACGCAACAGCGCTGCAAGCCCCTGCCTTACGACGTGGTGGTCTTCCACAATCATGACTCGAATCTTCTCCGCCAACTACGCCTCCTTCACGCGGCCACGACGGCTTCTGCGATCAGCGGTCTCGCAGCCGAAGCTCAACACACGTTCCCTGCCCTGGTGCACTCTGCACCGTGAACGTTGCGCCCATCGCCGCCGCGCGCTCTCGCATGCCGCGTACGCCGTAATGACCTATCTTGGCAGCACCCGCCACAACATCGAAACCAGCGCCATCATCGCTCACACGAAGCAGGACCGCATCCTCCGAATAGACGAGGTCCACCTGAATGTGGTCGGCTTGCGCATGTTGCTGAGCGTTGCCGAAAGCCTCCTTGCCGATTCGGAACACCTCCCGTTCCCGCGATGGGGGCAACGCGCGGTATGCTCCGGTCACCAGGAACGCAGCGCCTTCTGTCCGCTTGACCACCGTTGC
>CAXUEG010000059.1:0-12975 GCA_964249935.1 uncultured Terriglobus sp.
TCGCAGATGATGTGGCGCACGCGGTCAGCAAAGATTTCAGCACCACCGCCGGGGCAGGAGTCGACGGCGGGCCCCGGGGAGGGATGGGGGGGGTGGGGGAATGGGGATTCGCACGCTTGGCCAGGAACGCGACCTCCACCATGGTGAAAGCTATGATAAGGACCTGCGGAAAGCGCTCCTTTAAACCGTGCACCAGGTCGAGGAAGTACTCAAATGGCAGATCCGGGTGAAGGCCGCCAACAATGTGGAACTCCGTGACGGCTTCGCTGTATCCCGAGGCTGCCGCGGACCATGCTTCTTCCAATGCCATGGTGTACGTTCCGTCCGCTCCCTTCTTCCGGCCGAAAGCGCACAACCGGCACGACGCGACGCACACATTGGTCGGGTTGATGTGACGATTCACATTAAAGTACGTACGGTTGCCGTGCATGCGCTCGCGCACCAAATTTGCGAGCCATCCGACGGCGAGGATGTCGGGCGAGCGATACAGCGTTAGGCCGTCCTGCGCGCTCAGGCGCTCATGCTGGAGCACCTTGTCGGCAACCGGCCAGAGCGCAACGTCGTCCGTCTGGAATTCGTGGCGTGGACGACCTGTGGGCGACTCGTTCATAGCAGTAGTTTAGACGTTGAGTCGCGGCAAGCCGATGCGGCTTCCGCGCGCATGGAAGAGCGCACCGGCAAGTGGTGCGCCCTTCTGTTGACCCAATGAACTGCTATTTCCCGTTCGACGCCACCATGCGGGGCTCCAGCACCATGCCGTCGTAGTCGGTCACACCTACCAGGTGATCGCCTACGGGCCGGGCCTGCCGCAGGTGCCAGCCGCTGTCCCAGTACTTCACCGACATGTCCGGCTCGTTCACGGCAAAGACCATCGTGCCGGGCTGGTAGGAGGTCACGAGCACGCGCTGGCTCTTCGCGTCGTAGTAGATGCCGCTGATATTGGGTACGAACAGGCCCTTCTGGGTGTGCCAGGTAGCGCCGTCGTCGTCTGAAAGGTAAATCCCTTCGCGGCCGCCCGCCCAGATGTGGCCGTTGTTGTCGACGGCGACCGCGGCAACCTGGGTCAACTCCGTCGGGATCGTGATGGGATGGAAGTTCAGACCTTTATCCGTCGATAAAGAGATCTGCTTCAAATTGCCGACCGCTACTCGCTGGCCCTGGGCGGCGACAAAGCGCCAGCCGATGCCGTTCAGGGAACGAATGCGACTCCAACTCTTGCCGTCGTTGTCGGAGGACAGCAGGCC
Organism: uncultured Terriglobus sp.; assembly: GCA_964249935.1. GTDB lineage: Bacteria > Acidobacteriota > Terriglobia > Terriglobales > Acidobacteriaceae > Terriglobus. The sequence goes on from CAXUEG010000059.1 coordinate 1,245, forward strand.
GTCTTCGGTCGCGGCGAACACGCGCTCATCGTTGTTGGCCAAAGCGTACACGCCGGTTGTGGACTCTTGCGGTGGTACGTTGCGGGTCGGCGCCGGAGTTACGGAGAGACTGCGCTTTCCGCTCTTTACCGGCGTGAGGCTGGAGTTGCCCTGGCGCGTGCGGCCGGTCTGAGCTGCATTGCTGACCGAGCGGTCGTGCGCGGCGGAGGCTTTTCTAACAGTGGTCGAAGCCGCCGCTGGGGCGCGGTCATCCTCCTCGGGGGGCAAAGCCAACGTAAGCCCGGATGGCTTCCACATGCCGTCTGTCATTCGATAGATCCCGTGCCGCGTTCCCGCGAGTACCGTGCCCCCGGCAGTCTGGCCGAGCGAGAAGATGTCGGCTCCATTTAGCCCAGCGCTCTGCTGCTGCCAGTTCAGGCCGCCGTCCTCGCTGGCGAATACGCCGCCTGCGGCCTTGTCGTTCAGCACGCCGACGTAGAGCTTCAAATTGTCGTGTGGATCCTGGGTGACAGCGGAGATCTGACGGGAAGAGAATCCTTTGTTTGCAGGTGCGAATGTCTTACCGCCGTCCGTGGAAACCAGCACACCGGTACGATCAGTTGCCAACATCACGTGATTGCTGTCGGTCGGGTCAATGCTGACATCGTTGATGATCCAGGCGGGGTTCCCGTTCCGCTCAAAGGTGTGGCCGCTGTCGGAGGTGCGCCACAGACCTTCCGTCGTACCAGCGAAGACGACATTGGTCTGCTTGCCGTCCTCCATCAAGACGCGGGTGCGGCGGGCGGAGCTGGGAATGCCCTGCACCTTGGTGAACTGCGTCCCCGAGTCCGTACTGCGGTAAATGCCCGAACAGGCCGAGAGGTAAACCTTGGCAGGGTCAGAGGGATCGACAATGATGGAGAACACGTCCGAATCATCGATGATTCCCTGGTGCATGCTGGTCCAGTGCTCGCCGCCATCCGTGGTCTTCCACGGCAGGTGCCACGTACCGGCATAGATGGTGTGCGGATCTCTTGGATCGATTGCGATAGATTCGACTTCGTGGATTTCGCCGTTCCCTGCGGGCGAGATCAGCGTCCAGCTGGTTCCTCCGTCGCTGGTGCGAAATACGCCGTCCAGAGCGCCGATCACGATCACATTTGGATCGCTGGGGGACATGGTCATGGCGCGGACCGAGTGACCCTTCATCTGCGCGTTGGAAGTCCAGGTCTTGCCGCCATCGTCGGAAACGTAAAGGCCGCCGTCTGCCCGGTCGAGCACCCATGCTCCCACTAAAATGTGCTTCGGATTTTTGGGGTCAACGATGATGTTGTCGAGTGCGAGGTCGTCCCGTTTGCCAACGCGCGCCAGACGGTTCCAGGTGTGTCCGCCGTCGTGCGTGTCATAGATTGTGCCGGTCAGCGAACCCAGATAAACGTGGTTGTGGTCGCTAGGATCGGATGCGAAGGCACGGGCATCACCACCGTCCGGACCGAACGGCAACCAGTTCGCCTGAGTGTGGGCCACGTTGCAGGCGGACACGGCAAGCGAACACGAAAGGCAGAGCTGAAGCAAAGACTTCATGAGTTTCCTTGGGGTAATAGCTTTCTTCGATTCTAGGAGTGAAACGGCCTTTCGAGGGGAATCAACGATGGCACGTTTGTGTCATACCGGACCGATCTGCGCATAAGGAGACGAAGGCGGCTGCTCCCTGTAAGCACGCCCTCTGTTGGACGGGGCGGCGGACAAAAGGAAAACGGCTGGCCCAAAGGGCCAGCCGCTTCTGGTTAGGGTTTCGTTTACTTGCGGCGGTGCTTGCGGTGTGCCGAAGCGGCCGCGGTGCGGGTCTGAGGCTTGACGGTGGACTCGTCCACTGCCGTGCCGTAGTCGCCAGCGGTTGCGCCTGCCGGGATCAGCGTGTTGGTGACGGTGTCATCACCGCTGGTACCGGTGTAGACCTGGATGCGGGACGGATCGATACCAGCGCCGCCTTCACCGTGGGTCAGGTACTCCTTCTCGTTGACAGCGCGCTGTGCGGCCAGCTTGCCCTTACCGTTACCGGTGACGGCGAGCTTGGCGTCAGCCTGGCGGTTCAGGTTCTGTGCGATCTGGTCAAGGCAGGCCTTGGCTTCGTTATCGACACGGGCCGGACGGCGCTTGTCGTTAGTGAAGTTGATCGTGCAGAGCTGCTGTGTTCTGGCTACGACTGGCGGCGCCGGCGCGATCACCGTGACGCTGGTGGTAGCGGAAGCAGTCTGGCCCTTATCATCGGCAACGTTGCAGGTGACGGTGATGGTGCCAGGCGCCGCGCCCACGGTCGACAGGGTTGCGGTCGGGGTGGTGCCAGAAATGGAGCCGGAAGTGGCCGAGTAGCTATACGTCAGCGGACGGCCCTGCGGGCTGTTCGCAGTTGACGTGATGGTGGATGAGTCACCCGGATTCACCGATGACGGCGACGCCGAGCAGGTAATGGTGGGCGGCTGCGGCGGATTGATCGTGAACGGCACGGTGCAGTCGGCGAACTGACCGGGCTTTGCGCCCTCGCTCACGTGACCCTTCACGTTGTAGGTGCCCGCGTTGAGGCCGTTGGTGTCGATATTGGCCACATTGCTGGTGCCGGTGATCTTGCCACCGTCCGAGGTCCAGCTGTAGGTCGCCGTTTTCTTCGGATTCAAGTTAGTCGCGGTGCCGGTCACAGTGATCGGGTCACCCGCGTAGGCCGAGGTCGGGCTGACCACGCAGGAGTACATTACTGGCGGCGGCGGTACGATGGAGCCGAACTTCAGCACAAGACCAGTCGAAAGACGGGCATTGTTGATGTTGGCGCGGCCGCCCAGGATGCCAGCATTCTGCTGGTTTGTCGGAACCGGGAAGTACGGACCGAAGTCCTCGTGGTAGTACACGTAGTCTGCCTGAAAGAGGCGCAGCCCCAGACGGAAGCCAGCGACTTTCGGCAGGTCGTAATCCATGCCACCGCCCACCGTCAGGCTTGGACCCCACTGATACGGCTCAACGTAAAACGGATTGCCAGGCGTGTTGTCTGGGCCGCCCACACGCGCACCACCGGCCAGGCCGTGGGCAAACAGCGTGAAATACTGCATGGGAGCGCGGACTGCGATACCGCCCGATGCGAAGTAAGCTGCGTCGTTCTTGCCACCCGGGTGTGCGGAGAACTCCAGCTGAGCACCAACGTACTTGTTGAACCAGTACGTGCCGCTGCCAATCGCGCCTTCGTCAATTGACGAATACCCGATGTTCGCGGGCTTCACCACGCCGTGGGGACCCAGGTAGGAATACCCACCAAACAGGTCGATACGCGACGGGTTGGGACCTGAGGGTGGCGCGGGTGCGGCACCGGTGGTCGTTTGCGCACCCAGGCTGAGTGCGCCCAGACCGACTGCGCTTGCAGCCAGTACACACCGGCCTAGCTTGCGAAACTGCTGAGAAAACATCGAGATTACCTCCGCGGAAATACTTGCCAATGAACACGGGCTTTTCTGTGTTGCAGCCCGCACTTTGCTTGAAGCGCGATTGAAGTGTATAGCAGACATTTTGAAATGCAACTCAAAAAATCCGTAACGAAACGCGAATAAAGTCAGAAAAGAGTCAGCAAGCAGTGTCTTGTTTACACCAGCTTGCCGCGTTCGCAACTGCGTCCGGAACCGAGTCAGTAACGCGCTGCTATCCGTTGTATGCCCTATGCGATGTTCGAAAGGCTATCCGCGCTGCTTAGATCACTGTCGATATTTGCGACAAAGTCTTGATTTCAGGTAGACCGGCACAGGCTCTCCGGACACAGCGCTCCGTTACGTCGGCAACAGCCATAAAAGAATATGCGGAGCCAGCTTAACCGGCTCCGCACAAGATTTCCGTCGACCACCCGTACGCGCGCTATGCCAGGTTCAGGCTGCGCTTGATGGAGCCTCGCTCCGCCTGGATCTTTTCCTGCAGCAATGTGATCGCGTAGAGCAGCTGCTCCGGCCTTGGCGGGCAGCCCGGCACATAGATATCGACCGGAATAATCTGATTCACGCCCTGAAGCAGGGCATAGTTATTGAAGACGCCGCCCGATGTCGCGCACGCTCCCATGCTGATGACCCACTTGGGTTCCGGCATCTGCTCATACAAGCGGCGGATGACCGGCGCCATCTTTTGCGAGACGCGGCCGGCTACAACCATCAGGTCGCTCTGCCTCGGCGATGGCCGGAATACCTCCGCCCCGAAGCGAGCGATGTCATACCGCGAACCGCCCATGCTCATCATCTCGATGGCGCAGCAGGCCAGGCCAAAGGTCATCGGCCAGACGGAATTCTTCCGTACCCAGTTGACCGCGGCATCCATCGACGCAAGCACTACGCCTTCCGGCTGCTGCGGACCCCAGCTGACCTCGCGCAGCTTCTCCTGGTTTTTGCCAAAGGAATCGAGCGTACCGAAGAAGTAGCGGTCGTTCTGCTCGGAGCTGGTGGGACGGCCGTTGCTCGTGGTTTCTTCCGCGGGAGTGCGCATACCCATATTGTAGCGATTCGCCGACCGCATCACTCAGCGGCGGCAGTTACTGGCGAATGCCGGCACAGTTATGCGGAACCGGAGCCGTAGCAGAGCGCCCAACGGCGTAGGCGGCAGGTCTGTGCGGACGGTGTGCGCCGTTTGCTCAAAGTGCGAAGCCACCGTGGCTGCGGCCGCGGTCTGATTCGCCGTGCCGCCGGCAATCTCCGCGTCTACGATGTGCAGCGTTGCTTCCGGCGCAGCGGTGAGCAACGGGTACAAGTCGGCGCCAGCACCGGGGCGGTCGGGCTCACGCAGCGTCGCCTGGTAGATCGCTTCGGCCTTTGCGGTTTCGGCAGGCGTTGTGAAAAAGCGGAACGTGCGCGGGTTCCAGGCGATCGCGTCCTGGGAACGAAATGCGAAATCGGTGGATATCAGGATCGGCGTTGGCGAACGGTAGGGCGGGTTGGCCAGTTCCGCCGCGTCATGCGGAGGGCGCGGTCCGCCACGCGGCAGAACACGAATGATCCAACCTGCGGGGACGGCTTCGAGCTTTACATCGAGCCCGGGTGAGATCGCGTGCTGCCACGCTCGACCCTGCCGAACCTCGCCTTCGATTGTCTGCGGCGCGCAGGCCTGTCCCCTTGCGGAGGTGGTCAACAGGATTGCCGCGAAACAGCAAACGGTTCGGAGATAAAGACAGGGCCGGTGAACTTGAGTCTGCATGAATTTGCGCTTCGTCCTGTACAGTAACGGAAACAGCTCAGCAGCAGATGTCTTCCGGACGCGCACAACGGCGCGCCGCGATGCCCCTGTCTCCGCGTTTGAACCGGATGCGGAGCGGACGGTCCTCCTTCCCTGAACGCGAAAGGTCGAACTGCCCATGCGTCATTCTTTGCGGCGACTTCTGTTGCCGGTGTGTTGTCTCCTCCTTCTGAGTGTGGCGCCAGTGCGTGGCCAGATTGCGGCCGGCCCGGGCGCGAACGTACACGGTGTGAGCGCGGCCGCGGCGCCTGTCAGTGATGCCGCACAAGAAAAGCGCATGGCGGCTCTGGAAAAGCAGAATGCAGACCTGCAGACCGCAATCGCGAGTGCGCAACTGGCCGGTGACAATGGCTGGATGCTCGTTTCAAGCGCGCTGGTCCTCATGATGAGCGCGCCAGGTCTGATCCTGTTCTACGGCGGCCTGGTGCGGCGCAAGAATGTGCTCGGCACCATGATGCAGACAATGGCGATGATGGGCATCATCACCGTGCTCTGGGGCTTGGTTCTGTATTCGCTTGCGTTTGGCCACGGCAACAGCTTCATCGGCAGCTTTGAGCATGTGTTTCTAAGGGGCGTGGGGCTCGCGCCCAGCCCCTATGCGCCGACCATTCCTGAGCAGACCTTTATGGTCTTCCAGATGATGTTCGCCATCATCACACCGGCGCTGATCACCGGCGCCTTCGCCGAGCGCATGAAGTTCTCGGCTACCTGCTTGTTCCTAACGCTCTGGTCCGTGGTCGTGTACGCACCGCTGGCGCACATGGTGTGGGGCGTCGGCGGTTTTCTAAACGCGTCTGGCGGACGGGTTCCCTGCCTTGATTTTGCTGGGGGAACGGTGGTGCACATCAGCAGCGGCGTTTCGGCCCTGGTGGCAGCGCTCTATCTTGGGAAGCGCATCGGGTATCCACGTGAAGCGATGCCGCCGCACAGCGTGGTGCTCAGCTGCATCGGCGCTGGCCTGCTGTGGGTAGGCTGGTTCGGGTTCAACGCCGGTTCCGCCCTGAACGCCGGAACACTGGCCACGAGCGCCTTCGTCGCGACACATTTTGCCGCCGCCGCAGCAGCAAGCGGGTGGACGTTGGCCGAATGGCTGAAGACCGGCAAGCCCACGGCGCTTGGCGCCATCAGCGGAGCCGTTGCCGGACTGGTCGGCATCACACCCGCATCGGGCTTTGTGACGCCGATGGCCGCGCTTTGGATCGGCCTGCTCGTCGGTATCTTTTGCTTCTCGATGGTTTTCTTTGTGAAGGCTAGATTTGGCTATGACGATTCCCTGGATGCCTTCGGCGTGCACGGCGCAGGTGGCACGCTGGGTGCGATCCTTACCGGAGCCTTCGCCACGGCAGCGATCAACCCGGTGTTCGGTACGGGCAAGGCGGTGGGCCTGGCAGACGGGAACGGCCATCAGGTCGTAAATCAATTGATCGGCGTCGCAATTGCATGGATTGTTTCTGCCGTCGGCACGCTGATCCTGCTGTTTGTCGTGGACAAAGTGATCGGCCTGCGGGTGACTGCGTCGGACGAGGCTGAGGGCCTGGACCTGTCGCAGCATGGCGAAGAGGGTTACCACTCCGAACTCGTGGCGCACTGAAGTACTGGAGCTTCGACGCACGTTCCGCGGAATGTTGGACCTGCGTCGTCCCTCTTGCCAGAACCACCGTAAGCAGTGCGAGAATGGCGCGTTGCGGTGCCACCACTGGGGTGGCGAGGAGAGCAGATGCAGAAGATCGAAGCAGTCATTCAGCCGGGTAAGCTGGATGCGGTGAAAGAAGCGCTGATCGAGGCTGGCGTCACCGGAATGACGATCCTTGAGGCACGGGGTCATGGCCGGCAGAAGGGGCACACGGAGTTTTACCGTGGCCGCGAATACGCAGTCGACCTCTTGCCGAAGATCAAAATAGAGGCCGTTGTGCCGGATGAGGTGGTCGACCGCGCCGTACGCGCCATCCTGACGGCTGCCCAGACCGGATCCATCGGAGATGGCAAGATCTTCCTTTCCCGCGTGGAGGAGGCGATCCGCATCCGCAATGAAGACCGCGGCGAGGTCGCGCTCTAACCGGTAAGATTTCTGGGCTGAGCGGAGGCGCGCGCATGCAGCATGTACCGAGTGCGGAAGGCCCGACGCACGATCCGGCTGCGGCGTATCGTGCGTCACTGGAGGCAATCCGCGCGCGTTTTTTTACGGAGCCGCATTACCGCGGACCGCAGGCGATCCTTGCGCGATCAGAAGCGGCAGATCTGCTGATCGCCGAGCTCTGGAACCGGCAATTTGGCTCGCAAAGCCCGCAGGCAGGCGGGCCCGGACTGCTGGCGGTTGGTGGCTACGGCCGGCGCGAACTCTTTCCTGCTTCCGATCTCGACCTGCTTTTCATAGTCAACGGCGCCGTGGGTGAGAGGGACAACAAGGGTCGCATTCGATCCTTTACACAGGCGCTGTGGGACAGCGGTGTGCGCGTGGCTGCGACCACACGGACTCTCGCGGAGTGCGAGCGATTCGATCCGGACAATACAGAATTCACACTCTCCTTGCTGGACGCCCGCCCGATCGCGGGTGACCGTGCGTTGGCGGACCGTCTTTGCAGCATCATCGTACCCGGCCTGGTCACGGGGGAACGCCGGAGTCTTGGCCAGCGTGTGCTTGCACTTACGCGGGAGCGTCACGCCCGGTACGGTGGCACCATTTTTCACCTGGAGCCCAATGTCAAGGACTGTCCTGGCGGTTTGCGCGATGCGAACGTTTGCGGCTGGATCGACAGAATTCTGCCGGACGCGGCACGCGCCCGTCACAGCAGCGCCGGCCTTGCGGATTTCGAACGGGCGTTTGCATTTCTGGCGTCGTGCCGGTGCTTTCTTCACTTCCGTAACGGCCGGGACGTGAATGCGCTGGACTGGAAGGCGCAGGACGCGGCGGCTGCGGCGGGCGTCGGCATCGACGCGGAAGTACGCGAGCCCGCGTACTGGATGCAGATGTATTTTCGTTTCGCACGCGCAGTGGAGCGCCGCCTGGAGCAAGGCATTGAGGCTTTGCCCCGACCCAAGCCGCTATTGCGCGTGCCGCAATTCCTGCGACGCAAAGATGCCGCACAGGATTTTGCCGTAGAAGGCGGTCAGATCCATCTGCAGCGGACCGGAGACTTCGACGCGGCGCAGGACTTTGAAGCCGTGATGCGCGCCTTTGCCGCCGTGAGCGAAAGCGGCTTGCCGATGAGCCGCGAGTCGCAGGACAGGGTGGAAGAAGCCCTGCCTCTGCTGAACGCGCGGATGGATGAGGGTGAAGTGCTCTGGCGAGAGATCGAGCGAGTGCTGTGCGGCCGCTACGCTGGCCTGGCGCTGCGATCCATGCACGCGCAGGGTCTGCTCGAACTGACCGTGCCGGAATTCCACGGCATCGATGCGTTGGTGGTGCGCGACGCCTATCACCGCTACACCGTGGACGAACACACGTTTGTGCTTCTCGACACGCTGCACGGTCTTTCCGCCGTTGCGGAGACGAAGTCGCCGATGGCCGAATGGGCCGGCCGCTTCGCCGCGCTGCAACACGAGTTACAGCACCCTGGCCTGCTCTACCTCGCGGCGCTGCTGCACGACACCGGCAAGGGTCGCGCGATGCAGAGTCACACCCGCGAAAGCGCCAGACTGGCTGCGGCCGTACTGCAGCGGCTCGGCCGCGACTCGTTCGAGAGCGGCCTTGTTCTGCACTTGATCGAGCACCATTTGGAGATGAGCGCGGCACTGCGGCGAGATATTTTCGACGCGGAAACGATCCGCGCGTTCGCGGGCTGCGTGCAAACACCGGAAGAGCTGCGCATGCTCACGTTGTTCACGTACGCGGACATCAACGCCGTACATCCCGACGCACTCACGCCATGGAAGGCTGAAAATCTCTGGCGGCTCTACATTCAGACTGCCAATTACCTGGATCGCAACGTCGATGAAGAACGCGTCGATGCACGTGTTTCGAGCGATCTTGTCCGGCGTATCACCGCGTTGATCTCACAGGAGAGCCGCGAAGTTCTGCGCTTTCTGGAGGGCTTTCCGCAGCGATATCTGCAAACGCGCTCACCCGAGCAGATTCGGACGCATTATGAGATGAGCAAGCGGCTTGCCACGGACACCGTGCAGCTAGACCTGCAATGGAACGCCGGCCGCAGTGACATCACACTGGTCACGCCTGACCGGCAGATGCTTTTCGCACGGATTGCGGGTGTGCTTTCCAGCTTTGGCATGAACATCATTACAGCGGACGCTTTCAGCAACGCGCACGGTGTTGTGGTGGATAGCTTCCGGTTTGCCGATGCGTTTCGTACCCTCGAGTTGAATCCCGAGGAGCGAGACCGGCTGGTTGCCGCCGTGCACGATGCTGTGCTGGACGAAGCGGCGGCGGCACAAATGATTGCCGCTCGCCGCCGCAGCCGACGGCGCGACCCGTTGGTGCGGGTAGAGACCAGCGTGCAGTTCGATACGAAATCATCCTCGCATTCCACGCTGGTCCAGGTGGTCGCGCAGGATCAGCCGGGGTTGCTGTACACACTTGCGCAAGCTCTCGGCGAGGCGCACTGCGACATCATTGTGGCGCTCATCGACACGGAAGGCGATACCGCGATCGATGTCTTTTACTTGCGCCGGAACGGAGCCGTGCTGGACGAAAGCGATCTTCCAGAACTGCAGCAGCACCTTCTGACCGCCGTGCAAGCGGGTGCCGGGTATCCACGGCAGGACTAAACCTCAGTGGCGAAAAAGCGAGTCTGCAATGTGCAGCCACTCGTCTTCGAGTGACCCGCGAAAGACCGGCTGTCCGGCGCGGCGGTACCAGTATTCCGCGTTCCAACGATCGCCCTCCTGACGGTGCAGGTACGCGTGAACCCAGGCGCTGTCGCGATCTTCGCCGGCCTGTGCCACCTCGTGCGCGCCCTGCCATTCGCCCAACGCAGCGAGCCTGAGAGCACGCAAGGGAGCGGTGAGCGTCTCAGGATCGGCGGTTGCAAGCGGGTGCGGCACGCTTCGTTGGATGCGGGCCGGCTACCCACCTGTCCGCGCGTGTTGTTGTGAACGCTCCATACTATATAGAAATGCCTGAGCCGCTGGTGACCGTGCGCGATCTGACGAAGGAGTACCGCGTTCCTGGGTTACCGGCTGTTGTTCTCTTTCGCGATCTTAACTTTACCGTGGCCCGGGGCGAGATGCTGGCGATTGTGGGGGAGAGCGGTGCTGGCAAAAGCACGCTGCTGCACCTGCTGGCGGGTCTGGACTCACCCACAAGCGGGACGGTACGAATCGGGGCGACCGAGGTCACGTCCCTAGGGCAGGTAAGGCAGGCGGACTTCCGTAACCGGCAGATTGGCTATGTGTGGCAGGCGCATTATCTTCTGCCAGAGTTCACTGCGACAGAGAATGTTGCCATGCCGCTGCTGGCGCGAGGCGTTACAGGCAAGCAGGCACGCGAATCCGCCCTGCGGTTGTTGCGGGAAGCCGGACTGGAACGCCGGGCCGAACACCGTGCGGGCGAGTTGAGCGGCGGCGAGCAGCAGCGCGTAAGCCTGGCGCGTGCCCTGGTCGGTGAACCCCAGCTTTTGTTGGCGGACGAACCCACGGGCAATCTTGATGCGCGCACCGGTGAGACGATCTTTACCCTGCTGCAAAGCGTGCACCTTCGTTTTGGCATGACTACTGTGCTGGTCACGCACAATCAGGCATTTGCGCAGCGTTGCGATCGCAGGCTACGGCTCGGTAGCGGAGAGCCACCGCCTTCCATTCCCGAAACGCTTCTTTTTCCACCGGGAAGCGTCCAATAAGTCCCAGACCACAAGGAATTTGCTGGTAGGGTGTTGCCTAACCTTCGGTGCATTGAATGCTGGTAACCGAATGGACGATAGACTTAACGCAACAAACAGTTTGGCGAGATGTCAGCCGGGCAAGGTCCCGGCCGGCACAACTACCGATTAGTTCCTGCATGGCCGGGGTGTCGACCCGGGGATGCGGAACGGGCAAGGAACCATTGGCTGCGTGGCAGTAATCGCTGCCGCTACGTCGAAGGGGGAGCATGTTCGAGCGTTACACGGAGAAAGCGCGGCGCGTGATCTTTTTCGCACGCTACGAGGCGAGCCAGTTTGGATCGCCGTACATCGAAACGGAACACCTCCTGCTCGGACTTCTGCGTGAGGACAAAGCGCTGACCAACCGCTTTCTGCGGTCGCACGCGTCGGTCGAGTCCATCCGCAAGCAGATTGAGGGGCACACAACCATACGGGAAAAAGTGTCGACCAGCGTGGACCTGCCGCTGTCGAATGAGTGCAAACGGGTGCTTGCCTACGCTGCCGAAGAAGCAGAGCGGCTCAGTCATAAGCACATCGGAACGGAGCACCTCCTGCTCGGTTTGCTACGCGAGGAGAAATGCTTTGCGGCGGAAATTCTGATGGAGCGCGGCTTGCGGCTTCCCCAGATTCGCGAAGAGTTACAGCGCAGCACGCAGGAAAAGCCGGCCACGCAGCAGAAGCAGCAGCAG
>CAXUEG010000060.1:0-12753 GCA_964249935.1 uncultured Terriglobus sp.
TCTCTGAGGCCACCAATGGCACCGGTGGCAAGGTCACCTACATTGACGGCGTTGTCAAGAATAATGGTGGCAAGATCGTCACCGCCGCTACCGCCCAGATCGCCTTTCCTGCCGACGACGGCACCCTGTCTGCCCCAATGACCGTACCCCTCACGCTGGTCCGCACCCGCCAGCCTTACGTCGACATCGAGCCCGTCTCCGCGGAGCCGCTGACCGCGGGCGCTACCCACGATTTCCGGCTCATCCTGGAGGCCGTGCCCCCGTCCTGGAACCAGCAACCGCCACAGATCCGCATCGTTCGCACCGCCACGGAGTAGCCGCATGAGCCGTCAGCGGCGCGTTCGGGCACGAAACCAGCGTAAGAACTTCCGCACCGAGCCGGTAGATTCTGCCCCGGAACCCCGGCTTTCGCGGTCAGCGGTGTGCCATTTCGCCCTCTAAGTAACTCATTCTGGTGTGAATCAGTTTGGCAACTCACTTGCACAATAGCCCTCCGTACCGATTGCACACCGCAACCCGGAAGCGCCGCCGTAGCCGCCATGCGCGGACGGCCGATCAAAGGAGCAAGCCATCTACATGCACTCCACCCGAACTCTTCTTCGTGTTGCCGCAGTGTCGGCTCTGTTTGCCAGCAGCACGCTGGCTTTCTCACAGGCACCTCAGACTCCGTCTCAGACCACCGGCGATGCACAGGCCTCGCCTGCCGCGACGCAGTCGACCTCCACTCAGCCGTCCACCCCCGTCAAGCAGGATGCAGCGGACAACTCGTCCTACGCCACCGGCCAGCCCCTTCAAATGCAGAGCAAGGAAGGCTTCTGGGGTCACATGAACCCCATGGCTCGCAAGAAGTGGGTACACAGGCAGGTCGACCCCGTCAAGGATCGCGTGAATGAACTCGATCAGCTGCAATCCAAGAACGCCAACGACATCAAAGATGTAGATAGCCGTGCCCAGGCTGGAATTCGTCAGGCAAACGACGCGGCGGCCCAGGCTGACGCGCACGCACAGGCTGCCGGTCAGCGCGCAACGCAGGCCAACGGCCTGGCGACGCAAGCCAGCACCCGCACCGAGGCGCTCCACGGCACGGTGACCAACCTCGACCAGTACCAGACGGTCTCCAGCACCGCTGTTCCGTTCGTCGGCGGCCGCACCACGCTGGGAACCAAAGCAAAGGCCGACCTAGACCAGGTTGCCTCTACACTTGGTACTGAAAAGGGCTATATCGTTGAGGTGCAGGGTTATAGCCGCGCCGGTGTCGCGTCTTCGCAGGCTATGGCCGACTCCGTCGTGCGTTATCTCGTGACGGAGCATCAAGTTCCTGTGTACCGTATTTATAAGTCCGGTCTCGGCCACGTGAAGGCCGCGGCCAGCACGGATTCGGCTACTGATGAAAAGCCCCTGGTGAACGGTGTCCGTGTCACCCTGCTGCACAACAGCCTGGCCCAAATGGATCAGGGTACCCCCCAGGCCAGCAACAACGCTCCTGCTGTTTCCACCGGTCCGACCGCCGCAACCTACTCGGCACGGTAACAAGCTTCACCCTCTCCGAGATGCGGAACGGGTCCAACCCGCGTAGTCTTGAGAGGGTGAGTAAGTTCGGAAGCGTGCGCCTTAGAGCGCATCTCCGAAGCACCTCTCCTAACCCGAGAGAACCAAGGCAGATTGGCCCTCCTCCTGGAGGGCCGCTTTTTTGCTCATCGTAGCTTCGCGCCACGTCGCTTAAGTGCTTACCTCAGCGCACCGTCACCTGCTGAAATCCAAAACCGCGCAGCAGGCTTTCCACGTTGTTCCGCGCATTGCTTCGTGCCGTGTCCAGAACGCCATCCTTCGTCGCCGCGTCCTGTACTTGCATTTCAGCGTTGCGACGCGTGTCCGTCTCTAGGTTCGGGTCGACAGGTACAAGCAGCCCTGTCGAACGGGCAAATACTCTCGTCTTCTCCTCATCAATGCGGCTGCTGAAGATCTGCGACGGCGGCAGGTCCACTTGGACCGCATTTCCATTCACGCGAACGCTCTCCGGCCTGAGCTGCGACAGATCCACACCCGCTACCACCTGCCCGTGCACCACCAGCAGTAGACGGTCTCCAACCAGCAGGTCCGGCAGCACATTCAGGCTGCCTGTCCGATGACCCTCCACGACCGTGTCGATGCTGTACTGCACCGTCTCCAGCCGGTTCAGCCGTTGGATTTGAGAAACCACGATCGGTGCCGACGCGGTCTCCCTTCGACTGCTCAGCAGTCGCTCGCCAAGCAGACTAAAGAGGCCGCCGTCGCCAGCACGGTGCAATGCGTACACAGCCGCGCCCAGTCCCATGACCAAGCAAAGCAGCATCAGCAAAAGGACAAGCCCAACATGGGTTTCTGGCCGTCTGTTCGCCGCGACACGCTCTTGCCGCCGCACCTCGTACTGCCGTGCGCGCTCCGCTTCGAATGGTTGACGCTCGTCCGTGCTCATGCACTTTTCAGATGCGTCAAAGCGCGTCATCAGCGGCATTGCATAAGCGAGAAGGGATTTGCTATAACGTCGCGAAGCTCTCCTGGCTAAGCGCCCGCCCGTGCTGCATGCGGTTGGCGTAGCTGGCCCGCACGAACTCGCGGAACAGGGGATGCGGCTCCAGCGGCTTCGATTTGAACTCCGGGTGGAACTGGCACGCGATAAAAAACGGATGCGTCTCCTGCGGCAGCTCCACGATCTCCACGTACGTGCCCTCCTGCGTGGAGCCGGTGAAGCGGAGGCCCGCCCCGCTTAATAGCGGTTCGTACTCGCGATTGAACTCGTAACGATGGCGATGCCGTTCGCTGATTTCCTTCGTTCCGTAGATACGCGCCGCCAGCGAACCCGGCTCCATATAGCAGGTCCAGGCGCCCAGCCGCATCGTTCCACCCATTTCCTCCACGCCGGTCAGTTCGCGTAATTTGTAGATCACCCGATGCGGGGTCGCCGGATCGAACTCACCCGAGTTCGCGTCCTTCAGCCCACACACGTTGCGCGCGAACTCGATGCAGGCCGTCTGCATGCCAAGGCAGATACCGAAGTACGGCACCTTGCTTTCACGCGCGAATCGAATGCCGTTCAGCATGCCCTCAATGCCGCGCTTGCCGAAGCCGCCCGGCACCAGGATGCCATCGAACCCATCCAGCTGCTGAACGTAGGAGTCGTCGCCGGTCTCCAGGCCCTCTGCCTCGATCCACGTCACCCGTAGCTTCAGGTTGCTGGCCAGTGCGCCATGCACCAGCGCCTCTTTCAGTGACTTGTAGCTGTCCTCATATTCGACATACTTTCCGACAATGCCGATGTGGACCTCGTCTTTCGGGTGGTACGCGCGATGGACAAGGTCCTTCCAATTGTCCAGCTTCGCTTCCGGCGCGTCATCCAGCCGCAGGTATTTCAACACCAATGCGTCCACGCCTTCCTGTGCAAGGGCGAGCGGAAGTTCGTAAATGTTGGCCACGTCGCGCGCCGCAATGACCGCAGCCTCTTCCACATTGCAAAAGGCTGCAATCTTGGACCGCATCTCGCGCGGCAGGTTACGTTCCGACCGGCAAAGGAGAATGTCCGGTTGAATGCCGATGCTGAGCATCTCCTTCACGCTGTGCTGCGTCGGCTTGGTCTTCAGCTCCTGTGCCGCTGCGATCCACGGCACCAATGTCACATGCACGAACAACGTGTTGTCGCGCCCCAAATCCTGCCGCATCTGGCGGATCGCCTCCAGGAACGGCAGTGACTCGATATCGCCCACCGTGCCGCCAATTTCCACCAGCACCACCTGGTTCTCCGCCGCGACCTTGCGCATGGCGTTCTTGATCTCGTTGGTCACATGTGGAATCACCTGCACGGTCTTGCCCAGGTAGTCGCCGCGGCGCTCCTTCGTGATCACCTGCTCGTAAATTCGGCCGCTGGTCAGGTTGTTGTCGCGGCTCAGCTTCGCATGCGTAAAGCGCTCGTAGTGACCCATGTCCAGGTCCGTCTCGGCACCGTCGTCCGATACAAATACTTCGCCATGCTGGAACGTCGACAATGTGCCTGGATCCACATTCAGATACGGATCGAACTTCATCATGCCGACGCGGAGCCCGCGCGCCTCCAAGAGGCAGCCGATCGACGCGGCCGCAAGCCCTTTGCCGAGCGAAGACACGACGCCGCCCGTTACAAAGATGTATTTCGCTGACATCTCCGCCTCGTACGATTCAGTTGTAAGGATGGGCCCACACAGGTGTGCACGTCCAAGTATAGCAACGTAAGTTGCCATCATCTTCCGGGGCAAAGAGGAAGGGCTGCCGAGGCAGCCCTTCTCGCTAGGAATGGCGACACTACGCGACCGGAGCCATCAGCACCTTCGCCAGGGCGTGCATGCGCGCCGCATCCGTTGGATTGCTCGCGCTGTTCGCAGCCGCCTCGACCCCCGCGCCCATTTTGCTCAGCGCAGACTTATTCTTCCCGTTGAGGCGTGCGTTCTTGTCGATCGCAGCGATCATTGCTGACGCCTTGTCTGCCGTGATCGCGTTGGAGCGCTGCAGTTGATCCACATATGCCTTTGCCACCACCAGCTTCGGCGCCCAGTCCATCCTTTGCTGATCCTGCACGTTCAGCTCGTTGACCCGCAGAGTTTTAGCGGCGTCGATCTCGTTCTGCGTCAGGAACTTCGACGGCGTCAGCTCGAAGATATCCAGACCGCGGGCAATCTCTGAACCGTAAATGCTGCCGTTGTACCAGTACGAAGACCAGTAGCCACCCAGTACCAGCTGCTTCGCATCGATCGGTCCGCGATCGAACGACGCGATCTCAAACGGATGGGCCGGATCGGTGAAATCCATCACGCTGATGCCACCCTGGTACCAACTCTGCACCTCGATGTCGCGGCCCGGAACCGGGATCAGCGAACCATTGTGTGCGACACAATTCTCCGTATCGCCCTGCGCCGCGGGCAGCTTGTAGTAGCTCGCCAGGCTCAGCTTGTCGTTTTGGAGGTTGAAGATCGCATCCGCGCCCCACTTGATGGGATCGTTCGGCCGGCAGCGCGCGCCCAGGCCACCGCCCCACTCGTCGGTGAAGACAACCTTCGAGCCATCATTTGAAAACGACGCCGAATGCCAGTAGCTGTAGTTCGGATCGTTCACCGCATCCACCCGTTTCGGGTGCACCGGATCCTTGATGTCCAGCAGAAGGCCGTTGCCGGAGCAGGCACCCGCAGCCAGGCCGATCTGGGGATAAACCGTGATGTCGTGGCACTGGTTCGTGTCCACCGGCTTCTCATCGCCCTTGTCGTGGCTGCCGCCGTTATTCAGGCCGTTCAGGGCGCCGGTGCGCGGGTCCATGAACACGCGCGGGCTGTTTACGATCGCGGCCTGTTGCGGGGCGGCAACCGGCACCTTGATCACGTCGATGCGGAACAGCGCGGTGTTCGGGTCCTTGTCGGGCTTTTCACCGCTGCAGCCCTCCAGCTCTGCGCTTTGCCGTACAAAGCTCGTGCCGCTCACGTAGATGTACACGTTGTCTTTGTCGTTCGGATCGACCACCAGCGTGTGCGTGTGCGAACCGCGGCAGGTCTGCACCGCCGCAACCTGCCTCGGGTTCTGAATGTCGGAGATGTCAAAGATACGCACGCCGCGGAACCGGTCTTTCTGCGCGACGGGAGTGTTCGGTTTCTTCGCCTTCTTATCTTCATCCGACTGCGGCGCGTTCGGTGGAAATCCCTGCGTGCTGCAATCCAGGTGGCCGTTCGGCATCTCGACGGACATAAAGAGCAGGTTCCTGTACACCGAAACGTCGCCCTGTCCGCCAGGACACACCAGCGTGGTCAGCAGCTTGGTCGCAGCTGGGTTGGCGATGTCATAGATGCTCACGCCATAAAAGTTTCCCTGAAACAGGTGCGCACCCTGGAACGCCAGGTCCGAGTTCGCGTAGCCGAGCTGTGCCAGTACCGGCTTGAGCGCTTTGGGCATCTTCTCCGGCTGTCCAACCCCAAGCACCTTGGTCAGCGCCGTATTCACGCGCGGATCATTGGGATCGTTGCTGTCCAGCGTGAAGGCGGGCGGCTTATGCAAGGAAACAACGCGGCGCATGCCGCTGGCCGCCTCGCCGGCGTCATACATGCCCGGCTTCAGCGTGTAACGCGGATCGCTCGTGCTGGCGCCGGTCATACCGGGAGGCAGCGGAGGCGCCGGCTTCGGCGTGAACTCATCCATTTCGTCGGTCGGCGTCGGTTTCGCGGCCTGCTTTGCGTCCGCCGGTTGGTCCACCGGCGCCTTCGGCGTTCCCTGTGCAAACGCGGCCGGCGCTCCCAAACACAAGGCTGCCACTGCAGCCCAACGCAACAACGAATTGCTCACCTGTTCCATCCTGCCTCCTGAGATGTTTGAACTACGGTGCTGCAGCTGACCAGCAGCACCTTTGCTTGCTCTGCCCTGTGCACATCACTGCTGACTTGCCGATTCGCTGACTTGCCGGCTCGCTGCTTTTCCCAGCATGCCTTCCATAATCCGGATCTCCGCGCGCTGCGTGTTGTCCGCGTCCGTTGCAAAGTCGAACAGGTCGGCATCCTGCCCCGCTCCGGCTGAGTTGAACAGATCATGCACCATCACCAGCGCCCCATTGTGGTGCTGGATCATGCCGGTCAGGAACAGCCGGTCGAACGCGGCCCCATGCGCCTTGCGCAGAGCATCCATTTGCGCCGGACTCAGCATGCCAGGCATAGTCGGCATCGGCGCGCCGCTCATCGTCATCTCCGGCATGCCTGGCATCGCCTCCGGCATCGTCATCTCGGTCTTCTCGCCCCGGGCGTGTAGCCATCGCTGCATAAACTGCATTTCATCCGTCTGCGAACGGCTGATCCGCGCGCCGATTGCGGTCACCTGCGCATTCGTCGTGTGCGACGGGATCAGCGCGGTCATCTCGACCGCCTGCCCATGATGCATGATCATGCCCTGCATGAAATCCACGTCAGCCTGCGCACGCGCCGGTTGCGGCGCATGCGACCCGGCGGGCAGAGTGCGGCTCGGCTCGCCCGGCGCTCCCGGCTGCACAATGGTCGGCGCAGGCGCCTGCTGCGCGCTCGCGCTCACGACGCCAGAGCCACAACCCAGCAGCAATACCATCGAACGGACAGGCACTCGCACGAATACGAACCGCTCCCAGAAAACGTTCACGCCTCAACTGTCCTTTCGGTACAGCATATTCCGCATTGCGGTTCGGCGCGCCTCATTCATCTCCGTCAGGCTCTGGCGTTCCGTCGCATCCATGCTCGGCTTGCCCTTGGTGGACATGTCCTTCTCAGTGCACTCCATGCATCGGTTCGCGTAGCCGGGCTTGTCCGGCCGCAACTCAAACTCCTCACCACACGCAACACAGGTCTTCCACGGGAACGGCATAACCTGACCAGTGTAAAGCTGTCCTCTCGATCACTCATCGCAGACCGGCCAAAGCAATCTGGCAGTTGCAATGGATGGCAATCCGCAATCGCAAACAGCACGCGCTACTGCCGTTGCGCCAGCGATGAATCTTCAGGAATAGTTCGACATCGAAGTAATAGTAAGAAGGGGAGAAAAGATGCAACTCGGCATCGACAGCTTTATCGCCCACCGCCCCGACCCCGTTACCGGCGAAATAATCTGCGCGCAAGAACGCATGGCGAACCTCGTCGAGGAAATCGTGGCCGCCGACCAGGCCGGCCTCGATGCCTTCGGTCTCGGCGAACACCACCGCGAGGAGTTCCTGGACGCCGCGCCCGCCGTCATCCTGGCGGCCGCAGCTTCACGCACCAAACAGATCCGCCTCGCCTCCGCGGTCACCGTGCTCAGCGCCGCCGATCCGGTCCGCGTCTTTCAGGAGTTCTCCACCCTCGACCTGCTTTCGAACGGCCGCGCGGAGATCGTTGCGGGCCGCGGCTCCTTCACCGAATCGTTCCCGCTCTTCGGCTTCAAGCTGCAGGACTACGACGCCCTCTTCGCCGAGAAGCTTGACCTCCTGCTACAACTTCGCGAGCAGAACCCTATCACCTGGACCGGGAAGTTCCGTCCGGCGCTCCAGAACCAGGGCGTCTTCCCGCGGCCGGTACAGGCGAAGCTGCCCATCTGGCTCGGCGTTGGTGGAACGCCGCAATCCTTCATCCGCGCCGGCGTGCTCGGCCTGCCACTCATGGTCGCGATCATCGGCGGCGAACCGCACCGCTTCCGCCCGCTCATCGATCTCTACCGGGAGGCCGGCAAGCAATCCGGTCATGCCGCGGATGATCTCAAGGTCGGCGTTCACGTGCTCGGCCACGTGGCTGACACCAACGAGCAGGCCGCCGACGACTTCTTCCCCGGCTACGCCCGCGAGTTCACCAACATCGGCAAGGAACGCGGCTGGCCGCCGGTTACGCGCGCGCAGTTCGACGCTCTGCGCCGACCCAAAGGCGCGCTCATGGTCGGCGACCCGGCCTATGTTGCCGAAAAGCTGAAAACACTGGACGAAGATCTTGGGGGTCTGCACCGTATCCAGTTGCAAACCAGCGTCGCCGGCCTAAACCACGCGCAAGCAATGCACTCCATCGAACTCTACGGCGCGGAGATCGCCCCAGTTCTTCGCGCCTGACGGTCTGCCTCGCTACTTCGCCTTGAGGATCGCCGTCATCAGCAGGTTGGGATTCCCGTTCCGCCGCAGCGTGGAGAAGCGCAACCCATCGTGGTACGGCACGGACACGGTGTGAGTCTCATCGTCGCGGACAAAAGTGAGCGTCACCGGCCCGGGACGCCCCTTCGCGTCCCGAACAGCACCCGTCAGCGCCTCGGGCGTGTACGGCTTGCCGTTCACCTGAGTCAGCTTATCTCCAGGCCCAAGTCCAGCGGTAAACGCAGGGCTGCCCATCCACACATCCATCAGCGTTCCGTCCGGCATCACCTGGAACCCGAGCGAATGAATCATCTCCGCCATGTGTGCCGCGGTGATGAATCTGGCCTCCGCTGGGCTCATCTCCTCGCCGTAAACGTAGTCGTACCCGGCGGCTTCCAGTCCGGCAGTCGGCAACTTCGGCGTCAACGCAGTGAGCCGAGTCTGCCAAAATCCTTCCCAGTCGTACGGCTGAGTTGCGTTCAACGCGGCGATCACGTCCGCAAAGCGATACGGCACCACGCCGGGTCCCGAGTCGCGCGGCTTGCCAACCTGCCCGTCAGATCCCAGGAACGAGGCCGCAAAGTCATCCAGAGATTTGGTGCCGTGACTCATTTGCCGGATCTTCAGATCCGCTTCCAGCCACAGCAGCGCCCCCTCCTGGTAGTAGTTCTGGCTTAGCCGCCAGTTCGCCCATCCGGTGTCGTTCCCGCGCAGCACCGCCGAAGCATCTGCCGTGTCCTGTACGTTCCGCCAGACACGCCCGGGCTGGTCGACTCCAAACACCGCAAAATCGAAGCGATTCACGACCTGCTCCGGCGTATAAAAGCCGGACCTGGCACTGAGCAGGTTGCCGTAGTACTCCGTCAGACCTTCGTACACCCACAACATTTCGTTCTGCATGGGCGTGTTGAAGTCCGCCGTCGCCACACCCGCGGGACGGTGATACTTCCCACACCAGGAGTGCGTGTACTCGTGCGGCATCACGTATCCAACAAAGTCCGCAAGCGCCGCATCGTCCACGGTCGCGCCCTTCAGGACGTAGTGCGCCGATTGCGTATGCTCCATGCTGTCGCCGGAAAGGTGCGGCGAAAGCGCAACCAGGAAGTCGAAGTGGTTGTAATGGTGCGCCTGAAACACCTTGGTTGCCTGCCGCACCAGTTCTGCCATGTGCGTCAGGAACTCCGGCGTCAGGGCGGCGCTGCTGTCGGTTTCGGCGCACACATCGAGTGTGTGCGCCGGGTGCAGTTCCGGCGCCAGCGGGTATTGCCGGCAATGATCTCCGGCGAGAATCGGGGAATCAACAAATTGCTCTAAGGAAACAGTCCCAAACGTTGTGTCCGGACCGTTCAGGGTCGAAGGCGCTGCTTCGTCGACGCGTAACGCCGTGGCGGCTCGCCACGTGGCTGGCAGGTGGATAGCCGGCGTGACCTCTATTGTGTTCACCGGCGTGTGCGCCGGATACAGAACCACCTCGCTCGGCTCCACCATCGCCAGATGAGAACTCGCCACGTTCGTGCCGATGGTGTTGAACCGGCTTGGCACCTCCAGCACATCGAAGGCGATGGCCAGCGATGCCACGCCATCCGGAACCTGCACGTGGAACTCGAACGGGTCCATCAGGTCGCGACGCCATGGAACGACCGCACTGTCCGCGCGGCCGGCTCGGAAGACAAGGCCGGTCAGATTATCGATCGGACCGCCAGGCAGTTCCTGCCCCGGGATCCATTGCGGGTACCAAAAGTCGTTCGTGCCCGGATGCACGGCGACCTGCTCGGTCACATGAACCAGGTGCCGCGCCGCGTCGGAGAGATCGATCCGTAGCCGAATCGGCTCCTGTTGCTGTGCGGCAAGGAAATTTGCACAACAGAGCAGGACCGCTACCACAAACGTTCGGGTAAACATGGCACTTTCCAGGAAGTGAGTTTTTGAAGCCTGAGTATATGTGGTCGTCCGCGGTTCACCCGCGCGAAAGCGGTATCGTACGCCTGTCATGTTCGAAGCGTTCTCCTGGCCCCGGCAACGCCGGGGCAAAGAAGTCAAATCGCGGCCTGCTGCTTACGGGCGCGCGGCCTTCGACACGTTGTGGCCGAAGTGAAACGCAGGGCCGATCGAGTAGCGAAAGCTGAAGCCACCGTTTTCCAGGATGTTATTGAACGGGTGGTTCCACCCGGCGTCGAATTGCACACGCGCGCCCAGGTGTTTCATCACCGGGAACTCTACGCCGCCACCGGCTCCATAAGCGCCGTACCAGTCTGTCAGGTAGCCCTGTGGTGCGAGTTGGGCGGCGACAAGCGTGTTGACGGGATCGTTCGGGTGCGGTGTGCCCCGGATATGGAACGCGGCAAGCACCGGGCGGGCGAAGAAGGTGGCAGCGTGGTACTTGCGCAGGATCACCTGGCCACCCGCGGTGAAGGTCTGAATCGTAACCTCCACCGGCAGGTTCAGCGCGTACCCGGGCGGCAGTTCGGCGGCCAGTTCCTGCCGCAGGGCGGTTGTGGCGATGCCCGGGGTCAGGTGCGTCGAACCGTTCTGGGTGGAGTAGTCGAAGCCGTAAGACAACCAGCGATTCGCGGTAACTCCGGCCTGAAGGTGGAAGCCGATCTGGTTGATGTTGTTCAGGCCCGGAGTATTCAGGTCACTAAAGCCGGTGTACAGATCGAACCGGCTTACATAGCTCTGCGCGCGGCCCACGCCAGCAGCAAGAAATGCGGAAAAAAAGATTGTAAGAATGGACCTGGTACGCAAGACATTTGAGCACGACGCTGGCATAAACGCTTCCTGAAGTAAATCAATATGGATTCACCCACAACCTGGCATCTGGGCGAGGTGTTGGATGGAGTCACGAACGGCTCGCACCATCGCTGATGCTCGTCAGCTGTGACGCGGATCTCCGCCGACGGATGATCCCCGCTGCGGCGGTCATGCCCGTACCGAGCAGCAACAACGACGATGGCTCGGGCGTTGCCGCCGCAGCAGCAAAGTCTTGCGCGAGAATCGTATCGACCGCGGTCGTGGGATGGATGTCGTCGAAGAAGAGATAGCCCGTGCACGCCGGGTTCGCTCCCGCCGTAATACAGGGTGTGGTCGTGTTGCTGAACCCGTAGCTGCCCGGGCTGCTGAGGATGGAGTTGAAGACGGCGTCGGTGTCGAAGAGCGTAGCACCCGTTGGCAGTGTGGCGGCGAGCAGGCCGTTGAAGTCATTTGTGTACGCCGACGCCGAAGCATCTCCATAAAACTCCGGCGTCTTGCCCAGGTCTGGCAGGTTCGGGACCAGGATGCTGCTTGCGCCCTCAGCTTGCAGGGCAGTCACGATCTCATCGATGTCGGCTGCGGCTGTCTGTGCGGCGGCCGCGCTGTCTGCGAGTGTTGGGTTGCTGAGCGTCTCATAGTCGTTCGCACCGCCCCACACGATGAACAGCGAACTCGGGATCGTCGATGACGGGACGATACCGGACGACAGCGGAAGCTCGGCCAGCAGCCCTGGCAGGCCGACTAATCCCCGGGTCGTTGCAGTTCCACCATCCACGATATTGCCAACGCCGCTCGTGGCGCCTCCATACGCAAAATCCAGCAGGGGCGTGTTGAGTTGCGCGGCAAGCTGTTCCACTGCAACCGGGCCATTGGAGAAGCGGCCATTGACGTAAGGAGGCGGAGGGTAGGCGCCGAGCGTCGCCGAATACAGGTTGCCATTGTCGGAAAGGCTGTCTCCGTAGACGACAATCGACGAGAACGGCGTGGCTCGGGCCGGAAGAGCGATGGCGGCCAGCAGCGTGGTAATAGCAATGGTGAAAAACGTACGCACTGGAAGCCTCCGGGTGAGCAACGTGAATACCTGTTCTGACGTGTGGTGCGTAGGACGCTAGGTTCTTCCTTCAGGTTTGCAAGCCTAACAGAACACACGTGGATTGTTTCAGCGCAGCGCTCGCGGTAACTAGTCAGGACGCTGCCGGCGCACCGGACCGAACAGAAGAAACTCGTACCATACACACATGACTCACCAGAAGCGTGCCCTTGTGACCGGCGGTGCCGGGCTGATCGGTTCCCACATTGTCGACCTCTTGCTGTCGGAAGGCTGGACCGTTCGCGTCCTCGACAACCTGGAGCCGAACACGCATAAGTTCGGCAAGCCCGCATGGGTGAACCCGCAAGCCGAGTTCGTGCAG
>CAXUEG010000061.1:0-826 GCA_964249935.1 uncultured Terriglobus sp.
CGGCGGAGATGGCGTTGCGGGTCAGGTTCATGGGCTGTGGTGAGCATAATGCAACGGCCCGCTCCGGGTTGGGGGCGGGCTGTTCGGGCTTGCCTTGGAGTTTGTCGGAGATTGGAAAAAAAGCAGGTCCTTCGCTTTGCTCAGGATGACCCTGCTTCAGGGTCGAGCTCCTGCGAGGGCTCTTTAATGCTGAGGATCGCGAGGGATCTTCAATGCTGAGGATCGAGCTTCCACGAGGGATCGAATGCTTACATGCCGGTGATGTTGAAGCCGCCGTCAACGAACATGACTTCGCCGGTGATGCCGCTGGCGAGCGGCGAGAGCAGGAAGGCGGCGGCGTTGCCGACCTCGAGCGTGTCGACGTTATGGTGCAGGGCGGAGCGGGCTTCGCTGGCGTCGAGCATTTTCTGCAGGTCGCCGATGCCGCGGGCCGCGAGCGTCTTGATGGCGCCTGCGGAGACGGCGTTGACGCGGATGCCGCGTGAGCCGAGCGACATAGCGAGATAGCGGACGGCGGACTCGAGTGCCGCTTTGGCGACACCCATCACGTTGTAGTTGGGAAAGACCTTGTCCGCGCCGTAGTGGGTCATGGTGAGGATGGAGCCTCCGGCGGGCATGAGCGGGGCGGCCGCGCGCGCGACGGCGATGAGCGAATAGGCGCTTACGTCGAGAGCGATGCGGAAGTCCTCGCGGCGGGTTTCGAGAAAGTCGTTCTTCATCGCATCGGAGGGTGCGAAGGCAACGGAGTGCACGACGATGTCGAGTGTGCCGTAGGCGTCCTTGAGGGCGGCGAAGGTCGCGTCGATCTCGCTGTCGACGGAGACGG
>CAXUEG010000061.1:836-12612 GCA_964249935.1 uncultured Terriglobus sp.
GGTCTTTGCGTCGCGGAGTTCGGCAGAGAGCGTGTCGGCATCGCGCTTGAGGCGGTCGTTCTGGTAGCAGATGGCGATGCGTGCGCCAGCTTCATTGAGTTTTTGCGCGATGCCCCAGGCGATGGAGCGTTTGTTGGCGAGGCCGAAGACGACGGCGGTTTTCTCCTGGAGATCGATCATGCTTTCTTTCCTTTTGCGGCGGATTTCTTTGCGGCGGCCTTGCCCGCGGCGGATGGCTTTGTCTGCTTTGCAGGTGTCTTCTTTGCGGGCGCGGAGGGAGCGCTTGCATCGCCGTGCAACAGCCAATCGTATTGCGCGTCGTTCAGCGGGACCACGGAGAGCCGAAACTGGCGGAAGAGCAGCGAGTCATGGAAGACCGGAGCTTCGCGCATCATGGCGAGTGACTTTGGCTGCGTGAGTCGCTTGCCGGCCTTCAGACGGATGCTGGGGTTCTTCGGGTCGCTTGGGTCCACGGAGACGACGGTTGCGATGCCGACGGCTTCCTTGCCGGTGTTGGAGTGGTAGATGACGCAGTGTTCGCCGGGCTTCATGTTGCGCAGGGTGATGAGCGCCTGCGGATTCTTGATGCCGTCCCAGACGGTTTCGCCGTCGCGGAGGAGGTCGTCGAAGGAGTAGTGATCCGGTTCGGATTTGAGGAGATAGGGCATCGGGTGTGGTGTTGATTTCCGAGGATGAGGATAGCAGCGTAGGTTGGATCACGGGCACAGCGGATCGCGACGATGTTGTTGCGAGACGAAGTGAAGCCGACGATCCGAGCTTCTCCAGACCGAGCGATATGAGTGACCCGAGTTTCCGGCTGACCGGAAGAAGCTGGACGTGCTAGCGTTTTGGCGTGCAACCGTACCCCAAATACCTCGATTGGCTTCGATACGCTTGCGCCTGGTTTCTTTACTTCTACGGGATTACGAAGCTGACTGGGCACCAGCTTGTGGTTCCCGATTGGGTGGCACAGAAGCCGATTGGCTCACTCGATGGACAGACGCTGACGTGGTATTACTTTGGCTATTCCCACGCCTATAAGTACATCCTTGGTTCGATCCAGGTTTGCTCGGCGTCACTTCTGCTGTTTCGCAAGACAGCGCTGCTGGCTGCGATGCTGATGCTGCCGATCATGGTGAATATCGTCTTGATCAACATCTTCTATGTGATCAGTCCAGGCGCAGAGGGTGTCGCAGTTTTCATCACGGCTGCTCTCGTCTTGCTGCTTTGGCACGAGAGGGAAGCGTTTCGCGTGCTCTTTTGGACCACGCAGATCTCGGAGACGAAGGGCTCGACCAGAGGACATAGGATCGATCGTTCCGTTGTTCTTCTTGGTGCCTTCGCCTTCTTGTTGGTGAGCACGGTAGGCGCTAAAGCTCTTCAGCACTTTGCTGACTCCTACCAGCGAAAGCACGACAGGGCACCTGCGCACACAAACGCGAGATGAGCTCACCCGCAGGCCGCGGTTGTTCAAGCGTCGAGGTCGACCAGCGTGACGGCGTCGATGGGATGAGCGAGGAAGCGCTGCCCGAGACGCTGAAACTTTTGCGGCGAATCGGTTGCGAAAAAGCGTAGTGCGGGGCGTTGCTGGCCGGGCTCTGCAGCACCCGGCAAGATGGTTTGCACGTGGAGGGCGGTGGCTTCGGCGGAGTCGATGACGGGGATGGGGCCGAGTAGCATCGCCGTTGAACGTTCGAGCAAGGGGCGGATCAGCGGGTAGTGCGTGCAGCCGAGCAGAACGGCGCCGGGCTGGGCGGTTCTGAGCGCTTCGTTCAGGTAGATCTCGGCGACCTCCCGAGTAACGGGGTGGTCGGTCCAGCCCTCTTCCACGAGCGGCACGAGAAGCGGACAGGCTTTCTCGATGGTGTCGAGGCCGTGTTCGGCGCAGGCCTGCTGGTAAGCGTGTGAAGCCACGGTGGCCTCGGTGGCGAGGACGAGGACGGGTTGGTTTGTCTTGGGGGCGGCGAGCCTTGCGGCCAGGGCGCCGGGCTGGATGACGCCGACGAGCGGGACTGCGCTGTTGTCGCGCAGGTGTGGGAGGGCGAGCGCGGAAGCCGTGTTGCAGGCGACGACGACGAGTTGTGCGCCGTGTCCGATGAGGGTGCGAACGGCTCCCCCGGTGTAGCGCGTGATGGTGTCGGCGGACTTGGAGCCGTAGGGGAGGCGCGCGGTGTCGCCGAGGTAGAGGTAGTCGGCGCCGGGCAGGTGTTGGAGCAGGGCGCGCAGGACGGTGAGGCCGCCGAAGCCCGAGTCGAAGACACCGATGCAGGGGCGCTCGTGTTTACGCTGCTGCGCACGCGAGTCGGCGGCGCTATTCATGCGAGACGGGAGTGACGACGTTGCTGGTGTCGACGACGTCGTAGGTGCGGTCGAGCTCGACGTTGCCGGCGAGGGTGGAGCGGGGCTGGCCGTCGACGAGGAACCGAACTTCCGTAACCTCCGGCATCGCCGCGTGCAGCGTGCCGAGGATGGAGTCGATGGTGAGGGTTTCGACGGTGATGCCGCTGGGGTGGGCGTCGCACCAGGCGGAGCGCAGGTTGATGATGGCGAGCTGTCCGGTCGCGTGGGTAAGCGGGTCTTCGTTTTCGGCGGAGCGTGCCGGCAGGCCGCTGCCGACGAAGGAACCGTCGGCATTGCGGATGGCGGGGGCGGACAGCGGCAGGTCGATCAGGTAGGCGTCTTCCACTGCGACACCGCCGCCGAGTGGATGCGGTGACTTGCGCGAGGTGTACTCCGCGAGCAGGTGTTCGAGCAGAGCGCGGACGCGTACGGCGGGCGTGGAGGGCAGGGCGATGTCGCGCGTTGTGGGCGTGATGGAGCCGTCGGTGTCGTTGGCGAGGGCGAGCGTTACGCTTTCGGCGGCGGCGTAGCTGGGCGCCTCAATGGGTGCGTCGGTGTTTGCTTCGTCGCGCAGGGAATAGTTGTGGCGGTGGTGGTTCCAGAGGATCGCGCTCATGCCGATGCAGGCCAGCACGAGGACGGCGAAGAGGATGCGCTGGTAGCGGGGGATCATTGCGGAGACGCCTCGCGGGATGGCGTTACGGGCTTAGGCCTTGAGGGCGGCATTCGGGTAGATGGTGCGCTTGCGTCGGCTGCCGGCGGAGTGCGCTGCACGCTCGGAACGACGGGAGACGATCCGCCGGCCGGGTTACTGCTGTCTGCCGTCCGGGTGCGCGTGGGTGCTGCCAAGGTGCCGGTTTTTTCCGCTGTTGCTGGCTTAGGCGGAGTGGGTGGCGGCGGCGGGTTCAGGATGGAGTCGACCAGGTCCGCATGGCCGCGCCAAAAGACCATTTGACTTGCGATGGCGTCCGCCAGATGCGCCTGGTAGGTGCGATCGCTGGCGGGTGTGTCACCGTCCTCGGGTGCAATCTCAAGCGCTACAGCGGGGCATTGCATGTTGTCGAGCGGGCGAATCCAGGTATGTCCGCTGGAGACGGCAATCTTGGAACGCACGAAGGCCGCGGCGAACTCCGAGGCGAGCCGCTGGGAGCGCTGAACGAAGGGCGCCTGTGCCTCGTCCCACAGTACGGCGGTGCTGCCGACCGGCATGGCGGGAAGGGACGACGTCCACAGGTGCAGGCCGGTGCCCGCTCCGGTGGCGTGCAGCAGCAGACAGGCGATCGGCTTGTTCTGGTTGGCGATGGCGGCGCGCTGCTCGTTGGTGAGCAGAGTGTCGTTTTCGCGCGTGAGCACCACGTTGAAGTCGCGCGCGGTGAGCAGCGACCGGAGGCGGTTCGCGATGTCGAGCGTGACCTGCTTCTCATAGGTGTGCTCGTCGATGCGGGCGCCGTACTCGTTGCCGCCACGTGCTGCGTCGATGACAACGGTGAGCTTCTGCGCGGGGCTGGTTTGCGCGGAGCTGGGCAGCGCGGCGAGTGCGCCGAGCAGGATGAGGGGCGTGCGTCTCACGGGTCGAGGTTGATTGTAGCGGGTGGGGTGCTTTTTTTCGGGTGCGGTGGCGCTTCGGAAAAGCAGGTCCTTCGCTTCGCTCAGGATGACAATCTTTGATCAGGGTGCGTTGACTTACCGGACGAAGTTCGGCTCCGAGTGTAAGGCTCTCAACCGAGGCTTAGTCCAAGGCGTAAAAGGCGAGGCCGCTGAGCAGCTTGGGGTAGAAGTCGGTGGATTTCTGAGGCATGACCTCGCCCGAGAGGGAGACGGTTTGCAGCTGTTCGAGAGTGACGGGCTTGACCAGGAAGGCGATGTCGGCTTCGCCGCGCTCGACCTGTGCGATGGCTTCGGGCGCGGAGCGCAGGTACCGAAGGTTCTGCTGGTTGCGGATGCTTTCGGCGGAAAGGCCGAGCAGCTGTTCGAGCACAAGGCCGTGCAACTGCACGACATCGAGCGCGCGCTGGCGTGGTGTGAAGTTTTGGAGCGCGGCTTCGACGGCGTCCGGCTTTGCGGTGAGGAGGAAGTCGCCGTCGCGAGTGGCCGCGAGAAAGGCTACGCCGCTGGTGGCGTTCAGGGGTGCGAGTAGCGCGGTGGCGTCTTCAACCTGCTCGGCATCGGAGTCTTTCGCGTTGTGCGTGGTGTCGACACGGGCGACGTCGAAAAAGTCGCGGGCGCGTTCCAGGAAGTTGGGCACCGCGTCCGCGGGCAAACCGAAGACGACGCGATGCGCCGGCAGGATCGTGATGCCGGGCGCGTCCATGTTGACCAGCGTCATCATCATGGCGGCTTCAGGGAACTGTGGCGCGGGCAGCGGGGCCTGGCCGTGCTCGTCGGCATATTCGGAGGGTGCTCCGTCGTTGGCGCCGTAGGTCTGTTCGGTGTGCGTGACGGCGTGCGTGGTCGGGTCGGCAACGCCGAGCTCGGCGGCGCGCTCGCGGGCGTAGGTCGTGCTGGTCTCGTAGCGGTGGTGGCCGTCGGCGATGATGAGCTTCTTGTCCTGCAGTGCGGTCACGATCAGGTTGACGACGCGGGGATCGTTGACGTGCCACAGCATGTGCACGACGCCGTACTCGTCGGTGACGGTCTGGTCGGGCGGCGTTGCGGGTTCGCCGGATTTGTTGCCGAAGATCAGGTCTTCGACCGTGAACGCCGGGTCGCTGTAGAGCATGTAAATCTGTTCGCAGTAGGTGCGTGTGGCTTTGAAGAGCGACAGGCGGTCGGACTTTGGCTTGCTGAGCGTCTGCTCGTGGCGGTAGACGACCTTTTCCGCGTAGTCATAGAGGTGGCCCAGACAGATGAGGCCGCGGCGCTCGCGCACCTCGGTTGTGCCGGGCACGGTGTAGCGCTGCGCATAGCCGAAGAGCGCGGGCCGGTCGTCTTCCTGAAGGACGTGCTTCTGCCGCCAGTCGGCCAGGTAGGCGGCGGCGCGGGTGTAGACATTGTCGGCCTCGGTATCCGGCTCGCGCTTGCCCAGGATGACGCGGATCAGGTTGTAGGGACTTTTGGCGTAGTAGGCGTCCTGCATGGCCGGCGAGATCTTGTCGTAAGGCTGGGTCACCACGTCTTCAAGGCTGACAGCGGCGGTGTTGTAGCGAAGCGCGCGGAACGGATAGATCTGCATGAGCCTAGGAACATCTCCAGGGTGGAAGGGTGAGGGCCGTTCGGTTGATTGTACGAGGACACGGCGACGCGATCGGTGTGCGTACCGTGAAAGGGGGATGCCACGGCCTCACCGCTATCGCGTAGAATCGGACTCCGCGGTTGCATGGGAGCAGGGCGGATGCGGGCCGTGCACGATGACGTTCCGCGCGGCGTTGGCATCCTAGGGAATGAGAATGTCGCGCACGCTCGGCACCCGGACGCAACTGACGGAGAAGGATAGAAGCACCGCATCATGCCACACCTGCTGAGCGCCGAGCAGCGAAAGTCGTTCCTTCCTTGGAGACGATGGGGAGGATGGCTCCTCTGCGGACTTTTATGCGTGCTGGGGGCGATGCCGCGTCTGCATGCTCAGGAAAACCCCCTGGGCGATGCAAAGACGCCGACCCGGCCCGCCGAGCCCGCACGTAAGCCGCTGGAGCCGGAAACGCCGAACGATGGGCAGGCTCGGCGCAACACCACGATCCGCGTGGAGACGAACCTGGTACTCGTGCCCATGACGGTGACCGACTCGCAGAATCGCCTGGTTACCGGTCTGGAGCGCGAGAACTTCTATGTGTACGACAACGACAAACCGCAGACGATCCGGAGCTTTTCGACGGATGACGCGCCGGTAACCATCGGGATTATTTTCGATCTAAGCGGAAGTATGACGAGCAAGTATGCCCGCGCACGCAAGGCGCTGAGCGAGTTTATGCGTACGTCTAACCCACAGGATGAGTTCTTCGTGATCGCGTTCAACGACCGGCCTGCCGTGGTCGTGGATTACACCAATAACGTGGACGACATCGATGCGCGTATGGTGATGCTGAAGCCGACGGCGCGCACGGCGCTGATCGACGCGACTTACATGGGGATTAACAAGCTAAAGGACGCCAAGTACGACCGCAAGGCGCTGTTGATTATCAGCGATGGCGGCGACAATCGCTCCCGTTACAGTGAGGGCGAGCTGCGCCGGGCCGTACGCGAGAGCGACGTGCAGATTTACTCCATCGGCATTTTCGACCAGTACGCGCCGACGGTGGAAGAGAAGGAAGGTCCGGCGCTGTTGACGGATATCTGCGAGATGACGGGTGGACGCCTGTTTCGCGTGACGGATGTGAATGAGCTGGGCGACATTGCGTCGCGCATCTCCGCGGAGCTGCGAAACGAGTATGTGGTCGGGTACAAGCCGACAGAACTGCGGAAGGATGGGCAGTGGCGGAAGCTGAAGGTGAGGCTGAATCCTCCACCGGGACTGCCGCCGTTGAACGTACACAACCGGACGGGGTACTATGCACCATCTGAGTAGCGTACGCACCGCCGTCCTGTTGCATATTTTGAGCCTAGTCATGGGTGCTTCTGCTCTTGCGCAGCAGACTGCCCCTCCCGCGGGCGCGAGTGGCGGCGCTCCGTCGCTCTCGGTGGACCGTGACCCGATCGCTTCGCCGGACGGGGACGCGCCTCCTCCATCGGCTGCGGCGAATGTGAATGCGCCGAACTCGCAGGTAGAACGCCAGGGCGGCACCTATACGCTGCGGACAAACGTGGGCGAGGTGCGGCTGAACGCGACCGTGCTGGATGGCGGCGGCCGTGTGGTGCAGTCGCTGGGCCGCGATGCGTTCCACGTGTACGAGGACGGTGTACCGCAGACGCTCACGTCGTTCCGGCACGAGGATCTGCCGGTGTCGCTGGGCATCCTGATCGACAGCTCGGGATCGATGTATGACAAGCGCGCGGCGGTTGGAAAGGCTTCGCTGGATTTCGTTCGGCTGTCGAATCCGCAGGACGAGGCGTTCCTGGTCGATTTCAGCTTCGAGCCGTACATCGACCAGGACTTTACGAGTGACATTCACAAGCTGGAAGCGGGGCTGAGCTATGTGAAGGCCTCGGGCGGAACGGCGATTTATGACACGATCATCGCCAGCTCCGATTACCTGGCACGCAACGCAAAGCGGCCGAAACAGGTGCTGCTGCTGGTGACGGACGGTGACGATAACGCATCGAGCACGACGCTCGAGGAGGCGATCAAGCGCGTCCAGGAGCTGGATGGACCGACGATCTATTGCGTCGGTCTGCTGTTCGGTCCGGATGAGGACAAGCGCGAGAGCCGGCACGCGCGGCGCGTGCTTACGTCACTGGCTGAGCAGACGGGTGGACTTGCGTACTTTCCGCGGCGGCTGGAAGAGG
The DNA here is from genome assembly GCA_964249935.1 of uncultured Terriglobus sp. Lineage (GTDB taxonomy): Bacteria > Acidobacteriota > Terriglobia > Terriglobales > Acidobacteriaceae > Terriglobus. Next base: position 8,556 of record CAXUEG010000061.1, read on the forward strand.
TGGACGACATTGCGCACCAGGTCGCCGAAGATATTCGCCAGCAGTACACCATCAGCTATCAGCCGAGCAAGCCGGCGCGGCTGGGCGGCTACCGCCAGATTCATGTAGATGCGAAGGCGAGCGGGTACTCACGGCTGAGCGTGCGCACCAAGGCCGGGTACTTTCCACGGGTCGGCCCTGTAACGCCATCGCAGGCGGGCGGGTCGCAGTAACGGTTCCAGTCGCTCTACGGCTCAGGCTTGTTCGGGTGAATCCCGATTACAGCGTTACATCCAGTTGCAACGACTCGAGCTGGGTTGCCAGGGCGTCGCGGGCGGCTTGCTGTTGCTGGCGCAACGATTCAAGTTCGGTGCGAAGCTGCGCGATCCCGTCTTCCTGTTTGTTGAGCTCGTCGGTGTAGCGTTTGGCGAGGGCACGTTCTTCTGCGGTGCCTTTCAGCGCCTGCAGGTTGCTGCGCAGGCGGTTCTGGTCGTTGGTGATTTCGCCGATGCGGTTTTCGTGTTGCGCGATCTGCCCGTCCAAGTCGGACAGGTGACGCTTGGCGGCGAGCACTGGCTGCAGCGCGGAGAGGACTGCGGGTGGGTCGCCGTCCTCGCGCAGGATAAGCAGGAGCCGGTCGCTGTCAATGTTGGCAAGCTCGTAGCGCGTACCGACGGTGCGCCGCTGTGCGACGTGCAGCGGTGTGGTCGCGCCGGGCTGCACGGCGACGCGGAAGCGATAGGCGTTGGCGGTGGTCTCTTCCGGCTTTTCGTCGACCGCGAGGGTGTACCCAGGCAGTCTGGGCTGTTCGACGATGACGGTGCGCGGCTCGGGCGCGGCGTTGTGAACGAGCCAGTTCTGATCGGACACCTCTGCTGTTCTAACGGTCATCACGGCGCGCGCGATGGTGATCTGCTGCACGCGGCGGGGCTGGTTGTCGGATCGCTGCGACGTGTCCGGCGTGACGCGCACGGCTTGATCGGCGGCGTAGCTGAGCAGGCGGCGCTCGCCGGGGTGGATGGGATCGAGCAAGCCCTGACCGCTGAAGTTGCCGTTTTCCAGGATGGAAAAGCTGCCGCGGTCGAGCGTGAGGCCGCTGGTGTTCTTGACCCAGAGCGCGCGAAGAGGCTGCGGCTCGGAGGGCGACCAGAGCGTGACAGGGTCGACGTCCACCTTGGCTTGCAGGATGGGGACGAGGGCCGATTCGTTTTTGCGGATCGTCACCGGCTCGCTGAGTTTGTATTCGAAGTAATCATCGAAGCTGCTGGTGGTGGTTTGCGGGGTGATGGAGGCGGAGGCTGCTTCTTCGTAGGAGGGCGGTGGCGCTGGCACTGGAGCGGCGAGCGCCGCGAGGCGATCGCGCCGTGCTGGGCCACCACTGCTTCTGCCGTTTATTGCAACATTTTGCGCAAGCGGGCCGTCGACCACGACTGCGCCTGCCGTTGCCGACCCAGAGCCAATACCTCCCCCGGAACCGTAGCCCATGCCGCTTCCCATCCCTGCACCAACAACGCCGTTAGCTTTTGCTTCATCGCCGCTCTCGTGCGTCTGCGGGGTAAGTTGCGCTTCCTGCGGCAGGGCGATCTCGGGACGGCGGGTGTAGGTCGGTTGTGAGATGGGCTGGATGAAACTTTGCGGCGCGCCTGCGATGAGCGAGAGTTGTACGTTGTCCCAGTCGGTGCCGACAGTGTTGTCGACGACCGCCCAGCCTTGCAGGGTCGCGGTCTTCGCGGCGGTGCTGTTGCCGGCCTTGTTGTCGAAGAGCAGGCGGTAGGTGCACTTCCAAACGGGCACCTCGCTGATGTAGCTGACGCGCAGCTCGCGCGCTGCCGCAGAGCCGGAGTCCGTGAGCGTGAGGTGGCGCAGGCCGTCCTGGTGGTTCGCGGCGAGTGTTTCAAGGTAGCGTTCGAGACTGCCCTGCACGCCGTGATCGAGCAGACGTACGGCGGTGCGGCCCGTCAGTTCGACGGTGCGAACCACGCCTGTGTCGGAGACCACGGTCAGGTATTGCCGCTGCACGGTCGGCGCGTTGCTGGAGTCGGCGTTTGCTGGCTTCGGTGCGGCGGTTTCACGAATCTTCACATTGAGGATGCGGCCGGTGAAGGCGCCGCCGTCGCCGGTGATCTCCACACGAGCGCCGCGGATGGCGGTGTAAAGGTCGGTGGCGGTGGGGTCGGCGGCGAGCGCGAGCGGAAGAGCTTTGAGTTGCTGGTCGAGTGGTGTGGTGCTGTTGTAGCCCGCGCCCTGGATGCGGCCGCCGCCGAGGTCGATGGCGGTCAGGGTTTGCAGCACATCGTTCAACTGCGCCGTGGTGAAGTCGATGGTGACGGCCTGATCGCCATGCACGCTGCCTGCGTGCTCAAAGAAGCCGACGCCGTTTTTATAGAGGGCGACGCGGCGAATTGGCAGACTTTGCGAGGCTTCGCCCACAGCGGAGGAAGCCTGTGCGCGTCTGTGCAGAGAGGTTGTGGGCAGCGATGAGCTGGTTACGGGGGCGACCCGTGTAGCCTGCTGAGCCAGGGCGGGCAGCGCGGCGAGGCTGAAGGGCAGAACAAGAACGAGTGAGGCAGGAAGGCGCATGGGGCTGGAAACTCCTGTGCTGCGGGTTGGTAGACGCCGCGCGAGCGATTCTTGTTCCATTGGGACTGGCGGAAATCCGGCGTGGTGAGCGGACGGCTGTGTTTTCTCTGCTGCTGGTCGTGGAGCGTTCGCTGCGGATGCCCGACCTATGATGAAAGACATGGCGGCTGTACTGGTCATCGATACCTGTGGCGCGGAGGGCTACGTAGCCGTCTTGCCGGTTGCGGAGTCGGAGCCGCCTGCGCTCAGTGAGCGACGCCTTGGGGTGCCGGCGACGCAGGAAGAGCTGCTGCCGGCGATCGAGTCGGTGCTGGCCGAAGCTGGTGTCGCACTGCCGCAATTGCAGGCAGTGGCGGTGGTGAGCGGGCCGGGGTCGTTTACGGGCGTGCGGATTGGCTTGGCGACTGCCAAAGGATTGTGCGAAGCGGCAGACCTGCCGCTGGTAGCGTTGTCGCGGCTGCAGGTGTTGGCGGATGCCGTGACCGGATCACCGCTTTGGGCGTGGCTGCAGGCGGGGCGCGGGGATGTGTATGCGGCGTTGTTTGCGTCGGGCGGTCACACGGGTGTGAACGGCATCGCTTCCAACATGGACGAGACCTTGCCCAGCGCAAGGGTGCTCACGCTGGACGAGGCGATCGCCGCTGCAGGGGAAGAAATGGTCGCAGTGTGTGAGGAAGCGTTGCGGACGGCTGGCCCAGGCGTCCGGTTTGTGGAGGCGCGCGACTTTGAGAGCTCGCTCAGGGTGGCCTCAGCGGAAGCTGTGCGTAATCGCCGGTGGTCGGATGTGGCATTGGCGGATGCGGTGTATCTGCGCGTGCCGGATGCGGAGCTGGCCTTGCGCGCGAGACAGGCATGATCGTTCGCGCCGCGCGCGACGCGGACGCAGAGGGTGTACTCCAGCTGATTCGCGCGGAGCGGGAGCTGCCGCAATGGAAACGGAGCGCCCTTGCTGTCGCCGCGCCCGGCCCAGCCTCCGTAAGCGAACCGGTGCGGCGACTTGTGGTCGCGGAGGACGAGGGCAGGCTGGTTGGCTTTGCGCAAACGGCCGTTGTGCTGGGCGAGGCGGAACTGGAGGGCATGGCGGTCGCGCCGGGTTGTCGTCGCCGAGGTGTGGGGCGCTTGTTGCTGCAAGAGGCGATGCAGACCGCGCGAGCGGATGGCGCGAGGGCTTTTCGGCTGGAGGTGCGCCGCAGCAACGAAGCGGCGATCCGTTTGTACGCAGGCCTTGGGATGACGGTGGCAGGAACGCGCCGGGGCTACTACTCCGGCCCGGTGGAAGACGCCATGCTGCTGCAGCTGTTGTGGGCAGAGGGCGAGGAGGGCGGCTGAGGACCGGTGCCGTATCCGGTATCATAGGAGTTAGTTATGGTCCGTGATGGAATCTACTACGCTCTGGGTCTGTTTGTGGTGTCCTATGCGTTGTTTCTGCTGACGCACTCGTCCGGGATTGCCGGGATTCCGGTGCTGCTGGCGTTGTGTTTTCTGTGGTTCTTCCGGG
>CAXUEG010000062.1:0-11843 GCA_964249935.1 uncultured Terriglobus sp.
TAAGGGTGCGTGCCGACCTCTTCGAGGAAGAGGATGCTGTCGCCCTCCGGCTCGCGCAGTGCCCAGGGTGTGCCGAGTGAGTCGTTGAGCAGGGCGAGGCAGCCGCCGAAGAGTGTGCCGCGCACCGTCTGTTGCACGCTCCGCGTGAATCTGCCGGGGCGGAGCAGTCGCAGGCCCTCCGCGGGGCCGAGCGACCACGGTTCCGTTTGCGTAAGGGCGTTGCGGAAGCTGCGGAGGTCCACGCCGTCCTCGAGTGTGTCGCCGCGGGCGAAGTCGGGCGAGAGCATGGGCGCGTAGAAGGTGACCAGGCCGCAGGTTTGCGTGAGCCACAGGTGCAGCGTGGTGGGATCGCTGAAGCCAAGGAACGGCTTGGGGTTGGCGCGGATCAGGTCCGCGTCGAGGTACGGCAGGAGTTCGGCGGTACCCCATCCGCCGCGGGTGCAGAGGACGGCGCCGATCGTCGGGTCGGCAAAGGCGTCGTGCAGGTCGGCAGCGCGCGCGGCAATGTCGCCCGCGAAGTAGAGCGGGCCTTGCGCGAGTGCGGAGGGAAAGAGCACGGGTTCGTAGCCCAGGGCGCCGAGGCGTGCGCGGCCGCGCTCGACCAGGTGCGGTTTGGGCGCGCCCGCGGGCGAGATGATCCCGATGCGTGCGCCGGGTTTGAGTGCAGGGGGTTTGATCATGCCGCTTGGCCGGTCATGTCACCCGCGACTGCTGCCTCGCCAGTGCACACGATGCGTGCGGGGCCGGTAAGCCGCATGGGCTGGTCGTTGGCGGGCCAGTCAATGTGTTGCGGACCGCCGATGCTCTTTGCGGTCAAGCTGCGGGCACAGTTGCGGAGCGCGATGGCAGCCGCAGCGGAGGCGCAAGTGCCGGTACCGGAGGAGTGGGTGGGACCGACGCCGCGCTCGTAGATGCGGAAGTGTATCTCCGTCGAACTGATAACGCGGACGAACTCCACGTTGGTTTGCTTCGGGAAATCGGGATGCGTGCAGAGGTAGGCGCCGAGTGCCTCCCACGTGTGGGCGTAGGTGCGAAAGTCCTGGTCCATGGTGAAGAGGACGAAGTGCGGATTGCCGACATCGACAACGGCTCCCTGAACGGGGCCGACGCTGTCGAGCTCGACGGTGTGCTCCTGGATGGTGGGCACGCCCATATTCGTCTGGATGAGGAAGTCGGCATCGTTGCACTCGACGATGTCGCAGGTGCGGGTGCCACCGTGCGTTTCGATCCTTGCGGACTTGAGGCCTTCGGAATACGCGAGCCACGCGGCAACGCAGCGGGTGCCGTTGCCGCTGAGCTCTGCTTCGGAGCCATCGGCGTTGAAGAGACGCAGAAAGAACGAGCCATCGGGGCGGCGGTCGAGAAACTCGATGCCGTCGGCGCCGATGCCGTAGTGGCGCGAGCAGAGCTCGCGTGCGAGCGCGGCGTGCTGGCCATGTGCTTCGGCTTCTTCAAGAATGAGGAAGTCGTTGCCGCAGGCGTGGGCTTTTACGAAGGGGATCATGGCGCGACGCCTCGGAACGCGTCAGAACGGTAGATGCGGGCGCAGGGCTGGCCGGTGTGGCAGAGGATTTCGATCTCGCTCAGGCCTTGCGGGTGCGCAGCGACGGCGGCGGCGACCGGATCGCCCACTCCGTCACGGCTGAGTGCGATGACGATGTTGGCGTGCCCGGCGGGTGCGTTCCTGGCGGCGTTGAAGCTTTGTGAGTCGAGCGGCGAGACGAGTCGCTTGAGCGGGATGCCGGCATCCTGCACGGCGCCGATGTGATCCGTGGTGTCGAACATGATGACCGCGTTGTCGGGTGCGCGATTCATCTCAGCCGCGAGCGACTTCTCAAAGGGGATGCGGGTGCGGGAGTTGACCACGCCTTCATCGAAGACGAGCGGCGGGCGGCCGACCCACGTCCACGGCGTCTTGTGAAAGACGGCCTGGATAAAGGTGCCCACCGTGCCGAACATGATGAAGGTATTCAGGATGACGAGGAGGAGTGAAGCGGGATAGAGCGCCTCGGCGATCCGGCGGCGGCGAGGTTGTGCGGTGTAACTTTCGGTGTGTGAGTCGCCGTGCCGCAGCCATTGCGCGAGCGACCAGAGGGCGAACGTGCCAAAGATCGCGAAGGCGGGAAGCAGCTCCATGCCGTAGCGCGAGTTGTACCAGGCATTGGGGTAAAGCTCCGGGATGAAGATGGGTACCGAGCTCCACGCGATGGCATACATGTAAAACGGCAGCGGCACCCAGAGCAGAAGAGCGATGCGTCGGGTCGTCTGCTTTGCAAGCAGCCACGCGCCCGCGAGCGAACCGGCGAAGAGCAGGAAGCCGGATTCCCAGAACGCGGCATCGAGTTGCGCAGCGCGCGTGAAATAGAGGAAAGCATAGAGCGGGTTGTGCCAGCCGTGATACCGTCCCGCGCTGGGCGGTGAGGTCTTCTTCTCGATCGCACCGGCGGAGTACGGTCCGCGCAGGAAGTCAAGCCAGTCGCCCTCGTACTTTGCGTTGTAAAGCAGCCAGAGGATCGGGCCGGCGACGGTGATCGCGGTGGCAAGCGCGAAGGCAGTCGTAGTCCGCCTGCGCGTTTCGGGCGCGCTTCGGAACCACGCGACGGCGACAACGAGCCAGGCCGCCGCGCCGATGATCCAGCCGTCATAGCGGGTGAGCACCATGCCGAGTGTGAGCAGGCTGCTGACGACCATGCGCACACTTGCGGTGTGCAGCTTTGCGGTACAAAGTGCGTCGGCCGCTTCGAGCGTGATGACGGTGGACCAGACGAAGAGTGCGAGAAAGAGCGGCTCCGTCATAGCGGTGGTTGCAAGGTAGAGCAGGTTCGGGTTGAGCGCGACGAACGCGGTCGCCGCGAACGCCCAGTTGGGCGGCATGAGCCGGCGAGCGAGGCGGTACAGACCAAGGTTGCCGACGATATAGGCCGCCATGCTGGGGAACGCTCCGGCGAGGCCTGATTGCCACCAGTCCATGCGTTGCACAAACGGCAGCAGAAGCAGGTGCGGCAGCGGCAGCCACACACCGCCGAACTGGGCCAGGCCAGGGTAGCGGGCATCGAGGATGCGGCGCGCGATGCCGAGGTGCGCGACAGCGTCGCCGTAGAGAAGCAGCCAGCCGTTTTTGGCACAGACCAGGAATGCCAGCAGAGCGAGGACGAGCGAGGCCATGGCGATCGGCATGAGCTCGGTGCGGTGCATCGGGTAGATGCCGTTGGGGTCGCGGTTCAGCAGCTCTGGCGGTGGCCGCCGCGGCGTGATGGAGCGTCGCGCATTCCCGCGCTGGCGGGGAGCGTTGAAGGTGCGGGTTCGTGCCATGCAGAGTTCAGGGTAACGCGCTGGCGTGGGCGTGGTGAGTGAGCATGTTCTACGTGGCGGCGGACTGCTACGGCAGACCGTGCTCGCAGACGACGTTGCTGCCGCGACGCACGTAGTAGTACAGCGGCAGCGTGGGCGAAAGTCCGGCGAGGATCAGTTTGTGCTGCTGCTCTGCCGCAGGGGTGACCCGGGCAGAGCAGAGTTGGTAGTTCTGCTGAAAGTCCAGTGTTTCCGCTGCTTCCTGATCGCCCAGGGTCATCCAGCCTTCGGCTTTCTGGCCACCGGGAGGTCCGAAGAGGAGAACGTCCGGATGGCGGCGCATGACGCTGAGGCCGTCGCCCTTGAGGTGGCCGACGATGACGGGGTGTTTGGTCGGATCGAGCGGCACGGGACTGCGTCGCGCGATCCCGTAGTCGTTGAGACCGAGCATGTCGATGTAGTTGAGGTCGTCGACCACGTAGGGCATCGCGCCAGCCACGTTGAGGCCGACCAGCAGGCCGGGCGCGATGCGTGGGCGCAGGTACTCACCGATGACGGTGCCTGCGATGCTGGAGGCGCTCTCATACCGTGGGTTGAGGATCTCGTTGTGGAACTGCAGCGCAGAGGTGAAGAGGAAGATTGTCGTCACGGCCGCTGCGAGTGTGGACGTGCTGAGCGCGTTGAGCTCTAGCAGGCCGGTGACTGTGGCGATGGCGAAGAGCGGCACCAGCGTGACCATGAAGCGCGCGGCAAACATGTGGTCGCCGCCGGCTGTGACGATGTAAGCGGCCATGATCGTGAGCCAGAGCCACAGCGCCAGTGAAAGGCGGGAAAGGCGTTTGCGAACAAGCTGCGCCGCGGCAACGAGGATGAGTAGCTCTACCGGGTACGGCGCGAGCTTGAGATAGATCTTCCAGTAGAGCAGCCCGTTGCGGACACGCCAGCCGAGGGCGACGCCGTAGATTTTGGCGTAGTAAGTGTTGGGCAGCGGCGCGTGGAAGTAGAGCTCGCGGAAGATCTGCCAGGGGATGAGAAAGGCAACGACAATGCCCGCTGAGAGCGCGACGTCCTTGAGCCGCCTGCGCATCGGGGTTGGTGCGAGCAGAAGGACGGCGAGGAGTGCGACCCCCGCGGCGATCGCGCCGTCCATGCGCGTGAATGCGGCGCCGCCGAGCAGAATGCCGCCCCTCAGCAGGTCGCGGCGCTTTGAAGACTCGAGGTACTCGAGACAGACGAGCGTGCCAGCAGTACACAAGGCTGCGAAGGGTACCGCTTCGAGGCCGCCGAGGTCCCACACGAGCAGCGGGAACGAAGCGGCAACGGCGCATGTGGCGAGCGTGGCGGCGAGTTGGCCGAAGCGGGGCCGCATCCAGCGCCACAGGAAGACGAGCAGCGCGGCGTGGCTGGCGAAGCTGATCGCGCGCACTGCCCACAGATCTTTGACGTGGAGCGCGAGCAGCGCCGCTACAGCGAAAACATGCAGTGGACTGGTGAAGCCTTCGACGGGTGCGCCTGCCAGGTTCCAACGCGGACCGAAACCCTGGGCGACGTGCTTTGCGTAGCGGAGCGTGATGTCGGTGTCGTCGTAGAACCAGGCGTGGTTGTACCAGAGGCACAGCACAACGATCACGACTGTGCCCGCGAGCAGGATGGCCCGCAATGCAGTGTCGGCTTTTCGCGACAGCATGTGCCCCTTATACCATTCGTTTCGTTGCCACCCGGATAGCGCTTCAGGTGGCCTGAGGCGAGAGTTCGCTATCGAGGTGCGAGATGGCGACGAAGAGGCGGAAGCGGTCTTCGATTTCTTCGCGGGTGGTGCGCTGGAGACGCTCGGTGCCAAAGGCCTCGACGGCGAACGAGCCCATGACGCCGCCGTAGAAGAGTGCCTTGCGCAGGACGGAGGGCGTGAGCTTGGGCTGCGAGGCGATGTAGCCGTAGAAGCCGCCGGCAAAGCTGTCGCCCGCGCCGGTGGGGTCGACGACGGTTTCGATGGGCAGCGCCGGAGCGCGGAAGGGCTTGGGTGTTCCCTGCTCGCCGGTGAAGGAGCGTTCGCTGAAGAAGGCTGTTGCGCCGTATTCACCGTGCTTGATAACGAGCGACTTGGGGCCGAGCTCCATGACGCGCTTTGCGGCGGTGACCAGGTTGTGTTCGCCGGAGAGCAGGCGCGCTTCGGTGTCGTTGATGATCAGGATGTCGAGCTCGCGCAGAACCTTGAGCAAGTTGTCGCGGTGGTCGTTGATCCAGTAGTTCATGGTGTCGCCCGCGACCAGCTTCACGCTCGGCATCTGCTGGCGGATCTGCAGCTGCAGCGTGGGGTCGATGTTGGCGAGGAAGAGGTAGTCGGAGTCGGCGTAGGTCGCGGGGATCTTCGGGGCAAAGGTGCCGAAGACATTCAAGTCGGTGCCGAGCGTCTTGGCTTCGCTCATCGCGCCTTCGTAGGCGCCGGTCCAGTGGAAGGAAAGACCGTCGGCGTGCTCGATGCCGGTGGTGTCGATGCCTTTATTGCGCATCACGTTCTCGTGCTCGTTGGTGAAGTCCGTGCCGACAACACCGACCACGCGCACGGGCGTGAAAAAGGAAGCGGCCAGCGAGAAGTGTGTTGCCGCGCCACCAAGAATCTTCTCGCGATGACCTGTGGGTGTGGTGAGCGTATCGAATGCGACGGAACCGACTACAAGTATGGACATGAATCCTCAGATGTTGAAGTTACGTGAAAGCGTTCCGCAATGAAACCGAACGCAACGAAAGCAGCGTTGCGGAAGAGGGTATTCGCGGCTACAGTGTTGGCATTCACTATGAAGCGCTTCCTTGCGGTCTTTGCATCTCTTTGCCTCTGCTCGCCCCTTCTTTGTGCCCAAGCCACAGCGACTGCGGGCAGAACCTGTCCGGTCGACCGGACGCCGCCCATTGATGGGGATCTGCTGCTTGGCCGCGATAAGGACAAGGAGGCTCAGGCAGCGTACCAGGCCGTGCTCCAGACGAAGCCGATGGACGAGAACGCGCGGCTTGGCGTAATCCGGGCCATGATCGGGCAGAACCAGGTGGCGGAGGCAAAGAGTGCCGCCGCGGCGTTTGCGAAAGAGCAGCCAAACAGCGGACTTGCGCAGGTGGCGGCGTCGGAAGCGGATTATCGGGCCGGCGACATCGACGACTCGTTCGCGCACGCAAAGCAGGCGCTGATCCTGGCTCCATGCGAAGGCCGCGCGGCAATGGCTTTGGCGCAGCTTTACGACCTGACCGGATTGCACGCGAACGCGGCCCGGTTCATCGTGCGTGCGCACCGGTTGCGGCCGATGGACCAGTTCGTCACGCGGGAGTGGATCGGCAGCCTTCCACGCAAGGAGCGGCTCCTGGAGCTTTCGAATTTTCTGCAATCCGGACCGGCGCTCTCAGACGACGAGAACCGCGGACTGAACACGGAAAAGCAGTATCTGGAGGCTCGGAAGCCCGGAGAATGCCACACGGTGTCTACCTCCGAGTCGACGCAGACACCGTTGTCGCTTGTGTATGGCGATAGCACGCGCCCGGTCGCGTATGGACTTGATGTTTTGTTAAATGGCAAGCATCGCCGCACGCAGATCGACACCGGCGCCAGTGGCATTGTGCTCTCCGACGGTGCCGCGCGCGGGCTGGGGCTTGAAGAAGAGTACAAGGCGAAGTCCAGCGGCGTTGGCGATGAGGGCGAACGGGAGAGCTACCTTGCTCACGTGCACAGTCTGCGCATCGGCGCTATTGAATTGCAGGACTGCATGGTACAGGTGGTCAAAAAATCGGGCCTGCATGTGGACGGCCTGATCGGCATGGATGTCTTCCGGCGCTGGTTGGTGACACTGGATTATCCGGCAGGGCAGTTGCGGCTGGCTCCGCTCCCGAGAGATGCGCAATCGAAGAGCAACGACACCAACGAGAGCGGGCCCGAGGAGGATGAGGGGCCGCATGACAGCTATGTTGCCCCGGAGATGCAGGGCTGGCTGCGCATCGCGCGTGTGGGGCACAACCTGTTATTGCCGGCGGCCCTGAATCCGACAGGCAAGCTGCATTACGTCATTATGGATACCGGCGCCCAAAGCAGCCTGTTCTCGCTGTCCCTGGCGAAAGAGACCGGCAAACTGCACTCGAGCGCGATGCAGTTTTCCGGCATCTCTGGCAAGACCAAGACGGTGTTTGAGACCAACGACACAGAGTTTTTTGTGGGCAACCTGCGCTTGCCCAAGGACTCCTACTATGCAACCGATGTGACGAACATCTCGCACAATCTTGGGTTTGAGATTGGCGGTCTATTCGGCTTGCCGACGCTGCAGAGACTCACGATTCAGATCGACTACCGTGACAACCTGCTGAAGCTGAGCTACGACCCGAAGCACGATCAGCTGCGGTTCTAGTTAGAGCCGCCCTTTGCGCCACGGCTGCTGCCTGCAATTGCACGCGGGATTCGCTACCGATCGTACTTGTCGAGGAAGATTGCCAGCTTCTCGCGCGTGACAGCCGGGATGAGCTTCTTATCCGTCATGATGGCGTACTTGAGAGCGCTTGCGGCGGGTGTGTCCTTGTTGGAGGCGGGCAGGGCGCGGATGGCGCCGGCGAGAACGCGCTGGGCGTTGGCCGTGTTCTCGTGGATGACTTTGATGACCTGGTCGACCGTGACATCGTCGTGGCCCTCGTACCAGCAGTCGTAGTCGGTGACCATGGCGAGGGTGGCGTAGCTGATCTCGGCTTCGCGGGCCAGCTTGGCCTCCTGCAGGTTGGTCATGCCGATCACGTCGGCGCCCCAGGAGCGATACAGGTTGGACTCGGCGCGAGTTGAAAACTGCGGGCCCTCCATGTTGACGTAGGTGCCGCCAAGCTTGCCGACGACGCCGGCATCATCGCAGCCCAGCTTGAATGCCTTTGCCGCAACCGCGCAGACCGGATCGCCGAACGCGACGTGGCCGACGATGCCGTCGCCGAAGAAGGTGGCGTTGCGGGCAAACGTGCGGTCGATGAACTGGTCGGGGATGACGAAGTCGGTGGGTTTGTGCTCGGCCTTGAGCGAGCCGACGGCACTGATGGAAAGGATGAACTCCGCACCCAGCTTCTTCATGGCATAGATGTTCGCGCGGAAGTTGAGCTCGGATGGCAGGATGCGATGGCCGCGGCCGTGGCGCGCGAGGAAGGCGACCTTGCGGCCTTCGAGCGTACCGAGCACGACCGTTTCCGACGGTGCTCCGAAGGGTGTTTCAACGTCCACCTCGGTTGTCCCTGTAAGGCCGGGCATGTTGTAAAGCCCGCTGCCGCCGATAATGCCGATCTCTGCTTGCTGCAAGTTCGATGTCTCCGGTGCGTTGTGCGCTGAGCCCAGTGTATCGGGTGAGGCGCTGGCTACAGACGGCAGACGTTCGCGCAGGGGATGCGATTTCTGTTGCAAACGCGGCTGAAGTGGGGAAGGATGACGCTGTTCTCAGAATTCAGCATGCAGCGGCAGCCGCCGCTTTGCGAAAGGGATTCGTCGTGATTTTTGTACATCGGGTGTGTACGGTGATGCTTTCGGGAGCGCTGGTCGTAGGCGTGCTCCCGGTTCACGTCTCGGCGCAGGGTGCCACGAAGAAGGTGGTGAAGTCGGACGCAGACCTGCCGCGCTTCAGCTATCCGGTGTCGCAATCCCCTAGTGTGCTGGTGCTGGCGGACGACGCGACATTTGCGCCATTTCTTGCAAAGGTTGACGCGGACGTGCGTGCGACGCTGCAACAGTACGACATCCAGGACAAAGCGACGCAACGTGAGCTGCAAGGCGAGCGCCTGGATGCAGAGTTGCTGACCGGCGACAACGCGGGCGCCCTGGCCACGCTCGATACGCTGCGCGGCTTGCAGGAGAAAGCTTCTTCGATTGCGGTTGCGGGCCTGCTGGACCGACAGGTGGTCGAGGCTCGCCAGGCTACCGGTGCGACCAGCGGCCCAGCATTTGATGCCGCGTTCCAGCAGCGTTTCTCCGCCGCGGTGAATGCATTGCCGTACCAGGTAGCGCAGGAGCGGGTGAAGGGACTCAGGCAATTCTTTCAGATCTATACGCCGACCCTGGCTGCCTCAAGCTTGAAGGCAGAAGTGGACCCGGCCGCAGACAAGACCGGCACGGTAGACCTGCCCACAGCGATCAGCATCGTCGGACTTCGCATGTCGCTGAAGGTGCGTATACCGCAAGCCTCCATCGCTTTGCCGGTGCTGACGAAGACGATTGCCGCGCATACTGAAGCCAAGCCGGACATCTGGGCACAGCGGAATGTGACGCTTGCGGTCGGCGACAAAGCGACGCCGGTCAACATCGCCATCTGGGATAGCGGCGTTGACACGGCGCTCTATCCGCAGCAGCTGTTTGTCGATCCGGAGCCTGGCGCGCACGGTCCCCACGGTCTCGCCTTCGACACACAAGGCGCAGTGTATGCCGGTGACCTGCAGCCGCTGAGTAGTGAGCAGAAGGCCGCATACCCGCAGGTGCTGGCGCTTTCACAGGGTCTGGACGATCTGCAGAACGGCATCGATTCACCCGATGCCGATAAGGCCAAGAAATACCTTTCATCGACGCCACCAGATCAGTTGGGGCAGTTCATGCAGACCATGACCTTTCTCAGCCAATACATGCATGGAACCCACGTGGCAGGCATTGCGGTGAAGGGGAATCCGGCGGCGCGGCTGGTCGTCATTCAATTCAATGATGGCCTGGCCTACCTGCCGTTTGCGCCGACGGTGGCGTGGGCGGAAAAGTTCAAGGCAGACTTCGCCATGGTGGGTGACTACCTGCGAGAGCACAACGTGCGCGTCGTGAACATGAGCTGGGCCGACAGCCAGAGCGAGTTTGAAGAGTGGCTCACGAAGACCAGCACCGAGAAGGATCCGATCGCACGCAAGGAGATGGCGCGGCAGGTGTATGCGGTGTGGCGCGATGCGGTGGAGGGTGCGATCAAACGCGCGCCGAACACGCTGTTCGTGTGCGCCGCGGGTAATTCGAACAGCGATCCGAACTTCCTGGGCGATGTGCCCGCATCGCTGCAACTGCCGAACCTGGTGACGGTGGGTGCGGTGGATCAGGCGGGCGAAGAGACCAGCTTTACCAGCTTCGGCAAAACGGTGCTGCTGGATGCGAACGGCTACCGCGTGCCGAGCTATGTGCCGGGTGGGACAGTGCTGAAAGAGTCGGGTACGTCGATGGCGTCGCCGAACGTGGTGAACCTGGCGGCGAAGCTGATCGCGCTGAACCCGAGCCTGACACCGGAGCAGACGATCGCGCTGATGCGCAAGGGAGCCACACCGAGCGCCGACGGGCGGCTGCACGTAATCGATCCGAAGGCGACGGTGGCGCTGCTGCAGACGAAGCAGTGATCGCGAAGAGGCGACCGGTGCGCTTCCAACTGCAAACAGGCCTCAGGGGCTATGTTCGTTTCCATTCCGCATTTCCGGCACAGCTGAATCTGTGCTGTTCCGGACGCGGATGAAAGCAGGTCTATCAGCGCATGTGAGCGGGATGCAAGGCGAACCCGCTCGCAACGGTGTTGGGAAGCAAGGCAGCAACGTTCAGGCCAAGCTCACCGCGTGGTCCATCTTTGCGCAGCTGAGCGTTCCGCAGCACGCCGTTACCCTGCACCTCACGCATCCTGGTGTCGAGTTGCACGGCAAGGTCGCGCGGAAAGCCCTCGCTGATGAAGACGGTGCGGTCATCCAGCGTGAGGAGGATGTCACCCTCTTCGCTGGTATAGCGCAGGTGATCGGTGTCGACGTCGGGGGCGTCGGTGACCTGCTTCAGGTGCTCATACTTACGAGGGAGCTGTTCGGCATAGACACGCATGAAAGATCGGGCGGAGTCCGCATTCTTCCAGCGCGCAAGGTACAGCAGGCCAAGTGAGGCGGTGCTGGCTTTCTGTGCCGCGGTCGCGTCCTTCTTTTGGGCAGCGTAGTAGATGCCGCCGTCCCATGCGGTGGCGAGTGGACCGGCAATCTGCGCGCCGCCGAAGAGTTCGGCGAGCATGCGCACGTCGAGCTCGCCCATCACGCCGACGTCGTACGGCGTCCACTGCTTGTCGATCAGCGGGTGGATGTCGGGCATGGCGAGCACGGGGACGGGCACATGGTTCAGGAAGTCGTCGGGGTGCAGGATCTCGTGCGAGCTGGAAGGTGGACGGTCGAGCGTGCCAGCGAAGGCGGCATCGACGCCGCCGTGCTGCAGCACTGCCTGCTCGAACGTAACACCGCTGGTGTACGGGAAGAGCAGTGATTGCTGCAGCACGAGCGGCGCGCGGGCGAGCACAGGAGAGCCGCTGGTATCGGACCCCATTTGCGCCAGGCGGTCGCCCATCTGCGGCACGTCGCGCAGGGTCTTACCGGTATCGCGAATGCCGTAGTCGATGAAGGTGACCATGGCCTGTCCTTCGGTTACGGCCTGGCGCGCGGTGGACGCTTCGTCGGTCTGGATGTGCAGGTTGTCCTCGCGCTCGTTGTGGCTCATCTCCTCGGGCTGCGGGTCGTTCCACTTCTCCAGGCCGACGCGGTTGTCCTGCAGCGCGTGGGTGAGTTCGTGTGCCATGACC
>CAXUEG010000063.1:0-11809 GCA_964249935.1 uncultured Terriglobus sp.
GTTCTACACAGCACCCCAACGGGGATGAGCCAAGATTTCTCGCCCGGCTGGCAGCGGGATCGCCGCTGCTGTGCGACGGTGCCATGGGCACCATGTTCTACGCGCGCGGCATCTTCATCAATCGCTGCTACGACGAACTGAACCTTTCGGAACCGCAGCTGGTCCGCGATCTGCATGAGGAGTACCTGCTGGCCGGCGCGGAGGTGATCGAAACGAACACCTTCGGCGCGAACGCCTCGCGGCTTAAACGCTTCGATCTCCAGGGAAGGGTCGCCGAGATCAACACGGCAGGCGTCCGTCTGGCGCGCGCGGCCGCGGACGGCGTCCGCGAAAAGCACGCACACAACGCCTTTGTCGCAGGCTCAATTGGTCCCCTGGGGACATCGCGCGGGTCGATCGACAGTGCTGCCATGCAGGCCATCTACGCCGAGCAGACCGCGGCACTTGCGCTGGCGGGCGTCGACCTGTTTCTTATCGAGACTGCGACCAGCCTGGACGAGGCGCTGGCCGCGTTGCGAGCGGCCCGCGGCGCCGCGCCCGAGCTTCCCGTTGTCGCGATGATCACGGTGAACGACAACGGCAGCATGGCCGACGGCACCACGCCGGAGCAGGCCGTTGCGGCCCTGGAGAGCGCAGGCGCTGCCGTGATCGGCTGCAACTGCAGCGACGGCCCCAACCTGGTGCTGCAGACGATTGAGCGCATGCACGCCGCGACGAGGCTCCCGCTGGCCGCCATGCCAAACGCAGGCGTGCCGAACTGCGTCGACGGCCGCAGCATCTACCTGAGCTCGCCCGAATACCTGGGCAGCTTTGCGCGCAAGGCCGCACGGCTGGGCGCTCTGCTCATCGGCGGCTGCTGCGGCACCACGCCAGCGCACATCAAAGCCATGCGCTCCTCGCTGCGTGCCGTCCAGGCGCAGGCCGAAGGGCTTCAGAGCGCGGCGACAACTGCAGCCGCGCCAAGCGTCGAGCCGCCGCCGATCGGGGAGCGCTCGCGCCTCGGCGCACGCATTGCAACAGGCGAATTCATCGCCATGGTCGAGATTGTGCCGCCGCGCGGCATCGACTGCAGCCGCGAACTCGCCGGAGCACGCTTACTGCGCGAACTGGGTGTGCATGCCATTAACGTACCCGACTCGCCCCGCGCCAGCGCCCGCATGAGCGCAGGCAGCCTGTGCGTGCAGCTGGAACGCGAGTGCGGCGGCGAGGTTGGCGTGGAAACCGTGCTGCACTTTACCTGCCGCGACCGGAACCTGCTCGGCATCCAGAGCGACCTGCTGGGCGCGGCATCGCTGGGCCTGCGC
The DNA here is from genome assembly GCA_964249935.1 of uncultured Terriglobus sp. Taxonomy (GTDB): domain Bacteria; phylum Acidobacteriota; class Terriglobia; order Terriglobales; family Acidobacteriaceae; genus Terriglobus. The sequence continues at coordinate 1,305 of CAXUEG010000063.1, forward strand.
AACGTGCTCTGCCTTACCGGTGATCCGCCAAAGATGGGCAGCTACCCCGACGCAACCGCGGTGTTTGACGTCGACGCGGTCGGTCTTACCCGGATCGCACGCGACCTGAACCACGGCCTCGACCTGGGCAGGCAGCCCATCGGCCAGTCCACCGGTTTTGTCCTGGCCTGCGCCGCAAATCCAGGCGTGCCCGACATGGACGCTGAGGTACGCCGCTTCGCTGCCAAGGTGGAGGCCGGCGCGGAGTTCGCCATTACGCAGCCGGTCTTCGACCTGGATCTGCTGGAGACCTTTCTCCGTCGCATCGAATCCTTCCGTATTCCGGTGGTCGCGGGCATCTGGCCGCTGACCAGCGTGAAAAATGCACTCTTTATGCGCAACGACCTGAAGGTGCGTATGCCCGACGAAATCATCAAGCGCATGGGCCAACGGACCACGCCGGAGGCCTCACGCGAAGAAGGCGTGCGCATCGCGCAGGAGATGCTCCGAGCCGCGCGCAGCAGCGTGCAAGGGGTGCAGGTCAGCGCGCCATTCGGCCGTTACGAACTGGCTGCACAGGTCATGGCGGAGGTTCTGTCGCCCGCGACCGCACAGGAGGAACGCATTGGCGAACACGTTTGAGGACAATCTAAAGCAGCTGGAAGCCATCGTGGAGCGGCTGGAACGCGGCGAGCTCGGCTTAGAAGAATCGCTGCAGCTTTTCGAGCAGGGCACCACGCTCAGCCAGCAGTGCAAGGCAGACCTGGACGCCGCCGAGGGCCGGGTGCAAGTGCTCCTGCAGCGCGGACGCGAGCGCGTCCCCGAAGACCTTGACTTGACCGGTCCGCCGCAGGCCTGATCGCGATGCCGCGATGCTAGATCTACTGAGTTGACTCCGTTAGCCCATCTCCAGGCGCGATTCGCCCTTCTGCCAGGTCTCGAACCAGGCCGAGGTCGGCCGCCAAGAAGTCGAAGCCGGGCAGCGACGCGAAATCGGACCAGCGCACATCCTGGAAGATGCGGTTATCGATCTCGCCTTGAAAGCGGCGCACCGCGAAAAACTGCAGGTCCACCGCGCCGCCGTTTCGGTAATTGTGCCGAACCTGGGTAATTGGCTCGGCAATTTCGGCCGTAATGCCCAGCTCCTCATTCAGTTCGCGTCGCAGCGCCTCTCGCGCAGACTCACCGGGTTCGATCTTGCCGCCCGGGAACTCCCACTTCAGCGCCATTGGCTGGTCGGCCTTTCGCTGGCAGATCAGCACCTCCTGCCGGCCCTGATCCTCGCGCAGGATCAGCGCGGCCGAGACCATGCGCAACGTTCGCGGACGCGCGTCATCGTTCGGACGCTGGCGACTTCCGTTGCTGCCGAGCCTGCGGATGCCGTTCTTCACGGGTGGAACTCCCCTGTTCCTAGCAGGTTAGACGCAAATTGGCCGGGCTGCGCGGTGTTGGAGTTCCATTCCGATCGCTTCTAGGTGGCGGAACTTGGAAAGTACACAGGCCAGCTTCGTTCGGCCGCGACCGCCCAGAGGCCTGCGTTCGGGTTGATCGCGAAGGGGTGCCGCGCCATCTCCAGCATCGCCGCGTCGTGAATGCTGTTACCGAAGACCGCATCCGGCACAACACCTCTCTTTCGCAGCGCCTCGGCCTTTCTTTCATCGCTGGGCACATCGATCAGGCGATTCGTCAACAGACCGTCCTCGCTGGCAATCGTCGCTGCAAGTACCCGGTCCGGCGCAATGCCCAGCTCGCGCACTCCGGCTTCGATGACCCAGTTGTTGGTCGAGCTGACCGCCCAGATTTCCACGCCGGCAGCCTTCAGCTCGCGCACCAGGCCGACCATCACGGGAAACAGGTGCGGCTCCACGTGCTCCCGGAAATACCGGTCGGCCGCCACCCGAATGGCAGTCTCGCCGAGACCGCTGTAGATCTGCACCATCTCACCGCAAATGGTGATCTCGTCGACCTGTCCCTTGTGATAGGCGGCGTGGCGCGCCTCCAGGGCCCGGGCACGTTCCGGTGCAAGCAGCCCCGTCTCAATGGTCCAGTCCATGAATCCCTTGCCCGCAGCACCGGGCCAGAGTGTTCCGTCATAGTCGAACACGGCGCTGCGCGGTGCGGCTGCCCGCACGGCGGTAAGAAACGCCGGGGTGTCCAGTTCAGTCCGGCTGGCGTGTTGTGGTGGAGGAGCAATTTGCGGCATACCACATTGTCGCAAGCCAAAACGCGGGCAGTGTTGTCGCGGGCGCGCGGTGCGCACGGCAGAGCCGCATGAACCGTTTGTTCCTAAAATGCATCTATCAATAGGGTCAGCCGGTGGGGAAGCCGGCGGGAAGTGGGGATTATGGCGGGACAGTTCGTCAGCGAAGTAAATGATGCGGACTTCGAACAGGCCGTGCTCAAGAGCGAGCAGCCGGTTCTGGTAGATTTCTGGGCCGCGTGGTGCGGACCTTGCCGCGCCCTTGCCCCGGTGGTGGATCAGGTTGCCAGCGAATACCAGGGCAAGCTGAAGGTGATGAAGATGGACGTGGATCGCAACAACGCCACTCCCGGCCGTTACGGCATTCGTGGCATTCCAGCGCTGTTGCTGTTTAAAGACGGCAAGCTGGCAGATCAGATCGTCGGCTATGTGCCCAAAGACACGATCGACAAATCCGTCAGCAAGCTGCTGAGCGAAGTCTCGGCGTAAAAGGCGCAGTCGGAGCCAAATAATCTTGGAAACAGCGGAGGCCCGGCAGTGATGCCGGGCCTCTTCGCTGCTTGTGCATAGGTAGACTCGTTCCATGCTCGATTGGGCGCTCTTTCGCCTGTTCACGGTCGCGGTGCTGATCCTGGCGAATGCCTTCTTTGTGGCCGCCGAGTTCGCTGTGGTCAGTGTTCGCGAAACGCGGCTGGAGCAGATGCTCGCCTACAACCGCGCCGGCGCCGCCGCCGCTCTTCGGCTCAAGCGGGAGATCGACGACTTCCTGGCGGCCAATCAGCTGGGCGTGACCCTCTGCTCGCTGGCGCTGGGCTGGCTGGGTGAGCAGGGCGTCGCGGAGATGCTGCAGGTGCCGTTGCAACGATGGCACCTGCTCGCGCACGGGCCTTGGCTGCAGGTGCACGCTGCCGCACTCTCGCACAGTGTGGCAGCGGTGCTCGCGTTTACGCTCATCACCTTTCTAGAAGTCGTGCTTGGCGAACAGGTTCCCAAATCGCTCTCCCTGCAAAAGGCCGAGCGCATCGCTCTTGCCATCGCAGGCCCCCTGGACATCTTTATCCGCCTCGCACGGCCAGCGGTCCGGCTGCTGAAGCGGTCGACCGCGCTCGTCCTGCGCCTCTTCCGTGTGCCGCTGCGCCGCGAAACCACTGAGGTCCACTCGCCGGAGGAGATCAAGCTGGTCGCCTCCGCAACCCACCAGAGCGGGCTGCTTTCCGATTTTCAGGAACGGTTGATCCACCACGCCATCGACCTGAACCACGTGACCGTCCGCGAGATCATGACCCCGCGCGGCCGCATGTTCTGCCTGCCTTCCGATATGCCGGTCGAACTCGCTTCTGCCCGCATTGTGCAGGAGCAACACTCGCGCATTCCTGTCTACGACCCCGGGCTCGGCGTTGAGCACATCCAGGGGATCGTCTACTCCAAAGACATCTCGCGGCTCATTCACGTGCGCCGCAACCACCAGTTGCCGTCCGCGTACGCGGGCACGGGCACCTTGCGGTCCATCATGCGCGAGCCCCTGCTGGTGCCGGAAACCAAATCCACCGCGGAACTTCTGCAGGACTTCCAGGAGCGCCGGCGGCAGATCGCCATTGTCGTGGACGAGTTTGGTTCCACCGTCGGCCTGGTCACCGCGGAAGATGCTCTGGAACAGATCGTGGGCGAGATGGACGACGAATTCGATCTGCACGGGCGCGGTCTCGCCGGAGCCGTTGGCGATCGCAGGTTAGAACTCGACGGCACCGTGCCGCTTCGCGACCTCGTTACCCAGCTGCACTGGAAAATTCCACGCAAAAACGGCATCGAAACGCTCGCCGGCTTTGTGCTTGCACAGATCGGCCGCCTCCCGGAAAAAGGCGACAGCTTTACCTATGGCCTGCGGCGCTTCACCGTGCTCGAGCGCGAAGGCCGCCGCATCAGCCGCGTGCGCGTCGAGTTGGTCGAAGATCCATTGGACGGCAAAACGACGCGCGAGATCGCCGCAGCATGAGGTTGTGGCCAAAGCTGCCGCCCGGTTTCCGGCAGGCGGTGCTCGCCCTCCCGGTGCTGTGGGTCATCGTCACGCTGGTGTTTCTGCTCATCCACCTGGTGCCCGGTGATCCTGTGGCACAGATGCTCGGCGAAGGCGCCAGCAGCACAGACCTGTCTGCCCTGCGGCACGCCTACGGCCTCGACGCGTCGCTTCCGGTCCAGTACGGCCGATACCTGCGTGGCCTTGTCCATGCGGACCTGGGAACGTCCCTGCGCACGCATGACCCGGTTCTCCGCCTCATCGCGCAGCGCTTTCCATACACCTTGTTGCTCAGCATCTGCGCGCTTGCCTTGGCTCTGCTGCTGTCCATTCCAGGAGGCGTTGCGGCCGCCTTGCATCACGGCCGTCGCGTGGATCGCGCCATCGGCGTCGTCTCGCTGTTTGGCCTCTCGTTTCCGAACTTCGCCTTAGGCCCACTCCTGATCATCCTTTTCTCCATCCGTCTCGGCTGGCTGCCGGTTTCCGGCGCCGGAGCCGGTCCGCTGCTCAGCACTGACACGCTGCTGCATCTGATCCTGCCGGCCGTTACGCTCGGCCTCTCACTTGCCGCCATCCTCACCCGCATGGTGCGCACCAGCATGCTTGAGGAGCTGGGGCAGGACTACATCCGCACCGCCCGCGCCAAGGGCTTGTCTGAGCGCGATGTGTTGTACCGCCACGCTCTTCGCAACGCCCTCATCCCGGTGTTGACCGTGGTCGGCTTGCAGTTCGGCTCGCTGCTCGCCGGCGCCATCGTGACGGAAACCATCTTCAGCTGGCCCGGCCTGGGACGCCTGACCATCACAAGCATCAGCAACCGGGACTACGCCGTAGTGCAGGGCTGCACGCTGGTCATCGGGCTCACCTACCTGCTCGCGAACCTGCTCACCGACATCGCCTACCGCTGGGCAAACCCGCGCATGCGTGGCTGACAACCTCGAAGTCAGCGACTCCCGAAGACATGGTCAGTCTGAGCGACGAGCGTCACTCTCAGCGGAACAGTGTGCCGTCCTGAGCAAACCCAGCGCCATGGTGAGCAAGCCAGCGCCATGGTGAGCAAACAGCGCCAGAGTCAGCGAAACCATTGTCATCCTGAGCAAAGCGAAGGACCTGCTTCTGTTCGAAGCGTCAACATACCCTAAGGGCTGGTATGTCGTCATTCGGAGCGAAAAGCGTCGCCGAGGCGCATCCTAAGACGGCGATAGACTAAGTTCGTGCTGCGCACCTTCCTTCTCCTTTTCGTAGGCACGACCGCAACGGCGCTCTCGCAATCCAGCGCGCCGCCTGCGCCTGCAGCCCCACCGGCGACTCCGGCCCCCGTGACCCCACACATGCCCTCGCGGAGCCTGAAGGGCTTCATTGAGCCAGCAGACCCGGACGATCCCAAGCCCGCGGCCCGCGACTTTACCGACCCGCGCTACCACGTCAGCTTTCACGTGCCCGCCGGCTGGAACTTCGAGAAACGAGACGGTCTGCTCTCCAACTTCGGCGTCGAAACGCGAACCGCGCGCGCCCGGTCCGACGTGCGCGGTGTCGCGGAAATTAACTTCAACCCCTGGCCGCCGACCGTCTTCTCCGGGGCTCTGTTCTATTACTCCGTTATCCCTCATGCCACCGCAGGCATGTGCGCGGCACAAACTACCACCAGGGGCATGAAGCCGCTGCCCAACGCAGAAGTAAGCGGCATCGACTTTCACCATGGCCGCGACAACCACGGCGAAGTCTGCACCGAGGCACGCGATGAAGCGTTCACCGCCATGCGCGCCGGTTCGTGCATCCGCTTCGACCTGGTCATCAACACCTTCTGCAGCGAAACCAGTGGCGCCCTGGACCTTACGCCGGACCAGCTCAAAGACGTTCAGATCCGGCTCGCAGGCATCCTCGGCTCCGTCAAGATCGGCGGCAACGCACGCTAAGCATCGAGCGTGAGGAACTCAACGCGGAACCCCTCAGCATTCAGCGCCAAGATCGCCATGCTGATCGGCAGCTTGAAGCGGCGCGGCCCAACGCTTCCGGGATTCAGGTACGTCACGCCGCGGCGCTCTTCCAGCAACGGCTTGTGCGAATGTCCGCTTACGATGAGTTGCACACCAGCCGCAACCGGCTCAATATCCAGGTCGGCCACGCTGTGCACCATATACACCGTCATCCCGCCCAGCGAGAGCATCTCCGTCGCCGGCAGCAACGCACACGTCCCAATGCGGTCGACGTTGCCGCGAATCGCCGTCACCGGCGCAAAGCTCTGAAGCTGCTCAAGAATCGCGGCGTCGCCCACATCGCCCGCATGCAGAATGTGCGCCACATTCCGCACATGCGGCAGCACGCTTTCGCGCAGCAAGCCATGCGTATCGCTCAGGATCGCGATACGCATATCGACAGCGCCAGACTGCATTGCCGGTTGCCGATCGACGTTGCGGGCTTGCTTTTGCATATTCCCTGGACCCACTAAAAGCATAACGACTCTGGTTCGGGAGGCTGACCGCCGCCTAACCAAGCCCACATAATCGGATGCCATGCAGAGTTCTCCACGGAAGCGCGCACCTGCATCCTTGCCATCCGCCACAAAGCCGTTGGGTGGCAACGCACAGATGGTGCGCGAATACCTGACGTGCCTGCGCGTGGAGCGCGGTCTGCGCCCGCTTACCTGTGACAGCTACGCCAAGGATCTTGAGCAGTTCAGCGAATTCCTTGAGAAGCACGACCGTCTTCTCCTCACAGCGCAACACGACGATGTGGCCGGTTGGATGGAACACCTGCGCACCCACGACCGCAGCGACCGGGCGATCGCACGCAAGCTGAGCTGCCTGCGCGGCCTGTACAAATGGGCGCTGCTCGACAAGCGAATTGCACACGACCCCACCATGCACGTGGAAGCGCCCTCCACTTGGAAAGTGCTGCCAAAAGCTCTGAGCGAACCCGAGATAGCATCGCTTCTCGGCATCGCGCAAACGAACGCGACCCACCCGCAGGCAAGTGCGCTCATGCTGCGCGATCACGCGTTGCTTGAAGTCTTGTACGCGGGCGGCCTCCGCGTCGGCGAGATCGTCGGCTTGCGTGTTGAAGACCTGCAGCTCGATCAGGGCCGCGCGCACGTGCGTGGCAAGGGCGACAAAGAGCGCATCGTCCCGCTCGGTGCAAAGGCCGTCGCCACCGTACGCACCTACCTTGAGCGGGGACGCGCGGCACTGGTCGTGCGCGGCGTGCAGCGAACGCTCTTCCTCTCGCACACGGGGAAGCCGTTGACCACCCAGTGGGTCTGGCGCATCGTCAAGCGGCACAACGCCACGGCGAGTCCGCACAAGCTGCGGCACAGCTGTGCCACCCACATGGTGGAGCACGGCGCGGACCTGCGCACCGTGCAAACGCTGTTGGGTCACGCGGACATCGCAACCACCCAGGTCTACACCCACGTTGCCCTCGGCCGCTTAAAACAGGTGCATGCGCTGCACCACCCGCGTGGCCGCAGGCGCTCTCTGCAACAACCTGGAACCGCCGCATGAGCTGCGCTCCACGCGATCTCGTCGCGCGCTTTCTGCACATGCTGGCCAATGAACGCGGCGCCAGCGAACACACCGTGCGCGCCTACACCCGCGAGATCACCGCCTTTGCCGATCACCTTTGCGAATCACTGGGCGATGACACCGCGATGGGGGCCGTCGAGCACACGGACGTCCGCGCCTACCTTGCTGTTCTCTACGACCGCGGCCTCACCAAAGCCTCCGCCGCACGCGCTCTCGCGGCCATACGCTCTTGGTTCAAATGGATGGCGCAGCAGGGCATGGTCCAACAGAACGCGGCAAGCCTAGTGCGCACGCCCAAACTCCCAAAGCACTTGCCGCGCGTGCCTTCCAGCGAAGACGTGAACCGTGTTCTGGACGGCATGGAACAGGCAACCGCCTCTGCGAACAAAAATCCCCGCAAAGCCGCAGACGAGGGCGCGCGCTGGCCCGAGCGCGACCGCGCCATCTGGGAGCTGCTCTACGGCTGCGGCATCCGCAATTCGGAGCTGGTCGGCATCAATCTACTCGACATGCACTGGTCCAACGATGCCATCCTGGTCCGCGGCAAAGGCCGCAAGGAGCGCTACGTGCCGCTCGGCGACGCCGCCGCGCTCGCCGTCCGCGAGTACCTGCCATCGCGTGCCGAGCGCCTGCAGAAAGCCGGCAAAGGCAGGCTGCTCAGCGAAGGCCCACTGCTCATCAATGCCACGGCCCGCGGCCAGGCCCGCCTCACCACCCGCTCCGTCGGCCGCATCGTCAAGGCCATCGCCATCGACCGCGGCCTGCCCGCCGACGTACACCCGCACACACTGCGCCACGCCTTCGGCACCCACATGCTCGAGGAAGGCGCGGACCTGCGCGCCATCCAGGAACTTCTCGGCCACGAACGACTGTCGACCACGCAGCGATACACCCAGCTCACCACCACCCAGATCCAGCAGGTGTACGACCGCACACACCCCCGAGCGTAGCCTGCTCCGTACCGCAACCAGACACAAACCTTAGCGCGATATACTAAGGTGTCGTGCAAAGACCGCGCTGGCGCGCGTCTTGCAGCGCACGCGGCGGCAAGTTATCGTCGGGCAGGTGAGCCCGAAGCAGGGAATAAAGCTTTGATCAACAGCGTACTCGCCAAGGTGTTTGGCACCAGCAATGAACGCGCGGTGAAGCGCATGCAGCCGCTGATCGATCAGATCAACGGTCTGGAACCCTCTGTGGCCGCGCTCTCCGACGAGCAGCTGCGCGCCAGGACTGTCGAGTTCCGCCAGCGTGTCGCCGAGCGCATTGCCGGCATTGAGGACAAAGAGGAAATCTACACCGCCGAAAAGGCCGCATTGGACGAGCTGCTTCCCGAGGCCTTCGCCGTCGTACGCGAGGCCGGCAAGCGCGCCGTGAACATGCGCCACTTTGACGTGCAGCTGATCGGCGGCGCGGTCCTGCACCAGGGCAAAATCTCCGAAATGCGCACCGGAGAAGGCAAAACCCTGGTCGCTACGCTGCCCGCATACCTGAACGCCCTCGCCGGCCGCGGCGTTCACGTGGTCACCGTGAACGACTACCTGGCCAAGCGCGACGCCGAGTGGATGGGCAAGATCTACGGCTTCCTCGGCATGACCGTCGGCGTCATCGTCCACAACCTGGATGACCGCGAGCGCCGCGCCGCCTACGCGGCAGACATCACCTACGGGACAAACAACGAATACGGTTTCGACTACCTGCGCGACAACATGAAGTTCGAGCTCAGCGAACTTGTGCAGCGCGGCCACTACCACGCCATCGTCGACGAGGTCGACTCGATCCTGATCGACGAAGCTCGCACGCCGCTCATCATCAGCGGACCCACCGACCAGACCACCGACAAGTACGAGCGCGTCAACAAGATCATTCCCGACCTTGAAGAAGGCGAGCTGCACGAAACGCTCGAGGAAAAGACCTGGACCGGCGATTACGTCGTCGATGAGAAACACCGGGCCATCACCGTCACCGACGAAGGCTGGGAGAAGGTCGAACAGCTGCTCGGCATCGGCAACATCGCCGACCCCGAGAACTGGGATCTGAAGCATCACGTCGAAACCGCCATCAAGGCGCACTCGCTTTACAAGCGCGACGTGGAGTACGTGATCAAGGACGGCGAGATCATCATCGTCGACGAGTTCACCGGCCGCCTGATGCCGGGCCGCCGCTGGAGCGATGGCCTGCACCAGGCGGTCGAAGCCAAGGAAGGCGTGCAGATCCGCAAGGAAGATCAGACCCTCGCGACCATCACCTTCCAGAACTACTTCCGCATGTACAAGAAGCTCAGCGGCATGACCGGCACGGCCGAGACCGAAGCCGCCGAGTTCGACAACATCTACAAGCTCGACATCACTGTCATCCCGACCAACCGGCCGATGCAGCGCGTCGAGTACCCGGACGTGGTTTACCGCACGGTGAAGGAAAAGTACTTCGCGGTCGCGGATGAGATCGAACGGCTTCATACTTCGAAGCAGCCCGTGCTCGTCGGCACAACCTCCATCGAAAAGTCGGAGCTGCTCAGCGACATTCTCAAGCGCAAGGGCGTGCGCCACGTTGTGCTCAATGCCAAGTTCCACGAGCGCGAAGCGGAAATCGTCGCGCAGGCCGGCCGTTACGGCATGGTCACCATCGCCACCAACATGGCCGGCCGCGGCACCGACATCCAGCTCGGCGGCAACGTCGAGATGCGCGTCGCCCAGGAATGCGCCGAGCTCGAGCCGGGCGGCGCGCGCGACGCGAAGGACGCGCAGATCCGCGCCGAGACCGCGGCCTTCAAACAGCCGGCGATCGACGCCGG
>CAXUEG010000064.1:0-11691 GCA_964249935.1 uncultured Terriglobus sp.
CTTCCAGCCGGGCACCCGTATTGACGCCGCCGTGGCGCAGGTGACCGCGGTAAACCAGACGATTCTGCGCATTCTGCCGCCGGGCACCACACCTCCCTTCATTCTGCAATTTTCCGCGTCCAACGTGCCGATCCTGCAGGCGGTTCTTTCTTCACCGAAGCTGAGTGAGGCCGATCTATACGACCTGGGCCTGAACTTTCTGCGTGTGCAGCTGGCCACGGTGCAGGGCGCGCAGGTACCGTCGCCGTACGGTGGCAAGGCGCGCCAGATCATGGTCGATCTGGATCCGCAGGCGCTGTACAGCAAAGGTTTGTCGCCCAGCGACGTGGTCAATGCGCTGACGGCGCAAAACCTGATCCTGCCTGCCGGCGACGCAAAGGTGGGCACGACCGACTACGTGGTGCGGACCAACGCGTCCCCGCAGGTAGTTGGTCAGCTGAACGATATTCCGATCAAGGAAGTCAACGGCGCGACGATCTACATGCGTGACGTTGCCCAGGTGCACGAAGGTTTCGCGGTGCAGCAGTCGATCGTGCGCGTAAACGGCCGGCGTTCGACGCTGATGACGATTTTGAAGTCGAGCAACGCGTCCACCCTGGACATTGTGAAGCGCGTGCGGGAGCGCCTGCCCGCAATTGTGGCGAACATGCCGCCGCCTGCGCCGGAAATCAAGCTGCTCTTCGATCAGTCGGTTTTCGTGAAAGCCGCGCTGCAGGGTGTGGTCAAGGAAGCGGTAATCGCGGCCGGCCTTACGGCGATCATGATTCTGCTCTTTCTTGGATCGTGGCGGTCTACGGTCATTATCGCGATCTCGATTCCGCTGTCGATCCTGGTTTCGATCATCACGCTCAAGTTCCTGGGGCAGACGCTGAATACCATGACGCTCGGCGGCCTGGGGCTGGCGGTCGGCATTCTGGTTGACGACGCCACGGTGGAGATTGAGAACATTCACCGCAACCTGGGCCTCGGCAAGGAGATCAAGCACGCGATTCTGGACGGCGCGCAACAAATTGCCGTACCGGCATTTGTTTCCACGCTTGCGATCTGCATCGTGTTTGTGCCGGTGGTCTTTCTGTCAGGCGCGGCAAAAAGCCTGTTCACCCCGCTCGGCATGGCGGTCGTATTTGCCATGCTGGCCAGCTACCTGCTTTCGCGAACGCTGGTGCCAACTATGGTGAACTTTCTGCTAGCGAAAGAGGTCGCGGTTTACAAGATGCTGGAGGCGGAGCATGGCGGCCACGCTCTTTCGCAGGCGGAGCAGGAGGAAATGGAGCGGGAGCGCCGCGGCCTAGGTTGGATCTGGCGCACGCACTTCGCTTTCAACCGGCTTTTTGAGCGGTTGCGCACGCGCTATCAGCGCCTGTTGGAGTGGACGCTGACGCACTCGCGGTTCACACTGACGTCCTTCGGCATCTTCCTGCTGATCTCGTTCTGTACCGTTCCTTTCATCGGGCGCGACTTTTTCCCGGATGTGGACGCGGGCAGCTTCCGCCTGCACGTACGCACGCCGGCCGGTACACGCATCGAGCAGACCGAAGCGATCTTCAAGCAGGTGGAAGATGTGCTGCGCCAGACCATTCCAGCGAGCGAACTGAACACCATCATCGACAACATCGGTGTGCCGAACGGCTCATTCAACCTGGCCTTCGGCGACGGATCGCTGACGGATGTACAGGATGGCGAGATCCTGGTATCGCTCAACGAAGATCACCATCCGACGAGGATCTACCGCGAACGACTGCGCAAGGTGCTCAATGCGAAGTTTCCGGAAGATACTTTCTACTTCCAGGCTTCCGACATCGTGAACCAAATCCTGAACTTCGGTTTGCCGGCTCCGATCGACGTGCAGGTGAGCGGCCGCGTGGCAGCACCGAACTTTGCAGCAGCCCAGGAGCTGCGCCGGCAGATCGCCGCAGTGCCAGGCGCGGTGGACGTGAACGTGCACCAGGTGCTGTACTCGCCCGAACTGCGCGTCAACGTGGACCGCACCCGCGCCGAGGACCTGAATCTGACAGAGGGCAGCGTGGCGAACAGCATGCTGTACTCGCTGGCTGGTTCCGGCCAGGCCAGCCCGAACTACTGGTTGAATCCCGTGAATGGCGTCAACTATTCCGTGGTGGTTCAGGTGCCGCAATACAAAATCAACTCCGTCGACGCCTTGAATGCGCTTCCGATTTCGGCAGGAAGCGGCTCCAGCTCCAGTGCGACTGCCGCAACCATTGGCGCCCCGCCTGAGCCACAGGCGCAACTGCTCTCCAATGTCGCGCAGATCCAGCACACGAGTTCGCCGGCGGTTACGAATCACTACAATGTGCAGCCGGTTTATGACGTGTACGTAAATAAATCGGGACGCGATCTGGGCGGCGTTGCAAGCGACATCCAGTCGATCTTGAACCGCTTCCAGGCTGCAGGAAAGCTGCCGAAGGGCGCGACGCTGACCATGCGCGGCCAGGTCAAGAGCATGAACGACAGCTTTACCGGCCTGGGACTTGGCATGATTTTTGCCGTGGCGCTCGTTTACCTGCTCATGGTGGTGAACTTCCAGAGCTGGCTGGACCCGTTCATCATCCTGATGGCGTTGCCGGGCGCCGCGTGCGGCATCCTATGGATGCTGTTTCTGACCGGAACGACCTTCTCAGTGCCGTCGCTGATGGGTGCGATCATGACGGTCGGCGTGGCTACGGCGAACTCGATTTTGATGGTGACCTTTGCCAATGACCAGCGCTCGGCTGGCTTGAACAGCATTCAGGCCGCCGCGGCCGCCGGCTTTACACGTCTGCGGCCCGTGTTGATGACCGCACTCGCCATGATCCTGGGTATGCTGCCCATGAGCCTGGGCATGGGCGAGGGCGGCGAACAAAATGCGCCACTGGGCCGTGCTGTGATCGGCGGCCTGCTCGTTGCAACGGCGACCACGCTGATCATCGTGCCGATCTTCTATTCCCTGCTGCGCAAGGCCCCGCCACTGGGCGCGACGGCGGCGGCCGAGGAGGAACAGGGCGTTCTGCAGGCCGTGTAAACAACACACACACTCCAGGAACTGCTGTAAAGCCGGCAACACCATCCAAACGCAAGGAACGCAAGCACGACCCATGGCACAGAACTTCATCGACGCACCCGCAGCGCAACAACATGACCCGCGCAGCACGCCGGCAGACCCGGCGCCACCACGCCGCGGCGCGGTGATCGCCGTCGCAGCGGCGTTTCTGCTGCTGGTGCTGGTTGGCGTGGCTTTTCTGATCCCAAAGCTGCACCATCGCGATGCGCTGGTGATTGACGCGCGGGAAAGCATGGGACCGCCTGAGGTGGACGTGACGCGCGTGCAACTGGGCAGTGCCGATTCCAAGCTGGAACTGCCTGGAACCGTGCAGGCTTTTGAGCAGACGCCGATTTACGCGCGCACCTCGGGCTATGTGAGCAAGCGCTTTGTCGACATCGGCGATCACGTGCGCACGGGACAGCTGCTGGCCACCATTGAGGATCCGCAAACCGAGCAGTCCCTGCGGCAGGCACAGGCGTCTGTCTTGCAACTGAAAGCGCAGCTACTGCAGGCGCGCGCGAACGCGCACCTGACCACCCTGAACAATCAGCGCTATGAGCAGCTTTTCCAGGAGGGCGTGGTTTCCCGCGAATCGGCGGACCAGCAGGCGGCGCAGTCCGGTGCAAACGACGCAACCGTGCAGGCGGCGCAGGCCAACATCGCCGCGGGCGAGGCTAACGTGCGGTCACTGCAAGAGCAGGCGGGCTTCTCGCGTGTGGTCGCTCCGTTCAACGGCACCATCCTGAGCCGCGGCATCGATAACGGCTCGTTGATCTCCGCAGGCTCTGCAAACTCCGTCACGCAGCTGTTCACCCTTGGTCAGTCGGGCACGGTGCGCGTGTTCACCAACGTGCCGCAGGCAAGCGCCCCTGCCGTGATGACTGCGCAAACAGCGCAGGTGCAGTTCCGTGAACTGCCGGGCCAGACATTCACCGGAACCATTGCGCGGACTTCCTCCTCGATCGATCCAAGCTCGCGCACGCTGCTGGCCGAGATCGATTTGGCTAATCCGGATGGCAGAATCCTGCCGGGGATGTTTGCAACCGTTCTCTTCGACACCCGGCGCACCTCGCCGCCGCTGCTGATTCCGGCGAATGCGCTGCTTGTTCGCACGGCTGGACCGCAGGCGTTTGTGGTGGATGGTAACCACGTTGCGCACCTGCACAACCTGACTCTGGGACGGGATTTCGGCGCATCGACCGAGGTGATCAACGGATTGCGGCCCGGGGACGTGGTGATCCTCTCGCCGGGTGACAATGTGACCGACGGAGCCAAGGTCGAGCCGCAGACAGCACAGGCGGCGACGGGCAGCTAGGCGCTTCAACGCGTCCGGATGCGGACAGGCAGAATGACTCAGTGATTCAAGACGGAATGGGAAGCAGCAACGGAGCTGGAGATGTGGTTCGCCTGGCAGGCCTGCGCAAGGTTTACAGTGGGCCGCAGCAGGTGGTTGCGCTGGACGGCATCGATCTGGTCGTGCCGGAAGGACGTATTTTCGGCCTGCTGGGGCCGAACGGCGCGGGGAAGACAACCACCATTTCCATCTGCACCACGCGCGCGCTGCCGACCGCTGGGAACGCATACATCGCGGGCGTTGACGTGGTGCGGAACGCCGCCGCAGCTCGGCGCTTCATGGGCGTGGTGCCGCAGTACAACACGCTGGAACGCGCCTGCACGGTAGAGGAGAACATCTATTTCCATTGCCTCTATTTCGGCTTCAGCGGACCGGATGCCAAGCAGCGAACGGCGCAGCTGCTGGAGCAGTTTCATTTGTCTGAACGCGCGAAGGCGTACCCAAGCCAGCTTTCCGGTGGCCTGGCGCAGCGCGTGCAGATCGCGCGCGCGATTGCGCACCGGCCGCGTGTGTTGTTTCTGGATGAGCCTTCCGCGGGCCTCGATCCGCAGAGCCGCATTGCCATGTGGGAGGCGGTGCGCCGCTTGCATGACGAGGGCATTACCGTGGTGCTGACGACGCACTACATGGAAGAGGCCGACGATCTGTGCGACCGGCTTGCGATCCTGGACCATGGCCGCATTCTGGTGCAGGACACGCCAGCGGCGCTGAAGGCGTCGCTGGGCGCAAGCACCGTGTACGAGCTGGCGTTGCGAGAGGATGCCACGGCGCTGCGCGAGCAGTTGGCCAGCTTGCCCGGCGTGACCGGGGTCGAACCCACGGCGAACGGTTTACGGTTGCTCGGCACCGGGCAGGAGGGCCTGCTGCCCGAGGTGGTGCAGCGCGCCGGCGCGTTCGGCTTGCGCGATCTGCGCATCACCGAGCCCACGTTAGAGACGGTCTTCATCCGCCTGACCGGACGGGAACTCCGCGAGTAGAAAGGTTCGTATGGCAACCATTGCACCACCGCACCCAGTGCCCGTATCCACCTCAGCGCAATACGCACGCGCATTCGGTGGCATGTTGCTGCGGGATTTGCACGTGCTGCGGCGCGAGATGATTCCGTTCGTCATCCGCGTCTGCATGAATCCGCTGCTGTTTCTATTTGTGTTCACCTATGTGCTGCCTCACATGAGTGGTGGGGCCGCGATGAACCCGACCGCGCACATGGCCGAGGGTACGGGCGCGAACTTCTCCACCGTGCTGCTTCCTGGGTTAATGGCAGTCGGCATCATGTTCTCGGGGATCGCTGCGGTGGCGCTGCCGCTGGCGGTGGATTTCGGCAGCACCCGCGAGATCGATGACCGGGTGATGTGTCCGCTGCCGCACGCCTTTGTCGCGATAGAAAAGGTCGTCTTCTCTGCGATGCAGTCGGCGGTCGCCGCTTGCATTGTGTTTCCGCTGGCATATTACATTCCGTCAACGCCGGTGTCGGTACACGTGACGAGCTGGCCCTACCTGACTGCTGTCGTGGTGCTTGCTTCGCTCACTGCCGGGGCACTTGGGCTGGCGATCGGCACGGCGGTGAAGCCGCAGCAGATCGGCCTCATCTTCTCGGTCATCGTGATTCCCATCACGTTTTTGGGATGCGTGTACTACCCGTGGGCAGCGCTGGTGCATCTCCGGTGGCTGCAGATCCTCGTGCTTGTGAATCCCATCGTGTACATGACGGAGGGGCTGCGTGCGTCGCTGACCCCGGCATTGCCGCACATGCAGCCCGCGGCAATCCTGTTGATGTTGCTGGTGTTCCTGGGCGGACTGACTTCGGTCGGCGTGCGGGGCTTTCGCCGTCGCATCCTGACGTAAAGGAGAGCGCTAGGCGGCCGGAACGGTCTCCGCCTGTCGCGGCATGCGCACGATCACAGGGCCGCGTGGAACGCCATTTACCGGAAAGAACAGGCGGAAGACAGTTCCTGTTTGCCGCTCCTGCACGAGCGCAATCCGGGCGGGCGCGGTTTCCGCGGCGCGGCTGCGCACCTGGATGGTGCCGCGATGCTTTTCAACGATCTCCGTACTCACCCAGAGACCGAGGCCGGTGCCGGTGGCCTCCTTGGTCGTAAAGAACGGCTCAAAGATGCGGCACCGAACCGAATCGGGCATGCCGGTGCCCGTGTCGGCGACAGTGATCCAGATGCCGGGCTCGCCGTTGCGCACGCCGTTGCGCACCCGCAGATGAAGCGTTCCTCCTCCCGGCATCGCATCGACCGCGTTACCGACCAAGTTGGCGAGCAACTGCCGCAGTTCTCCCGTATAGCCGAACAGAGTGACGTCATCGCCAATGCGACGATGCACCTGGATGGAAGCCGCATGCAGCTTGCCCTGGTGCAATACCAGCACGGACCGCAACACGTCGGCCACGCGGGTGTCCGAGGGCAGGCTCGACTGACGGTAGAAGCGCAAGGTCTGCTGCGTGATCTCCGACACACGGCTGAGCTCCTGCTGTGCGATTTCGACATAGCCCTGTGAATCTGGCGACAGGGTCTGGTCCAGCCCCAGCAGGTAGAGCAGATTGGTCACGCTTTCCAGGGGATTGTTGATCTCGTGTGCGAGGGCAGCGGCAAGCCGCCCTGCCGCGGCCAGCTTCTCTGAGCGGCGCAGCGCCTCTTCGGACCGCATCCGTTCCGTAACCTCGGTCACGATGACGCCAACCCACTGCACCTGGCCGCTGCTGTTATGGATTGGGTAGAAGGTGTCGCGCCATACGCGCGGCTCGCCCGGCCTGCCCGGCATTTCGCCCGTGATCTCGCGGTCGTGCACCGTCTCGCCATGCTGGAAGACGTGCTGGATCCAGTGCTCCTTCTGCTCGGCAACGCTGAGCGAAGCGCCTAGCGGCATCAGGTCGCGCAGTCTCTTGCCCATGTGCGCGGAAACAGAGACTCCATGCGTTTCAGCCATGGTTTGGTTCACACGTACGTAGGCGAAGCCGATTGGCGCGACGCTGAGCATGGAATCCAGCAGGGAGAGTGTGTCCTGCGTGCTGCGCCGCTGCCGCTCGATCTCGGCAACCATGGCATTCACGCCTTCGGTCAGATCGGCTGTCTCACCGCGGCCGCGAACGGCCAGAGGGAACATGGAAAGATCGTGAGGGTCGGTCACCGCGCCCAGCGAAGCTCGACGGAGCCGGCGCAGAGGACGGGCGATGTTTGTGGACAACACCCAGATCAACAGCAGGTTCCCGACCAGTGCACACAAGGCATACAGGCCCGCATATTGCAGAATGCTACGTGAGGCGCGGTTCGCCGAGTACAGATCCACGTAGGTCCAGATGATGCCCCGCGCGTTGCCTTGCTGAAACGGCAAGATAGCGACGCGCTGGCCTGGTGCGAAGTCGATGACACGATAGTGCGGGTGCGCGTTCAAGTCAAAGAGCAAACTACGCTCCGCCGATGAAAGCGCGGTTGGGATCTTTGCACTGCTGACGCGGAGCGTGGCGCCGCTTGGGTCGGTAAGCCGCGCGCCCCGCAGCTGCGTGGTAATGGCGACGCTGCGGAAGACCGCAGCGAGCTGACTGCTGTCCTGCTCTGCCATCGCCTCGCCCGAGAGTGAGGCGAGGATGCTGGTCTGGCTATGAAGGCGGTCTGCGCTCCTTGCCTTGTTATCGGCGAGTTCTTTGCTGATGCCGAAATAAAGAAAGCATGCAAACACCACCAACTGCGTGAGCAGTGTACCCGCGATCAGGCGGCCAAGGATGCTGCGCGGAATCAGGCGCATGACACCTGCTGACGATCGCACACGGGTTTGCTTTGCCGCATCAGGCAGTCGCTCCCACCAGCATTTTTGCGGCCAGATCACTTGCGATCAGACCACCGTGAAACCGACCGTTCTCGATAAAAATTTCGTTCGTTCGCTCACCTGCGACGATCACACCCGCCAGGTAAATGCCTGGTACGTTGGATTCCAGCGTCGCGGGATTCACCACGGGGCAGCGATCGTTGTCCGGGTTGAGGGCCACACCAAGGCGCTCAATAAAGCCAAAATCAGGGTGGTACCCGGTCAGCGCGAATACGAAATCGTTGCGCAGCGTTTGTTCCCCTTCCGGGGTGCGCAGCGTGACCTGGTCTTCGGTAATGGATTTGACCGCGGAATCGAAGAACGCGCGAATCTCACCGTTCTTAATGCGGTTCAGAATGTCTGGCAGTATCCAGTACTTCACGTGGCGATGCATCTCCGGCCCGCGGTGCACCAGGGTCACTTTCGCGCCGTGACGCCACAAGTCCAGGGCGGCGATCGCAGCCGAGTTCTTCCCCCCGATCACGAGCACCTCAAGGCCGAAGTATGGATGCGGCTCGTTGTAATAATGGTGAACCTTCGACAGCTCCTCGCCGGGCACGTTGAGATAGTTCGGCAGGTCGTAGTAGCCGGTCGAGACGATCAACTTGTGCGCGCGCAGTTCGCTGGCGCGATCAAAGCGATCGGTCACGTGCACGCGAAAATCGCCGTCGCCGCCGCTCACGCGATCGACCAGGTGGTATTGGCGCACATCGAGCCGGTAGTGGTCTGCGACCTTGCGGTAATACTCCAGAGCTTCGCTGCGCGTTGGCTTCTGGTTTGGGCTGGAAAAGGGCATGTCACCGATTTCAAGCAGTTCCGGCGTGGTGAAAAACGTCATGTGCGCCGGGTAGTGAAAGTGAGAATTACACAGGCAGCCCTTGTCCACCAGAACGACTCGCAGGCCGGCGCGTTGCGCATCGATGGCGCACGCTAACCCGGTCGGTCCCGCTCCAATCACCAGAACGTCAAACATGCTTTCGGCCATGCTTCCATTCCACCATACCAAGTGGGGCGAATCCGATTTTGGTGCGATCAATGCGCGCCGTTGCTGCACTGTAACCACGCCAACCTGGCACAGCTGCATCGTTCCCTTTCCTTGCGCATCCTTCAAAGTATCGAGGAGACCTGAATGCCTGATTTGGAACACGTGAAGCATGCCGTGACAGAGCTGCCGGTGGAGCGAAACATCTTGAACCGATGGAGCCCGCGCGCCTTCGCGGAGAAATCTGTTTCGGACGCGGACCTGAAGACGATCTTTACGGCAGGAACCTGGGCAGCCTCGTCGCAGAACGAGCAGCCCTGGCGCTTTATCGTGGGCCGCAAAGGCGATGCGAGCTATGACAAGATCTTCAACTCGCTGCTGCCTGGCAACCAGCTCTGGGCCGGCGCGGCACCGGTCCTTTTCGCCGGTTTCGCGAAAAAGACATTTAGCAAGGGCGGCCAGCCCAACCGCACGGCCTTGCATGACGTCGGTGCGGCCTGCCAGAACATGGCGCTGGAGGCGACTGCGCTTGGCCTGCACATCCACGGTATGGGAGGGTTCGATCCTGTCACATTGTGCGCGTACTTCGCTGTGCCCTCGGATTTTGAACCGGCTGCATGCTGGGCGATGGGATATCTGGGCGATCCCGCCAACCTGCCGGAAAAGTATCAGCTGACGGAGCAGGCACCCCGCGAGCGCCGTCCCCTTGCCGACGTAGTCTTCAGCGAACACTGGGAGCAGCCTTCGAAGCTGTAGCGTCTGTGATCCGCTTCTTGTGCCTTAGCATCGGCGCATGCGGATTGTGCGCATTCTCCTTGTTGTCCTGCTGCTCTGCAGCTGCCTTTTCTTTGGTGCGCTGGTCCATTCGCGCGCTTGGGGCAAGCGCTTCGCTAAGGTCAAGCCCGCAGACGATCGCGCCTCGGTGAGGCGACGCGCCGGAACGCCCTCGCGCACGATGGCATGTGCTGCTCTACCTGAACCGCCGGACGGCTGCCAAACCGTGCTGGTCTATGCCGGCCCGTTCTCATCGGTCATGCCGGAATTCTGGCTGATTCCTCTGGATGGGAACGATCGGGTGATTCGCGTGCTGCACACCACGCGTGCAGACTAGACGCTCCGATTGCGACTGCTTGGATTTGTGGCATGCGTAAGTTCCGTTAGCAGCTTGCGGCTGCGGGCCTTCATGGCTGCGGTGCCCGTCCGTTCCGCGGATCGAAGCAGAGTCATAGTTTGCGGCAGGAGCGTGGCATCCAGCTTCGTCAAGTCCGCCATGCCCTGCAGAGCGAACGTTCTCGCAATGGAACTCTTCACTTCGAGACATCGATAGAGTGCAGCCACCGTGCGTGAGCGCTGTGCAGGGGTCAGTCGCAGCCTGGGCAAGAGGACCGCCAGATGCCAGAGAATTTCCTGCTGTTCGGACTCTTCCAGCACGCCAAGAAGCAGGGTCGCGTACGGTTGCAGAAGGCTGGTCCGCTGACGGGATACGTTCTCTAACGCGTCTGCGGCTCGCATCCGTACCGCTGCATCCGCGTCGAACGCGCACTGCACAAGCGCCGGGGTACTCTCCGGTTTGGCGAGCACCCTCGCGACGACCCGATCGACATGCCCGACCGTGCGCCGGTCACCTTGCAACAGCAAGGCACGGATGCCTGAGTCCGACGAAGCTTCCGGTCGCACGCTCTACGCCAGAATCGGTATGCCCGCGAGGCTACTCTGCGCGATGCGCCGCGACCACTCTGCCGGGCCGGTGGTGTGGACGCTGGTGCCATCGGCGCTGACGGCGACCGTCACAGGCATGTCCTCCACGATGAACTCGTAGATGGCTTCCATGCCGAGGTCTTCAAAGGCAAGCACGCGCGATGCCTTGATGGCCTTGGAAACGAGGTACGCCGCCCCGCCGGTCGCCATCAGGTACACGGCGCCGTGGTCTCGGATGGCCTCGATTGCCGCCGTGCCGCGCTCGCTCTTGCCCACCATGCCGAGCAGGCCGGTCTTTTCGAGCATGAGCCGGGTGAACTTGTCCATGCGTGTCGCTGTGGTGGGCCCGGCCGGGCCGACGATCTCATCGCGCACGGGGTCGACCGGGCCCACGTAGTAGATGAACCGGTCGCGGAAGTCGACCGGCAGAGCTTCGCCTCGCGCGAGCATGTCAGCCATGCGCTTATGCGCGGCGTCTCGTCCGGTCAGCAGCTTGCCGCGGAGAAGGACGACCTCGCCCGCACGCCAGCCCGCGACTTCTGCGCGGGTGAGCGTGTCCAGGTCCACGCGGCGCGCGTTCAGGGGATTGTAGGTCAGCTCCGGCCAGTCGGACAGCGATGGCGGCTCGAGTTTCGCGGGACCGCTGCCGTCCAGTACGAAATGCGCGTGGCGCGTGGCCGCGCAGTTCGGGATCATGGCGACCGGCAGGTTTGCGGCGTGGGTGGGGGCGTCGAGAATCTTGACATCGAGCACAGTGGTCAGACCGCCAAGCCCCTGTGCGCCGATGCCGAGCGCATTGACCTTGCG
>CAXUEG010000065.1:0-1356 GCA_964249935.1 uncultured Terriglobus sp.
TCGGTGTACTGCTCACTCAGCGCCATACTCAAAGTCTACTAAGGTCAGATGAAATCGGCTCACGCCCACTTGCGCACCGCACGGCCTTCCTTCTTCCATCGATACGAAAGTGCAAGTTGGTCGTGTGCACCCTCTAGCGAATGGATGCGGGGCGGGCTTCCGATCTGAATGCATCGACTCACATCCATAGGGCGGCAAAGCATAAGGCCTGCCACCATCATCGGTGCAGGCCTCGTTGCTCGTATTTGGAACGTTCCGGACCTAGTCGCGCCGTCCTAGGGTCGGGCGGTCATCACCCTTGTCCTGCTGCGATCCGCTGGTGCTGCTCGGGTCGTTGTTGGTCGCGCTTGTGCGACGAAGCGTCGGCTTGTTCGGATCTTTCTTGTCGTCGATCTTCCTCTTGTTCTGGATGCGCGCCAGCCGGGCCTTCACATCATCGAACTCGCTCGTCGTGACCAGGTAATCCTGCTTTGCAGGTAGAATCGTGGCGATCTCCTCTTCCGAGGCGCTAATCCGGTCCGGCGTCTGTGGGTGGTCAGAGAACGCGCGGCCAAGCACACCAGGTTTCCGCTTTTCCAATGCCTGCAGCTTCTCAAACATGGTGACCAGGCCTTGCGGATCGTAGCCGGACCGATAGGCATACTGGATGCCGAGCCAGTCCGCCTGGGCTTCAAAGCCGCGGCTAAACTTCAGGAACGTGAGCGGTATCGCCAACTGCGACGCTTCATAAATGCCGTAAGCGGTATAGCCGCCCATAAAGATCAGCGGCACGGTGCTTAACTGCATGTACTCCGCGCGCGTCATCTGGCGGGCCGCATGATGCGCCGCCACATGCGCGATCTCGTGCGCCATCACACCGGCCAGCTCGCTTTCGTTGTCGGCTGCAAGAATCAGGCCGCTGTTCACATAGAAGTAGCCACCGGGCAACGCCATCGCGTTGATCTCGTCCGAGTCGATCACTTTGATCGTGAACGGCACCTTGGCGTCGCTGTTCTTCACCAGGTTCTGGCCGATACGATTGACGTATTCCGTAATGACGGGGTCAGTGATCATGCGCGACGTGCGCTCGACCTCCATCGCATACTGCTTCCCGTTACGCACTTCCCAGTCGGTAGAGAACCAGTTGCCCATGCCGCGGCCGCCAATGTCGCGCGTACCGGCGGCATCCACGTCTTCCACTGAACCCTTTTTGATGTTCTTCTTCAGATCATCGCCGGGATCGGGAATGGGCTCGTTGTTGTTCTTGTTCGCTTCGTCGCGCGCTTTGTCCAGGTCTTCCTTGCTCGCAGTCGGCGGCGGCCCATTGGTCGGTCCGCTATTTGGCACCTTTGCCGGATCCTGATGCGTGCCCGGCGT
>CAXUEG010000065.1:1456-10010 GCA_964249935.1 uncultured Terriglobus sp.
TAGGAGTTGTAGGCGTGGTGGTCTGCGCGCCGGCAGAACCAGCCGCCGTTACGCTTAACGTCGCGATCAGCGCAAGAGTCCGAAGTTGCATAGTT
The DNA here is from genome assembly GCA_964249935.1 of uncultured Terriglobus sp. Classification (GTDB taxonomy): domain Bacteria; phylum Acidobacteriota; class Terriglobia; order Terriglobales; family Acidobacteriaceae; genus Terriglobus. The sequence continues at coordinate 1,552 of CAXUEG010000065.1, forward strand.
GTACCCCTGGGTCGGACGGAACGGGCGCAGTCCACCCTGCAAATGATTAGACGCTCTTTTTGCCAACTTGTCGCAACGTCTCGCCGCGGCATCCCACCCTGCATGAGCGAGGATGGGACCAATCGGCAGGAATCCGACTCACTGGGCCGCGTGGATGTGCCTGCGGCAGCCCTCTATGGCGCACAAACCGTTCGAGCGGTCGAAAACTTTCCCATCAGCGGCCTTACTGCCAGCCCGTATCTCATACGTTCTATCGCCGCCATCAAGCTCGCAGCCGCCCAAGCAAATGGCGAGCTTCAGGTCATCAGCGATGAACAGTCCCGCTCAATCCGGCAGGCCGCGCAGGAAATTTTAGACGGCCACTTTCACGACCAATTCCCTGTGGACGTCTTCCAGGCAGGTGCCGGGGTCAGCTTTCACATGAACACGAACGAAGTTCTTGCGAACCGCGCCAACCAGATCCTAGCCAGCGCTCCAGGTAAAGGCGACCAGGAAGCAGGCGAACCGCGACCGGACCCGGTGCCAGCGCGCAACGCACTGGGCTCTTACGCGCCCGTGCACCCGAACGATCACGTCAACTACGGCCAAAGCACAAACGACGTGTTCCCTACCGCGATGCGCGTCAGTGCCCTGCTCGCACTGCGCGACCTGGCCCCGGTCCTTGCGTCGCTGGCGAACGCCTTCGACGGTAAGGCCCACGAGTTCGACGGCATCCTGAAGGCCGGCCGGACCCACCTGCAAGACGCGACGCCGATCCGCCTTGGCCAGGAGTTCGCCGCCTATGCCGAAGCGATCCGCAGCGCCGCAGCGGCGATCACGAGCGCAGCCATTCCGCTGCACGAGTTGGGCCTGGGCGGCTCCGCCGTGGGCACCGGCATAAATACCCATCCCGAGTACCGCACCCGTGCCATAGCCATTCTTGCGCACGTCACAGGACTGCCGTTTACACCCGCAGCGGACATGCGCTTCGCCATGCAGTCCTGCGCGGCCATTGCGACCGTTTCCGGAGCGCTGCGATCGCTTGGGCTTGAGATCATCCGCATCTCGAACGACCTGCGCCTGCTCGCCTCCGGTCCCAACACCGGTCTGCGCGAGATTGATCTGCCTGCTCTGCAACCCGGCTCCAGCATCATGCCCGGCAAAGTCAATCCGGTACTCGCGGAACTTGCCGCCATGATCGGCTTCCAAGTCGCAGGCAATGACACCGCCATCGCACTCGCCACGCAAGCCGGTCAGCTGGAACTCAATGTGATGATGCCGACGATGACGCACAACCTGCTACAGTCCATCACAATCCTGACGAACTTCCTGCGCGAGTTCGACCACCGGTGCGTTCGTGGCATCACCGCCAACCCGGGTCGCTGCGCCAACTACGCTGCCTCCACCGTTGCGCTTGCAACTGCGCTCAATCCGTACATCGGCTATCGCCGCGCTGCTGAGGTTGCAAAGGAATCGGTCCAGTCCGGCCGCAACATCATTGAGATTGTCCGGTCGGAGCAGCTGCTGACCGAATCCCAGATCGCCACCATCCTGGATGCGCGCGCTATGACTGAGCCCCGAGCCCCTGCACAAAAGCCCGCTGTCTGAGATCAACTTGTACAGCTTGCGCGCACGCAGATCTACTGTCTGCCGAAGCGGTACACGCTACCCAAAATCACACCCACACTGTTATGTACGGTGCTGCCAAAAGTTGTAGCAACGTAGGTCGGTTGCACTCGCGCAGCAAGGTTGTTGTACAGGTTGTAATCCAGGTTGATCGACGCGCTGAAGGTTGGATTCGCATTGGAGTCCTTCCACAAACCCAGTGTCTGGCTGGGCAGGCCCTTGGCGTCGCCACCAAACTTGCTCAGGGTCACACCGCCTTCGCCCATGAATCCGACGGAGTACTTTTCCTTGCCGATGAACCGGTATTGCACGCCCGCCATCAGGTTGTAATGGCTGATCTGCGGCCGGAAAATGAAGTTCTCCGCCAGCTGGTTCGGAATCTTCGCGTTGCCGTAGTTGCCGCGTACATCGCCAACCACGCCCCAACGCTCGCTCCACTGCCGGACGCCGTTGCCCCAGAAGTTAACCTCATTGATGCGAAGCAGGTCGGACCCGGGGTGGAACCGAAGGTAACCGCCGCCGCCGCCCACCTCCCAACGGTGTGAGTAGGTATCGTGAATATTTCGCGCGATGCGCGCCTGCCGGTTCGCGTTGAAACGGCGACCGCCTGTCCCAGAGGTCGGGCGAGTGGCTGGTGCGCTTTGCGGCGCTGCTTGCGTCGGCGGCGGCGCAACTGGTGTAGCCGTGTCCTGATTGGAGGACGAGCTGGAGGACGTGCTTTGCGGAAACGCAGGTGCGGCGCAAAGCGCCAGGGTGGCGGCAGCGCACAGCGCGCGCACACCCGTTGTGGTGAAACGGAACATCAACCAATACTCCTCAGGCGGCTGCGGCGGTGCTACGTTCAGTCGAGCAGAACCTGCCTTCATCATTAGAACATCCAGCGACGGAAACGTTACCGTCGCTCCGTTCGCTCCGTCGCGCTTCATGCCAAAATCTTCCAACTCGTATACGGGCGGCTCAGCAAAGAGGCGCAGCGGCCCGACGCGTCGCAGCAGCGGCGCCGGCAAGTTCTTCCTCGGCCTGCTGCTGGGCTTCATCCTGACAGTCGCAGCCATTCCGGCCTACTTCTACTTCGGTCACCCGCCGGTTGCTGTATCCGACAAACCCGCTGCATGGGAACACCTGACGGAGCGCGTTGCCCCGAACCGCCGCATGCAGCGCGAAGCGAAGACCGCTCCTTTCGCAGCCGGCGAGGACGCCTTCGAAGGCGCAGCCCGCACCTACCGCACGCAATGCGTACAGTGCCACGGGTCCCCAGCGCAGGAGGCCCAGACCGGCACCGCGATGCTGCCGCGCGCGCCACAGTTCTTCAGCCGTGATCGCAGGTCCACGGCCAGCAAGCCTGCCGGTGAGCTCTACTGGGCCACTGCCTTCGGCATCCGCCGCTCCGGTATGCCCGCTTATCGCAAGTCGCTGACGAATACACAACTTTGGCAGCTTGCCCTGCTACTGCACAGCGCCAACGAGGAACTACCCGATCCAGTGCGGGACCTGCTCAATCCGACCATCCCGGCTACCGCCTTGACAACCGTCACGCCCGCGGGCGGCAGAGTGGTCCGAATCTCCCCATAAGCTCAAGCTTTTCCGGATCGCCCAAGCCGACGCATCGCGAACGGCTATGCCGTTTTTCCGTCCAGGGCGGCACACATTTTCCACTTACCCTGTTGCTGCCGACCAGCTACCCTAAGCCCAGCCATGCCAATCGCAACTGCCCTGCTGCCGATTCCCTTGGCACCGGCAACCCGGCTCTCCTCAACGCTGTTTCACTTCTTTGAGATCACCGCGATCGTGCTTGGCGCGCTTGGCGGCGGCCTCGCCTCACGTCGCGACCGGCGCATACGCTTTGACGACACCGGCATCATCGGTCTCGGCCTCATCTCCGGCGTGGGAGGCGGAATCGTCCGGGACCTGCTGCTCAATGAAGGCCCGCCGCTCTCCTTGCAGCACCCTTCGTACCTCGCCTACGCCATCCTTGGCGCCGCGCTTTCGCTCATTTTTGGACGATCCATCGGACCGCGAATTTTAGCGTTCATGTCGCTCGTCGACGCGCTTTCGCTTGGTTTCTTCACCGTTGCCGGTTCGACCCGCGCGATGAACGCAGGCCTTGGCTTTCTGCCCTGCTTGTTGCTCGGTGTGATCACGGCGGTAGGCGGCGGTTCCCTGCGAGACATCTTCTCCGGCCAGTCGCCGAAGGTCTTTCAGGAGGGCGAACTTTATGCGCTTGTCTCTGCCATCGCAGCATTGCTCTTCCTGCTGCTGCAGAAGCTCGGGACGGGCGTGAACCAGGCCGCTGCCATCGGTACGCTCGCCGGGTTCGGTTTGCGCATGCTTGCGATCCGTTACGGCTGGCGCACCTATCGCGTCCGGCACCTCTCCGATCATTAGACCGGCACCCGCCATAAGTCCGGTCGCTTCTAGAGCCCAGCCCGCTTGCGGAAGTCGCGGATCACGTCCGCAGGATCGCGATGCTCGCCTTCTACCGCATGATTCATCGCCTGCATCTGCGCCTCCGAGCACTTGCCGGCGAGTTGCTGCAGCGCTCGGCCAACCGCTGAGTGTGCCCGTAACGTGCCCTCACGCACCACAGGCAATGCCTCATACGGCGGAAAGTAGTGCCGGTCATCGGCAAGCACCTGCAGGTGCATCGTCGGGATCGCGCCATCGGTTGAGTTGCCCGACACAATGTCCACCTGCCGATTCGCCATCGCCCGGTAGAGCAGACCCAGATCCATCACGCGCGGCGTGCCGGCAAACTGCAGCTGGTACTGCTCTTCCATCCCGTGCAGGCCATCTGGACGCTCTTCGAACTCGTAGCCCGTGCCCAACCGCAGATCTGACGCGGCAGTGTGCAGGTCACTCAGCTTCGCCACGTGTAGCCGTTCCGCGTCGTCCGAACGCATCACCATGGCGAATGTGTTCTCAAACCCAAGCGGAGACATCACGCGTATGCCGTGCTGCGCGTAGAGCTGCGTGACCGTCTGGCGCACACGGTCGCGGTCGCGGTCCACCGGCTGCTTGAAAATAGAGCTCAGCGCTGTTCCGGAATACTCCACGTATGCATCGATCCGGCCGGAAAGCAAGGCCTGATGCGCGATGTAGCTGCCGGCGAGGTAAAAGCGCCGGTCTACCTTTTCGCCCTGTGCCTCAATCTGCTGCGCCAGCAACTCACCCAGCAGCACCTGCTCCGTAAAGTTCTTCGCACCGATCACAATCCGCGAACCGTGCGGCGGGTCGCAGGCAGTCAACGCGAGCAGGAAAACACCGAGCAGCGAAACGGTCACAACTCGCGTCGCCGCTCTCATTGCGATCTCCGCACCGTCAGGCGGCTTTCGGCAACGCCCAGCATGGCATCCAGCAACAACGCAAGCAGCGCCGAAGGGATCGCACCGGCAAGCACGAACCGGTTATCCACCGACGCGACACCGCGAAAGATCATCTCGCCCAGCCCCCCTGCTCCAACTGCAGCCGCAATCGTCGCAACACCGAGGCACGTGACCGTCGCCGTTCGCAGACCGGCAAGAATCACACTCGCCGCGAGCGGCAGTTCCACCTTCAGCAATCGCTGCAGCTCCGTCATGCCCAGCGCGCGGCTGACATCGATCAGAGCCGGATCGATGCCGCGAATCCCCGCGTACGTGTTGCGCAGGATAGGCAACAGTGCATACCCCGTAAGCGCCACGATTGCCAAACGCGCAGCGCGGTCGCCAAGGAACGGCACCGGCAGCAATAGGCCGAACAGCGCCAGCGATGGAACCGTTTGAACCACGTTCGCCACGCCGATCACCGGCCTCGCCCAACGCTCATGGCGCGTCAGCCAAATGCCCGTGGGCAGCGCGATCAGAGTGGCAGTCAGCACGGCCCAGCCGGTAAGCCAAAGGTGCTCAATGGTGAGCATACCCAGTTCGTAGCCGTGCTTTTGCAGGAAGTCCGTCATGGCTGACTCGCCGGCGTGAAGCGGTTGACGGCGTGCACGTATTCCGTCACGCCAGGATCGTTCGATTTGAAAACCTCGTCACAGGGGAGATCCGCATAGACGCGTCCCTCCGCCATGAACAAAATGCGATGGGCGAGAAAGGTCGCCTCCTGCAGATCATGCGTCACGATGAGTGCCGTGGTTCCAAAGCGCGCCAGCAGATCGCGCAACATCGTCTGCATCTCAGCGCGCGTCAGCGGGTCCAGCGCGCCAAACGGCTCATCCAGCAACAACAGCCGCGGCGATGTCGCAAGCGCACGCGCCAGGCCTACGCGCTGCCGCTGCCCGCCTGAAAGCTGGTGCGGCATACGCTTCGCATATTCCGCTGCGGGCAGACCGACGACGTCCAGCAGGTCCGCGGCACGCCGGTTGCGCTCGTCTTCGCGCTCCCCCGCAAGTTCCAGAGGCAACGCAACATTACGCTCAGTGCTCATGTGCGGGTACAATCCCGTCTCTTGGATTACATAGCCAATGCCGCGGCGAAGCTCGCGCAGCTCCTGCGGCTGAGACTCGTCCGAGATCACTCGGCCAAGCACCTGCACCTGTCCTGAGGTCGGCAACACCAGCCCGTTGACTGTGCGCAGTAACGTGGTCTTGCCTGAGCCGGAGCGGCCAAGCAGCGCTGTCGTGGTGCCCGCTTCCAGCTGTAGCGAAACGTCTTGCAAGATCGGCCGCGCCGGCTCACCGGCAACGTGAAACGGCGGCGTAAAGCTCACACCCGTGAACGTCACACCGCCATCGGTAACCACGCGCTATTCGTAGCTGTCCGGCTGGTCTGCCTCGGCGCCGGCAGGGTGGCGAACGCTGCCCGTTTCATCCCCCAGCGTGTTCAGGCTGCCGCTCGGCTCGTCTAGGTCGTCCACGCCTTCGCCCCCGTCGTTCGGCCCCAAGTCTGGCGAGGACAGTGAACCCACGCGGCCTTCCAGGCCATCGTTGTCACGCAGATGCTGCTCTCGTCCTTGCGGTGCATCGTCGAACTCTCCTGCCGGCTCATCCAGATCGGTTGCCATTTTCTCGTCCGTGTCCGCGGGCACGGGTGCGTTGAAGTGCTCGGCGGTCGGCTCTGCCGCGGCGACCTGGGTGTTTCCCGGCTGACCCTTCACACGAACTACCGTGATCTTTGAAAAACCCTCACGGAACGAAGGTGGCCGCAGGCGCTCGGCCATCTTCTGCATCACGTCATCCGCCACCCGCCGGTCGCGGCGCGCATTGCGCTCCATGCAAACCGAAAGCGGCACGTCAAAATACACCGCCTGCGCCTCAAAACCGAACGATCTCGCCATCTTGATCCACTGCCTGCGCTCATGCGCGGACAGATTCGTCGCGTCCACGTAATTCCACGGCATCTTGGCAATCAGTCGCGCGCGCAAGAGCGAACGCAAGGTCGAAAAGACCAAGCCGCTGTAACGCTGGTCGGTGATGTCGTCGAAGAGAATCGTGCGCAGCATATCACTACTCAGCGGGGTCACTCCGCGCCGCTTGTACCAGGTCGTCTTGCCGGAACCCGGCAGGCCGATCGCCAGTACCACATAGCCCTTGGGGGGTGGTTGTGTACCGTCGCCGGCACTCACGGGCTGAGCCTCGGCCGGCGGCGTAGACAACGACTCCGGTTGAGTTTCCACCACGATGGAGCCGGGTTGTCCCACAGTTCCAGCCGGCGCATCCGACGGTGCGTCACCGCTCGCAGCAGTCACTGCGTCCAGCATCTCCGCATGGTCACGCTCACCAGAGTCGGTGCGGACCGGAGCCTCCGGATACGAGGGCCGCAATGCTGCCGGCTGATCGGCCGGAATCTCCTGCCCGATTTTTCCAGTGGCCTCACTGTTGTTCGGGCCACGCTTTGATCGTCTTCTCATCTTTTCGCGCATCCAATTGCGCGTTCCCTCGCGCATAGTGCTTTCTTTCTGCTTGGTTTCAGCGTATGACCGGTGCTACCCAGGCCATCCCGATTGCCTCGCTTGTAGCATACCGCGCTGCATGCACGCAAAACGGTGCAACCTGTCGTAGGGAAGCCAACGCCGTTCTGTATGGCGGCGACTCACTGCCAGATAGAATCAGATGCATGCGCCTGGCAGGTTCCGGTGCAATCCAAAGGGAGAACTCGAGTCGCATGGCTGTAAAGGTTGGAATCAATGGCTTTGGCCGCATCGGCCGCAACGTGTTTCGTACCGCGCTCGGCAATCCGGACATCGAGTTCGTCGCCGTTAACGATTTGACCAGCCCCGCGACGCTGGCGCACCTGCTCAAGTACGACTCAATACTCGGCAACTTGAAGAGCGAGATTACCGCGGGCGATGACTTCATCAGCGTCGACGGCAAAAAGATCAAAGTGTTTGCCGAGCGCGATCCCGCAAAGCTGCCCTGGGCGGAGGTCGGAGCAGAGGTCGTCGTCGAGTCCACCGGGCACTTCACCGACGCGACCAAGGCAAAAGCCCACCTGGGCGAGACAGTAAAAAAGGTAATCATCTCGGCGCCTGCCACCAATGAGGATGCAACGATCGTCCTCGGCGTCAACCAGGGCATCTACGACCCGGCGAAACATCACGTCATCAGCAACGCGAGCTGCACGACGAACTGCTTGGCGCCTGTGGTTAAGGTGCTGCACGACACCTTCGGCATCGTCAGCGGCATCATGACCACGGTACATAGTTACACCAATGACCAGGTCATTCTCGACTTCCCGCACAAGGACCTGCGCCGTGCCCGTGCTGCCGCGCTGAACATGATCCCATCGACGACCGGCGCGGCCAAAGCTCTGAAGCTGGTCATTCCGGAGATGGCCGGCAAATTGGACGGCTTTTCCATCCGTGTTCCAACGCCGAACGTGTCGGTCGTCGATCTCACCTTCAACACCGAAAAGCCGATCACGATCGAGTCGGTC
>CAXUEG010000065.1:10020-11078 GCA_964249935.1 uncultured Terriglobus sp.
ACGCCGCTCTCAGACAGGCATCGCTGGAAGGTCCTTTGAAAGGCTATCTTGGCTTCACCGAAGAGGAGCTTGTCTCGGCGGACTTCCGCGGCGATTCCCGTTCGTCCATTGTCGACTCCAAGCTGACCAAGGTCGTGGGCCAGAACACCGGCAAGGTGATCAGCTGGTACGACAACGAGTGGGGTTATAGCTCGCGCGTTAGGGACATGATCCTGCTCCTTGCCGACAAGGGCCTGTAGGCGCGTTACTGGGGCTCACGGTACGGTAAACCCTGATCGAGAGGATGCGCTTGAGCATACCCTTGGAGTTCTCCGGACCTGTTCGCAAACAGGCGATCTCGTCCATCCAGCAGTACGCCGAATCGAACCTGAGCGAGCCGATGGGTGAACTCGCGGCAGGCAGCCTGCTGGACTATTTCCTGGAAGAGATTGCACCGGTCGTCTACAACCGGGCGGTTGCAGACGTACAAGACCGCCTGCAACTACGCGTCGCAGAGTTGCATGGTGAGGTTTATGCAGATCCCTTCCAGTACTGGCCCCGGCTTGAGAAGCGGCGCAAGGACCGTCGCGCAAGACCATCACCTTGACCCTGAACCCTCGGTACAGTAGAGGCATCTACGACGATATGGCCACTCTCTCGATCCGCGACCTCGATCTGCACGGCAAGCGCGTCTTTATCCGCGTCGACTTCAACGTCCCGCTTTCCAAAGACGGCGGCGAAATCCTTGATGACACACGCATCCGTGAAACGCTGCCGACGATCGAGTTTGCCCTGCGCGCCAGAGCGCGCGTCATCCTCGCCGCACACCTGGGCAGGCCAAAGGGCGAACGCGTTGAAAGCCTGAGTCTTCGTCCCGTTGTGGATCGCCTCCGCATGCTTCTTGATGCCGATCTGGGAGCTTCGCGCAACGTCGCCTTTGCCCCGGACTGTGTCGGCGAGATTGCCCACGAATTAGTCGATCACCTGGAGTACGGCCAGGCGCTGCTGCTCGAGAATCTTCGCTTTCACGCTGGTGAGGAGAAGAATGATCCCGCGTTCGCGAAAGAGCTGGCCAGCCT
>CAXUEG010000065.1:11088-11635 GCA_964249935.1 uncultured Terriglobus sp.
GCCTGGCGGATGTGTACGTGAACGATGCGTTTGGCGCGGCGCATCGCGCACACGCCTCCACTGAGGGCATCACTCACTTTGTTTCACAAAGCTCCGCTGGCTTGCTCATGGAAAAAGAGCTCAAGTACCTCGGCAAAGCGCTCGAACAACCGGACCGGCCCTTCGTTGCCATCATCGGCGGCGCTAAAGTTTCCGACAAAATTGACGTGATCGACAATCTGCTGAACAAGGTTGACGCCATCCTGATCGGCGGCGGCATGGCCTATACCTTCTTGAACGCCAAGGGCCAGAAAACCGGCAAGAGTCTTGTAGAAGTCGACAAAATCGACGTTGCCGCTGCCGCACTGAAAAAGGCGGCAGAAAAGGGTGTTCGTTTACTTCTCCCCATCGATCATGTACTCGCGGACCGCTTCGCACCCGATGCCCACCACGAGATCTTTAACGCGACCGGCGACTTTCCTGCCGACCAGATGGCGCTCGACATCGGTCCGGAGACCATCGAGCTATTCACGAACGAGATCAAGGAAGCTCGCACGATCGTGTGGAA
>CAXUEG010000066.1:0-1895 GCA_964249935.1 uncultured Terriglobus sp.
GGCTCCATGTCCGTTCGATACCATGCCCCATGCGCAAGACAGGGACATATCGCTCAGACCGGCTTCTGATGAGGGCCAGCCGCGAAGTCGAAGCGAATACGCCGCTGTGACTGGGAAGACAAACGCGCGCCACTAAGCCCCAGTTCATTGAACAGAGGAGAATGGCGCCTAATCTGGCTTAGGCTTTCCCGCCGCCCTTCGATGCGATGTCGCGCGCGAAGCCTTGCGTTTCCTCGATCAGGTGACGTCGTATCCAGAGATTGCTCGCGTTGAACAGTCCAACGAAGCGAACCCACAGCGGATTGCGAACGTCGATCGTGCAACGCAGTTTCGACTCCGTAAATAGCTCTTACCGATCTGCCTATTGTTTTGCTGTAAGCAAGAGGGCTGTTCGCGACAGGCTACAGCGGTTACTACCTGTTCTAAAGTGCTTTAGCTAGAGAGTGGATTGGTGCTTGGTTATGAGCGATCAGACGACTCGGTCTGAGGTGATCCACCCTGCCTGGTGGAGTTCATGGCGAAGCTGGTTAACGAGATCACACACCTCGTGTGTTTCATCCCATTGGAAGGCCGTGCGGATGCTGCAGTCGACCTGATCTCCGCGACCTTTCTGAACGAGGCTTAGAACGTTTGCAAGAAAAGCAGAGATGCGGTGCAGCCGGACAACGGCTCCGTGTTCTTTCCGCGTAGCGTAGAAGGATGGCATGATTTCCGGCTCGCTCTCCGTGGCGAGTGCCACCGTGAGCGCCGCGAGATCGTAATCCAGCGCGAGCACACGAACCCCCGATGCGAGATGCCAGCCTTCGCGCGTTGGAGCCGAGATCGCCGACTGCGTCGCAGAGATGATCGTCCACTCAACCTGCAGCAGCGCATCGACGACCATGTCGGACCGGAACTCGCCTTCGGCGATAAAGCTGAGGAAATTAGCCCGCGAGTCCGGGTGCGCGTAATACCGCTTCAACTCTCCCGGTGTATGCGTTTCTCCGTTGGTTGCGCGCCATGCCAGCCACTGCCGGTACAGGGCAAGCGGCTCGGTTCGCCTGACGAGCGCGCACAGAAGCCAGCGGAAGTGTTCCACCACCATACCCAGCCATTCGCGAAGCTCGAAGAGCATCGGCCACTCGAGACCATGAACGGGAACTCTGTAGAAGTTGGGAAAGATGTCTGGGTGTTCTCGTATCAGCGTGAGGTCCTGGTCCGCACGATTCAGACCTTGATGCGACATACCCGAATTGAAGCTCGTAAGGATCAGCTCTTCTTTGTGTGCGGTGTGAAGCGGAGTGCCTGCCAGAGGCGCCAGCAGATTCAACTGCGGATGTGACTTGCTGCATCGAGTCGATTGCATGTAGACGTGCAGGGTGTCGGCGACGTCAGTCCACTCTTCTTCTGGGAACCCAACGATGAGGGATGCCGTGGTCCGGATGCCGATCTGCTCACACACCTGAAGCATCGCTTCTGCCTTCAGGGGGTCCAAATCTTTGTCAATCAACCGCTGCATGCGTGTCGAGCCAGACTCAATCCCGAAAAACACCCCGCGACAACCGCTGTCGGCCATCTCTTGCAGCAGCTCCGCATCGACGCAATCGGTGCGTGCACTACAGTCCCAGGTGAACCCTTCGCCGGAGGCCCGCATCGCTTCGCAGAAGGCAGCTACCCTTTTGCGGTCCACCGTGAACATGTCATGGACAAGTTCGAAGTGGCGGATACCGTACTCTGCGGCGATCGCGCGCATGTCCACCAGCACACGGTCTGGGGAGCGAAGCCGGAAGCGCCGGCGAAAGAAATCATTCGTGGAGCAAAACGTGCAGGCAAAGGGGCAGCCGCGTCCGAGCTCGATGGAGGCGGATGTTGCGTTCCGGAGATAAGTGCTTAGGTGGTATGCGGGAGAAGGTAGC
>CAXUEG010000066.1:1905-11551 GCA_964249935.1 uncultured Terriglobus sp.
CGATCACTGGTGCGTTCGGAGATCTGCGGATGTGAAGCCCGTCGCGAAAAGATAACCCCGGAACGTCAGCGAAGCGATAGTCACCGGAAAGCTCGCGAAGAAAAAGCGGCAGAGATCTTTCGACCTCACCCCGCAAAATATAATCCACCGCGGGAAAGTGGCACAGCACGGGCTCATCCACGACCGAGGCCTGGGGTCCGCCAAACAGTATGGTGCTGTGCGGCCGCAGCTGCTTGACCGCATGAGCGATCCGCAGGCTGAGCGGAAACGAACTGCAGATCGAACTAAAGCCGTACACGTCCGCATTGGAGCGGACGGCCAATGTCGCAAGGTGGTCCGCAAACCCGTCCACATGAGCTTCTCCAGCATCTGACGCGAAACGAAGATACTCCGCGTTCACGTCGAAGAGGTGCGGCAGGTCGCCCCACTGCTGCAGGATGCTGGCGACCGAGAGGATGCCCAACTGCGGTTGCAGCGCTGCCTGCTGCACCGCTGTGCTTCGGATCTCCTCGGGTGTGCGGAACTCGGTAACTGTGGGTGCTGTGATTAGAGCAAAATGCATTTCCGCTCCGGGAACCCAAGTTTAGACATTGCCGCTATGGCGCCCAACCTTCCTGCTCCAAACGAAGATCGAGGGTGTAGGTGGTGGATCCGGAGATGTCGGACGGGGCTGATTGATTCCCTTCCAGCTGCGTTTTCGGGTGCTCTTGTCCACTGGAGCAGACCTTCTCAAAAGGCAGCTCCTCTACTGCGAGGAGTTGCTTCAGCTTTTCCAGGAACTCTCTGCCTTCCGGCGTACTTGGAACTTTAACCTTTAGGCCCGTATCGGGCTTTACGGTCGGGTGAACTAGGGTCTGAGGATTCTCCATCGGACTAACTCCCGTCTTGCTGTTGTGAATCGAGTAATCCGCGCATGCGGATCTTATAGCGGCTCGGTACCGTGTTCGTTATATCGCATGCAGGCGTGGGGGCAACTAGAAAGTTGGTCGTTCGCCCGAATGCGACTAGCGGCCCTGTACAAGGTTGCCCACCTCGATCGTTGAGCTCTGCTCACCCAGATTGAGAAAGAGACTATCGCCGTCTGCAGACAAATTCAGCACTCGCGGCAAGACCTCGTCAATCGAAGCGCGCTGATGATGGATGTGGGCTACAACTGTAGGACCGGTAAACTTACGACGCGCCTCATCGAAGGACCGGCGATAGAGACACATAAACCCGTCGCGATTTGAGATGTACACAATTCCGCTGCCATTTGCGAACCAACGCGGACGCATCGGTGTGCCAGGTTCTGCTGGCATAAGTACGGCAGTTTCCGAACGGAGCGTGATGCTGTTCAGATGCACGACCTCAATCTGCTTGCGCGTGGGCAGCGAGGCCACAAGCACCAGATTGCCGCTGCTTGGTGACCAACTCGCATCTCCTAGCATGGCATTTGTTTCACTCAGAATGGTCTGTTGCTGTCCAGTCCGTGGGTCCGCAAGCGCTAGGCTCTTGAGTCCGTTCCGAAAGAAGAACATGCGGTCGTGTGCAAACCAGCCAAATGGACCGCTGCAGTCTTCGCAGATGCGCTTCATGGCAGTTCCGACGCGGCCCGCATACACGGCGGAGACACCTGACGCTTCAATCTGTTGGAACGCCAGCCAAGTACCGCTGCTGTCGATAATGGGCGACTGCACGGAAGTGCCCTGGTTTTCGACGACGCTTTCCTGTCCATTCGTAAGATCGCGAAGCACGATGACACGTTGCGCGCTCCGCCCACGCGTGAAAACGAGATATCGACCTCCCTCGGAAACAAACGGTTGGCCGTCCACCTCAGGATCAGCGGTGACCTTCTCAAGGGAAAGCCGCTTTCGTTCTTTCAGTCCGCTCATCTTCCAAACATGCAGAGCTCCGGTCGTTCTCGTAAACGAGATTTGACCACTCGGTGAGATCGAGGGATCAAGGTCGCCCGTATCCGCCGGCAGCAACCATCGTGGCTGGCCGGCTGTATAGGGACTTGCGGATTGCAAAGGGATCGCAGCCAGATTAAGCCTGCCGTGGGCGTTCATTGCGCTGAAGATCAGATGATCGTTCCGCCACTCCAGAGAACCAAGACGGCCCGGCAAAAAGTTTTGCGCGCGCAGTGTGAGAAAGGCGTGTGTGGGCGTGAAGACATTTGTGTTTGTGTGGCCTACCCACCAGTCAAGGCAGTCGGGTAAAAGTCCCTGCGCCAAACAACCCGTCAGCAGCACCTCTTGCCCGTCGGCATTCCATACGGGGTAACGTGCGTCTGTGAACTGCGGTGCGATGGGCTGGGGCGCGCCGCCTGCCAGGGCCAGCCGAAAGACCTTGCCGGAAGGCATGCTGGAATCTGGATCGCCCGTCCAGTACAGCAGGCTTGTGCCGTCCGGTGCGAACTTCGGATCGCGACCATCGCGCACCAAGAGTCTGGGATCGCCCGGCGTTTCCGTGGACGCCAGGTAAATGCCGCCACCATCGCGTTCCGACCGGAAGGCCACGAGTTTTCCATCGGGGGAGATGCTTGGCGCCGTCTCGCGCGCACCGTCGTGCGTAATGCGGACCAGCGGCCCGGACGGAAGTGTTTGCACAAAGATGTCCAAGTTGCCGGGCTCGGCGCGGTCTGAGGAATATGCCACCAGGCGGCCGTCTCGCGATAAGGAAGGACTCTCCGACTTATCCACGTCTGGCGTAATCTGCACCGGGTTGCAGACCACGCACGCCACGGGCAGCATCCGGGGACGGCGCAGCCAGACCGAACCGAGCCCTGCTGCCAGCAGAAATGCCGCCGCAACCGCCCAGGTAATCCGTCTTCGCACAGGTGACGGAAGCAGCGCAGACCTGACTGCCGCCATGTCGCGGAAGCGATCCTTTGCGTCCATCGCCGTGCACCGTCGTATGACCTTGATCCACACGCTGGGATAGCGGTTGTGCAGCATGCCAAAGTAAGGCGCACCGAGTGTGGGCGGCGCCAGGCCGGTCATCATCTCCCACAGGACTACACCGAAGGCGTACTGGTCTGCCGAGGGTCCAACCGCTGCGCCACGCTTCTGCTCCGGCGGCATGTAGCCAGGCGTTCCCGTGGAGACCATGTCGCTTGCGTTCGCGCCGCCAGGCAGATTGGTGACCGCCAGCCCGAAGTCCGTAATGACGGCGCGCACCGGCGACTCAGGGACCTCGAGAAGTATGACGTTACTCGACTTGAAGTCACGATGCACGAGTCCACGACCGTGGGCAGCTTCAAGTCCGGCGAGCATCTGGTCGGCAATGTGCTTCGCAAGACGAGGCGACAGCTCGCCTTCGGTGCGGATGTGCTCCAGCAGCGTAGACCCTCGCAGCAGTTCCATGCTCAGGAACCAGATCGGTGCACCCGTGACCGATTCGTCGCAAAACAGCTCATGCACGCGGCAGATGTTTGGGTGGGACACCTCTCGGGCGTGACGCACCTCTCTCTTGAAACGCTCAATGACAGCAGGATCGGCAGAGATGTACGGCAGGATAGTTTTCAGTGCGATTGCCTGGTTCAGTTGCGCGTCCCACGCTTCGTACACTTCACCCATGCCGCCCCGGTTTATGAAGGATCGCACTTCGAAGCGCTTCGCCAGCACCATGCCATCTGCAAGCGCGGGCTCGTCGGACCGCCGCGTCGCGAATTCGTCATACAGGACGGCAGCACCCGACTCAAGGAACTCGCTGGATGCGTTGAATGCCCGCAGCAATTGCAGAACCTCTGCTTCCAGGTCCGGCTCGCCCTGACAGGCGGCATGCACCAGTGCACACTGACGCGTGGCTGGCTCATCCACGACGCGATCGAACGTTTCCTTAATCCGGCTCCAGCGGTTCGGATTCATGCCGCGGCCGGTCCGCCACCTAGTTCTGTGTAAAGCCAGCTCTTTGCGAGTGCCCAGTCGCGCTTTGCCGTTCGTAAAGAGATGCCCAGCGTCTCGGCTATCTCCTCAAACGACAACCCGCCAAAAAAGCGCATTTCCACGACCTGAGACAAACGATGGTCAAAGGCGGCGAGCTTGTCCATGGCTTCGTTCAGGTCCAGAACATCCACCTGCTGCTCGGCAACCCGCACGCGCGAGTTCAGCTCCACCTGCTGGTGGCCGCCGGGCCGCTTATCGGCCTTGGCTGCGCGCGCATGATCGACCAGCACGCGTCGCATTGTGTTGGAAGCAAGGGCCAGAAAGTGTGCCCTGTTCTGCCAGTCGATCTTATCGGTTTGCAACAGCTGCAGATAGGCTTCGTGCACCAGGACCGTAGGTTGAAGCGTGTGGTCATGCCTCTCACGACGCATCGCTCGCTCCGCCAAGCGGTGCAGCTCACGGTAGAGAATCGGCACCAGTTCGGACGCAGCGTGCGCGTCGCCGGCATGTACCTGATGCAACAGCTGCGTAACCGCGTGCTGGTTCGGACGCAAGGACGTTTCGTCGGGTGACAAAGCCATAATTCGTGCCTTTGCTGAGTCCCCAACAGTTTAGTCCACGAAGGTCGCATTGACCGCTGTTCCCAAATATTTTCTGCATGCGTGGCACTCTTGCCGCGCCGCTTTCGCCTTAGGTAATGAGGGCTGAAAAGCAGCTCCAACATTAAAGGAAATTCGATGAAACCCTTTCTTCTCCCCCGTCTGAAGGCGAGACGCAATGCGATTCGCCTTGGTTCTCTCGTACTGAAACTCGTGCTCTTCATGCCGCTGCCGGCTTTCTGTCAAAGCCTGGCCGTGTCGTCCGTCAACATTCCGTTTGCCTTCTCCGCCAATGGAAAGACCCTGCCGGCCGGCGACTACCTTCTGTACCGCGACAGTGAAAACATCTACTCTCTGCGGACACCAAGTGGTGTGCTGGCTCGCAGGATGGTGGTATACCCCGATTCCGCGGCGAACATCCAGGACACGAGCAAGCTGGTGTTCCACACCGATGGCCAGAGCTACTCCCTTGACAGCTTCTGGAGATCTGGCTCCCGGGAAGGCATGCGCGTGCTGAACAGCTCGCGCAAAAAGGAAGAAAATACCGCCCACGGAAACGTGACCGACACAGTCATGGTGGCCTCCACAAGCACGATCGCAATTCAGAAGTGAACAGCGGATCACACCCTTCCCTCAACTCACATTTCGCAAGACCCGGCGCCGGCAGCACGAGCGCCGGGCGAGCGAAACCTTACAGCACTTCCGCCAAAGTGCAGGAGCCACTATGCCATCCGCAATCACAGATGAAGCCACCCAAAACGACGAGCCTCCGTTCGCGCTGTGCCATTTGCTTGCGCGGCAAATGCTGCTTCAACAAAGCAGACCACGAGGATTTCGTCTGTTGCAGGCAGCCTGGAACTTGTCTTCCAGGCAAGCGCATACTGCAGCCGAGGAAAAATCACAACTTGCCGTGTTGGGTGCTGCGACGCTGCCGTCGAGGTTCTCGAACTCCGGTCAAGCGGCTTCCAATTCCTCAGCCTCTATGGCCAGGAATCGATTTCAAGACCTGCAAACCAGAGCATTCTTGGGAGCTCAGGCGTTTCGTTCCTACCGCACGTCTTAGCGGAACGTACATCGACTCGACAATGCATCTTCTTGGTAAGAAGAGATAGAACATCTCTTCTATGCCGAGTGACCACAGCGTGCCGACAATACTCACGCGAAAGCGAACCTAGCAGTGCAGCAGCACCACTACAGAATAGAGAGCCCACGGAGCAGGTCAATCGTTTCAAAGCGCGGCGCCGATACCGATATCTCGGATGTCGCATACCTGCATCAGTCTCAATTGGAACAGAACACGACAACGCCGCGCCAACTGCTGACAGAAATGGAACATTGTTCCATACTAATTGGAATGCAGTTCCATCGCGGCTGACGAGATCGTTTCTCTGGCCGATACCACAGGGGAGACACATTGCATCCTGCTGTCACAATTATCGGCGCCGGTCTTGGCGGATTGACACTGGCGCGCGTCCTCCAGGTACACGGCATCGCGGCCACGGTGTACGAAGGGGAAGTTTCTTCAAACGCGCGGGCGCAGGGCGGCATGCTCGACATCCACGAGGACTCTGGGCAGCTGGCCCTCAGGGCTGCAGGCTTGTTTCGAGAGTTCCAAGGGATCGTCCATCCGGGAGGTCAGCAATCGCGCGTTCTCGATCAGAGCGGCCGAGTGCTGCTGGGTGAACCGGATGATGGGACAGGTGGACGACCTGAAGTACCGCGCGGCGAGCTTCGCCGCATCTTGCTGGATTCCCTGCACCGCGATACGGTTCGCTGGGGACGCAAGCTCGTGGAAGCGGTTTCGCTCGGCGACGGCCGGCATGAGCTTGCGTTCGCGGATGGTTCAACGGCGAACACCGATCTTCTGGTTGGCGCCGACGGTGCCTGGTCAAAGGTTCGTTCTCTTGTTTCCGACACAAAGCCGGCCTATGCCGGCATCACCTTCATCGAGACGTGGCTGCGGGAAAGTGACACCCGTCACCGGGCGAGCGCCTTGGCGGTCGGGGGCGGCTCCATGTTTGCTTTGGCTCCGGGAAGGGCGATCCAGGTGCATCGTGAGCCGGACGGTGTGCTGCACGCATACGTGGCGTTGAGAAAGCCGGCCGATTGGATCGGCCACATCGATTTGTCGGATGCTGTGAGTGCTTCTGCCGCGTTGACAGCGGAGTTTGAAGGTTGGGCACCAGAGTTGACAGCGCTGATCACGGACAGTGACGTCTGTCCCGTACCTCGTCAGATCCATGCGCTGCCGCTCCATCAAAGATGGGACCGTGTTCCAGGCGTGACACTGCTTGGCGACGCAGCGCACCTGATGGCGCCGTCTGGAGAGGGTGCTAACCTCGCGATGTTTGACGGCGCGGAGCTCGGGGACGCGATCGCCTCGTACGCAGGCGATGTGGAAGCCGCGCTCCACGCGTACGAGCAGGCGCTCTTTCCTCGCAGCGCTGCTGCTGCCGCAGAGGCGCAGAGAATGACGGAGGTGTTATACGGCGACGACGCGCCTCAGAGCCTGATCGACTTCTTCACGGGTGTCCCGCACCACGGGTGAAAAGCTACAGACAAGCGCCCAGCACAGTCACCGGACGGACGCGTTCTGTTGTGTGTGGATCAGAATCCATGAGCTGGTGTCACCTTGCGGGCTTTGCAGGTAGCTGGCCTGCCACTGCCCGGTAGTAAGCTTTGCCATGATCAGCCGATCCAGTTCACGATGCGGCAGGGGTCGACCTTCGTTGAAGGCCTCTTCATTGCGGCTGAGGACATCCATCTGCCGTTGATAGACAATCCACTCCGGCGGCTGAATCAGCAACTCCTTTTCCAAGGCGCTGATTGTGTTGCGGCTCGATAAATCGTAGAACGTTTGCACATAGCCATGCCACGGTGGAACATAACAGAAGTAATTTGCATAGGTGAACGGCAGGGAAAGTAACTCGCGGCTTCCCGACCCGTCGCCGTTTACAGCCGAGCATACCGGCTGCATCAGTGCGAGCTGCTGCTTCTCGATGAGCATTCGTCCGAAGTCAGGATGCTGGAACCACACGCGAGGAGCATTGAGGGAGCGCGCTCGATAGTTGAACCAGTCGAATGGGTTTCGCAATTTGTCGATCCCTGCGGAGAGGGTAAGCAGTGCGATCCAGCTGAAGAACACTGCGCGCACCTGCCGCCGGCGAAACGCCCAGGGCCATGCAACGGGTAACAGCAGTAGCATAAGAGCCGCAGGCGGGTTGGTGTTTGGATACCATCGCGCTCCACTGAGCGAAACGGAGATGAGTTGCGCCAAGGGAATGAGAAGGATTAGTTCTGCGGGTCTCCACGTTGCTGCCGGTCTGCCGCGCATCGCGAGATAGAGCCGGTACAGAACCAGCACAGAAGCTGCGTACATTGCCAAGACCGCAAATGCAACGAGAACCCGGGCTGCATTGCCGTGAGAAATATTCCGCGCGAGCGGAATTGCCGGAAGCATCGTGACGATGACTATCAGCTGCCGATTTCGTGCCGTGAAGCTTTTCGTCGCCAGCGTCCAAGCCGTTCCGCCAATTACCAGCGTGTACACGGCAAGCGCGAGCGTGCGCCAGTCTCGCGAGAACTCGCTCAATGTGCCGAACGGCAGGCGCAAGGGGTAAAGCAAAAGGTGAAGGGAACCACCTTTAATCGCAGCCGCAGTATGGATGGAGTAGAACCACCAGTCTCGCGCCGACTCACCCATGGCGGCGATCACGGCGAGAATGACAGCTGCTGCGACACAGGGGATGATCAGCAAATTTGAGAGACGTTCGGAAATCGTTCTCGCGACGAAGAGACCGATAAACGTAACGACGCCAAGCAGAAATGCGCCATCATTGATGCGCAGCAGCATGCACGTTCCGCACAGCAGACCCAGAGTGGTTTGCACTGCGGTGCGACGTGCCGACGAAAGCTGACCTGTGAGCTTGAGTAGCAGGCCCGCACAGAGGAGCTCCATCGATGTTGCGATGATATGGAAGTCGTCAAACCGCATCATGATGAAAGCCATGCAGGTGACGAAAGAGCAGCAGAGCAGAAGGGCACGTTGCCATGCGACCAGATCTGCCCTTCGGGCGACCCAGGTGAGCGCAAACAGGAATAGGGCCAGGTTGGCAAGACCTACACTCTGCTGCGCGAGCCAGGTTATGCCGAAGACACGCTGGAACCCTGCAAGCTCAATCGGATACATCGGCTGAAGCGGAAGATGCAGATCCCCGTACAAGCGCTGGCCGCCCCGCAAGGCATTTGCATACCAGAACCAGCTTCCGTCCGCCGTCGTGTGAATGAGAGCGATGAGCAGGAGACCATACGCGAAGCAGAGGCTTAGAGCCAGCGCCATCCACTCACGATCTTGGCTACCTCTACCCCGATTCGCGGAGGCGGTTCCTTCCTCGGTCATGACCCGACTCAAGCGGCAGCTTTGCTCACAAGCTCGCTTCGATGCATGGTCATCACAGGAGAGCGCTCCGCTAGACGCTCTGCCAGCAAAACGAAGCATACGGCTGTGTAGGAACAAAGCTCACCGTAAATACGTGTCTCAAGGATGACACCGGTGTAAAACATGATCGCGAACCATGGGACGACAATCCAAATGTAGTTGCCGAAGCGAACTGGCTGTATGCGGCGCCAGAACAGAAACACGATGGGAAACAGATAGCCGCAAATGTTGAGCAGAGCCGGAAGCAAACGGACTTTCAGACGGCCGGCGTTTTCCGCGACACGAACGTAGTTTTCCGATTCGTCATTCCCGTGGAAGTGATGTCCCAGCCAAAGCTTGATCGCAAACCAGATGGCGAAGAGCAGACCTGCGCGAAACCACGGAGTTCGTCTCCATTGGAAATGCTCTCGCAAGGGAGCAAGGCCATCCGCAGTCGTGCTGACAGAGTCAAGAATGAAGAGGCCGATCAGGAAGAGCGTCGTTTCGCGGTTCCAGGTGCCCACGGCGATGGTGAACAGCAAAGGCAGGAACTGGTGGGTGTAGATGAACAGCAATCCCATCGTGAAGAAGGCCAGACTGATCATGTCGTACGGGTAGGAGAAGTCCGCTTCTACATGGATGGTGTACGTCCACATGACAGTGAACAGAAAAAGGGGAAAGACGAGCAGTCCAAGCGACCGTCTCTCGCTCACGGCGCGGTAAAGCAGTTGGGTGAACACCACCGCGACTGCGAAAGCTACAAG
>CAXUEG010000067.1:0-2033 GCA_964249935.1 uncultured Terriglobus sp.
GCCCGTGGGCGTCGGTAGCGCCGGCCGGCTTGCCGTCGAGAAAAACGGGCGCGCTCACGATGGCGGCGCCGGAGATGTCGAGAACCTCAACCTCACCGCGTACCGCGTTTGCAGGACACTGCTGGGCGTGTGCGCCTGCGACAAGGCCGGCGGCAACTGCGGTCAGGGCTGCGGCAAACAGACGGCGATTACGCATCGGGGGACCTCCTGCTCATGAGCGGGATGCTCAGCAGTACGAGATCTACTGTCGTTTTTGTTCCGGATCGATTCGAGTGCGTGGCGTCAGCGGCGTGGGATGACAGGTGTCATACGGCGAAAATCCGCTTCGCCCGCAAGTCACGGCCATCCTTTGTAAATGGGACCCGGCAGCCGCCAGGTCTGGAGACCCGATCATGCCAATCAATGAAGTGCAGAAAGTGTTGTCGGTGTTTGCCGGCATCAGTGCCGGAGATGTGGCCGAGGCGACAAGGTACATCCATCCCGAGCATTTCGTGCAGCACAACCCGTATGCGGCGGACGGCGCGCAAGGGCTGGCTCAGTTCATCGAACAGGCGCCGCGGAACGAGCTGCGCCTCCAGGTGGTGCGCGCAATCCAGGATGGACCGTATGTGGTGACGGAGGCCGAAGGACAACGCTCCGGAAAGAACGTCTTCTTTGACGTGTTCCGGTTCGAGGAGGGCGTGGTCGTGGAGCACTGGGCATTTTCCGCCGCGAGCGCTCCGCCCAACGCAAGCGGGCACACGCAGACGGACGGACCGGCGGAGCCGACGCACCTGCACGATACGGAGAAAAACAAGGGCATCGTCCGCCGGTACTACGAAACCTTTCATATTGGAGGCGACCACAGTGGAACAGATCGGTTCTTTGCGGGCGATCGGATGATCCGGCATGAGCCGGGCGTTCGCGATGGTGTTTCCGCGTTTCTGCGAGACGTGGAAGATCTGATGAAGCACCGAACCATCGACGAAATCAAGCTGCTGCTGGGGCAGGGCGACCTTGTATTCGTTGCCGGCAAGGGAACGCATGAAGGCGATCCCTGCGTGTACATCGACCTGTACCGGGTAGACGACGGAAAGATCGTGGAGCACTGGGGCTTTCCGGAGATGGTGCCGCCGGAAAGGCAGTGGCGCAACCGGAACGGCATGCTCTGATTCGAGTGCCCGCATTTGTTGAACTGCCTGGCCGCATCACGGGGCCAGGCAGTTACAGCTGCACGCCGCCCGCGATCAGCCGCCGAGTTCCCAAACAGAACTTCTAAGAGGCCGGAACGCGGGCCTGCGCGCGCTTAAAGCACAAGGAGCAGCACCTTCCCGTCTGCGCCCTTTTCCGCAAAGGCCTGGGCCTTGCCGGCTTCCTCCAGCGAAAACCGCGCGGCAATGGGAAGGGCGAATTTCCCAGCGTGCAGATCTCCGGCAAACTCCTTCAGCCGGTTCGCGTCGGGGTGCGCGTGCATCATCGCGACACGCACCTCAGGGTGAAGCTCAGAGCCTTTGACCGGGCCGACCAGACTGCCGAAAACTCCGCCGTCGCGCAGATGGTTGAGCAGTTTGGTCGCGGTTTCGCCGCCCACGGTGTCGGCAACTGCGTCGAAACGGCCAAGCTGCTGAAGAGCTTCGTCATCGTCCAGCGCAACGACGCCATCGACGTTGAGCGCTTTCGCCTCTTCCAGGCGCTTCTTGCGGACGCCGGCGATCACCTTCGCGCCCAGCGTCTTGGCGGAGTGCACAGCGCAGCGGCCCACGCTACCGGTAGCCCCGGTGATTAGAACGGTCTGGCCGGACTGGAGCGCACAAGCTTCGCGGACCAGCTGATCGCCGGTCACGGCCACCAGTGGCAAGGCCGCGGCGTCCACCGTATCAAGCCCGTCGGGAATATGAGTAATGTCTGCCGCGGGAACTTTGACGAGCCCCGCGTACGTGCCTTGCGTGAGCGCCATCACGCGGTCGCCCACGCCGACGCCGGAGACGCGGCTGCCGATCGCGCGAACGATGCCGCTGACATCGCGGCCCAGAACCGTGGGCAGAGACACACCC
>CAXUEG010000067.1:2043-2547 GCA_964249935.1 uncultured Terriglobus sp.
GGCAGCCGTGACGACCAGCACTTCGTCATCCTTGATCTCTGGATCGGGAACATCGGTCTTGTAGAGAAGTTTTTCCGGACCGCCGAACTCTTCGAGCACACTTGCCTGCATGATTTCGCCTCGCCGTCTCTTGGGATGCAGTTTGCAGGTCGCACGGGATGCGTCAGGATGCGTGATCCTGAGTGCTCCGATGACCTTGCCTCGAGGCGGCTTGGAACACGGCCGGCTCTCCACTTGCACCGGGGCTGAAGCAGGACCGGGTTCTCAGGGTGACAAGCTCTCGCTCAGCGATGCATGCGCGGTGGCATCGTGATCGCGACTGCGCGATCGCCCTCGAGTTTCGCGCTGGGTTCCTCCATGGCTTGCTTCAGGTAGCCTTCGACACGCGCCCACACCACTGGATCGTTCTCAATCATGATGTGCTGCCGCATGAACGTACGTGCGAACCACGGGATCCGGGTAATGTCGACCGTATGATCTGCCCCATAGTGGTATTGCTCGTTG
>CAXUEG010000067.1:2557-11483 GCA_964249935.1 uncultured Terriglobus sp.
AAGCGCGGCCGCGCAGCAGACCATCGCGCTGGTACAGATTGACAGCCTGCCGAACGTTGGGCGGAATGGCTTCGTCGTTTTCTCCGGATTTCTGCACGGAGTCAACTTGTACCGTAAGTGCGACCGGGATGCCCTCCGCTTGCAGCGATCGAGCGAGCGCGATGGTCTCTGACGCTCCCCAGCTATGGCCATAGATGGCAATGTCGACGGAGCTACGCTCCGCTTCACTGATCCTGTGATCGCCGTCCTGATCGACCAGATCGAGGATGGTCTTGAGTGCTGTTCCACCGTTGTGGTTCGCGAATACCAGAACGTGCAGGTTCTGTGACGCCGGTTCGCGAAGATCCCGGGCGATCACCGCTTCCTGGTGCAGCAGATTATCCGGCCTGACCCGGCCGCCCATGAAGCCCACAATCAGCCGCAGCGGATGCGGTCCGGAATGGCTGCCGGTGGTTGCGGGGGCGGGCTTTACGGCTTCCACGCCGGAGCCGGCCAGAGCCGGCAGCGCCCGGAAAGCAAAAGATAGCGCGAACATACAGGACAAGCGGACGACGGTACGGTTCCGAGACAACATGCGAAGGCCATGGTAGAGCCATACTTCGGGTTGCGAGATACCCCTTACGGGGTAATCGTGCGTTTACAAAAATGTTTGTTCATGCGCTGAGCAAGTGCCGCTTCCGGTTCGTTCGAACTTCTCCAGGAACTTCTCGAACCGGCGTCGCTTAGCGCTGCTCCGGGACAGCTTGCGCGGTGGTTTGTATCGGTGG
Organism: uncultured Terriglobus sp.; assembly: GCA_964249935.1. Classification (GTDB taxonomy): domain Bacteria; phylum Acidobacteriota; class Terriglobia; order Terriglobales; family Acidobacteriaceae; genus Terriglobus. Next base: position 3,325 of record CAXUEG010000067.1, read on the forward strand.
AAAGAGGGGAGCATCTGAATCGAACTTTGCCCGGCCCGTAGATACGTAAGCGACTGCGGAAAAGCCGATGACTTCAGGCTCTACCACCAGCAGCGGGAAAAGCCAGCGTTTGGTCTTGAGCAGGGATTCCGAAACGCCCCGGATGCGATGGCTCCTGGCGATCGAACCGTCGACTTGCCGCATCACGTACTGCTGCACCGGCACGTCAGGATGCGACTTACCATACTTCACAAGGCAGCGCGCGACCTGCTTGGGCGTGGTGAAGCCGAAATCTGCGATGTAGTTGCGATGGATGGCTTTTGGGAAATAGATGTTGAGCACGGCGCGCGAGAAGTCGGCGCAGTTGTGAAGAAAGAAGTTGAAGTGGCTCTTGTTTGCGCGCGCGTTGAACTCCACGATGAACCGGTCATCCTGTTCCGGTGTGGTGGGAGCCTGAAAGACATGGGCGTTCCGGTCGAAGAGGGAGCCGACCAGTTGGGTCCAGTTGCCTTTCGGCGCTGTGCCATTCTTGGGAGGGATCAGCGTGGTCAGGTGCTCCCGCCAGTATCTGTCGCGCACGGCGTTCTCTTCGTCGCGATCACGAAGCGATGTGGGAGCGTCCTTCAGGTCATCGACGGCGTAGAGATAGGGAATCAGACCGATGGCCAGCCAGTCGTCGTGGTGCACCTTGTGATAACGGCTGATGACCACGCCGGTTTCGCCCGGCTGACAGCGCCGGAGCTGTGTCGGCGAGACCGAGCAGACATGGTCCAGGTAAATGGCGGCGTGCCCCGTCGGGCTCCAGGCCCCCAGGTGCCCGTACGGATCTTCCATCAGAAGAGCTACGGAAGCGAGTAGCGGTCTGGGACTACAGACGGCGCCAAGCATGCATAAAAGAAGGAGGCGAAGCAGCAACGGCATTCTGTGAGCGGGACTCCTCGCCTGACGGCCTTCTCTACTAGACGCAAAAAATGGAGGACCGAGTGAACGCACCGGAGCATCTTGTACTTTTTGCGTGTTTTTTCGTGTGTGTGGAAGGAGGGCAACGTTGCGGCTACACGTACGGATCGCCTTCAGGGGTGGTGGCCAGCTTCATGAGCAGGTTCATGCGGGAGCGAAGGGTTCTCGCAATGTAAGGCAGCAGCACCGCGCGGGCGACAAGGGCTCCGGCGAAGCCGAATGGGAGGGCGAAGCGGATTTCGTCCTGCAGCAGGGTGGCGGCCGGGCCGGCGGCGAGCATGTGGTGGTTGTGCTGGAAGAAGGCGAAGCGGCCCTCGGCCTGGGTGTCCTGAAAATACGCGACGTGGTCGCTGTTATCGAGGTGCGGGGCGGCGAAGTCAGTGATCACGGTCAGGTGGTGCTGGGGCAAGCCGAACAGCCAGCCGCGCCAAAGGACCCGGCTGTTGGCCTCCACGTGACCGGTGGTAACACCCTGGACCGGCGTGAAGCCGAGGGTGCGTTGAACAACGGGAACGGAAGTCGCGAGGCCGAAGACGCGGTCGAGCGGGGCTGGAATGAACTGGCGGTCGCGAACGGTGAAGAGCATCATTGGTTGGATGCTCGGCCGTCCTGGACAAGTTCTTATCCTGCCCGGTCGACTCAGGGCGGCGGAAGCCGTGCCTCGCTACGCGGCGGCGTCGTGAATCGTGGTGAGCTTCAGGATCTCCATTTCGCGCTTGCCGTTGGGGGTGGTCACGGTAACGGTGTCGCCGGGCTCCTTGCCGACCAGGGCGCGGCCGATCGGCGACGTGGTGCTGATCAGGCCCTTGGTAACGTCGGACTCTTCGCTGGTGACGAGCTTGTACGTGATGTCCTCGCCCTTGGTTTCGTCATGAACGACAATGGTGGACCCGAAGCCAACACGGTCGCGCGGGATATTGTCGAGCTTGACCAGGCTGAGTTCGCCCATGCGCTTCTTCAGCTGGCCCAGGCGGGCATTCACAAACTCCTGGCGCTGCTTGGCGGAGTGATACTCGGCGTTCTCGCTCAGGTCGCCAAGCGCGACAGCCCGCTTGATCTCGGCAGGCAGCTCGGTGGTGAGCTCGTATTCGAGCGTGGTGATCTCTTCCTGCAGCTTTTTAGTGATATCGAGCATGTCGGGTCCTGGAAATGGAGTGGCTGCATGCGCAGCATCAGGCGAGAAGGCTGGTGGAACGCGCGGCGAGCCGGTACATCGCAGCGTTGCTGTTCCGGCATGAGAGCCTGAGAAGTTTGATTATACGGATTCGGTCGCCAGCGACGGGAACGTGCAGGGATACAAAGACCATTAAGCGTCCCGTGTATGCACCCGCAGCAACGCCCACCTTGGGCTATGAATCAGCGGCTCACGCCGCGCGATACTGCCGGCGTCCTTCTTCCGTGCTGCAGGCTTACTGCAGGGAAAACGCGGGTGATCAGCTTCTGCCCTGAAAAGCAGAACACCCCCAAGGCGGGAACCCTGGGGTGTTCTTGTCGAAAGCACGACCTCGTTATGGCACTGTTCAAGAATGCCACCGCGAGGGGGTCGGTCTCGATCCCAGGCAGTCTCATCCTGGCCATCGTGATTGCGACCCTCGCAACCGTGGTGCTGATCAAGTCGCTGTAACAACCAGCCTCGGGCGTCTCCCAGCCGTCCGGGGCTGCCTTCATTCGATGGCTTCGCTCGATCCCGCGTCAACCCTTTTCTGTTCCGGGTTCAGCCGGCGGTGATCCAAGAACGCCTGCAGGATCAAAACCGCCGCCACCTGGTCGATAATCCCTTTCCGCCCCAGCTTCTCGTGACCCATCGTATCCAATTGGCGATGCGCTTCGGTCGTGGTCAGGCGCTCATCCCACAGGTGCATCGGCAAGCCGAACTCCGCCCGCACCGCTTCCGCAAAGGCCTGCGCCTTCAGCGCCTGCGGACTCAGGTCGCCGCTCATATACAAGGGGTTGCCCGCGACGATCTCGCTCACCGCGTGCTTGCGCAAGACACGCCCGATGGATTTCAGATCGTGACGAAGCGAGCTGCGGGTCAGCGTGAGTAGCGGCTGCGCGAGCGTGCCGAAAGGGTCGGAGATGGCCAGGCCGACGCGGCGGTCGCCGATGTCAAGGCCGAGAATGCGCGGTTGCTCCTGCATCCATCGATCAGAGCAGCCACCCGGCGCGCCGGCAAGTGGGCAGGTTCGTTCACACGTGAGGAGTCCGTTGTTGGCGTTGCTTGAAACACAGCTTGCCCGTCTTCGCGGCCAGTCCTTCCGTCCAACAGGTATGCAATGGCTTTTTGTGCTGTTCGCCGCGGCCGCGGGTGCGCTCAACCCCTTCCAGAACGTGAATGCCGAGTTGAACAAGCATTGGCAGCAGCCACTGTGGACCGCGTTTTGGGTTTACCTGAGCGGCTTGGCGGGCGTCCTTCTGGTGCAGTTGTTTGTGCGGCAGCCGGTGCCGGCGCACGGGGCGGTGACCGCGGCGCCGTGGTGGGCCTGGCTCGGTGGTCTGGTGTCCATCGGAGCAACAATGATCGGCCTCTTGTACGCGCAGAAGCTGGGCTCGGGCGTGTTCACCGGCGTCTCCATCACAACGTCGGTCCTGGTGAGCATCCTGCTGGACCACATGGGATGGATCGGCTTCAAGCAGCATCCGGCATCGCCGCTGCGGCTGGCAGGCGCAGCACTGATGATCACCGGCGTGTGGCTGGTGATGCGGTTCTAGGGTTGCGCGCCACTGCCCACTGTGAGGGCCCAATCAGTCTCAACCTGGCTGCACACCCCAATGTGGGAGGCTTTTAGGAACGATGGACGGCTCCGCATGATCGGCAACAACGTCCGTTCGATGCTCCGCGTCGTCCTGCTTCCGGCTTCGCTCGCCACGTATCTTGTCTCGCCGGACGACATCGTATGGCGGTTCATCAAGCTCAGCCCGCACGCCCGTTTGCTGGAGCATCTGGCCTTCGGCGCGGCGGCGGCCCTGCTTGGAATTGCATTGCTCCTCAAACTCCAGGCCGGTTGCCGCGGTGGTGCGTCTGTCACAACAGCCATTCTTGCGAATTTGCTCCAGGCGGTAGGCATCGGATCCCTTCTCCCGCTGCCCGGTTTTCTGCTCCTGGTATTGGGAGACCTTGCTATCAGCCTGCTCTTCAGAACACAGCAACCGAAGATAGAGGACGACTCTCAACCCTCGAACACCGCCACGTCGACAGCTGCCCTGACCGGACGCCTCGGCCTCGGCTGTGCCTTCGCCTCCATGGTTGTCTTCAGCATCGTGCTGGTCGACCGGGTTGCCGACATCCTGTTCGCAGCCTCGGCTCTTGTCTCACTCGCCGTCACACTTCGCAACGCCCTGCAAGTCAGGCCGAGCCGCTCCGGATAAGGCATCTCAATCTACTTCGGCTTCCTCAATCGCCGGGTGCACGCATTCCGAGAACTGCCGGCAAGAATGGGATCTGGTAAAAACCGAAAGGCCATCATGGCACAAGCTTCAAGGTGACCTCTCGAACGATAGTCTTCGGTTCTTCTGGCCCGCACTGGGCAAGGTCGCGATCTGTACATCTGCGCACTCTAAACACAACCGGGTTGTGCATCGTCGCCGACAACATTCGGCCGTCGCGAGTGTCCACAACAAGCCTGACATCGAACGTCTCCCTACCGGTCTCCGCGCTGAATCCTTCCGTCTCCTTGGAAACTTGTACGAAGTTATTCGGCTTTGCCGACGTTCCCTCCTGCATCCACTGCGCCGGTTGCTGAACGTGAAGCGCTGGGGGAGGCACGTGCTGGATCAGCAAAGTTTCGGTGTGGTTAGCTGGACTTGCTGATTCCATCGCCAGAGAAAAATCGACCACGTCCTGGCCGACAAGTACATGTTGTCCGTCGGCCCAGGAGTTGGGAGTCGTGCGCGAGACGTAGGCAGTTTGTCCAGGCTGAGACAGCCTTGCCCGCATTGCCAACAGGAGATCGCTGTAGAAGGTAAGCGTGTCCGTAATGGGCCCGATCAGAAGCGGCTGGACGTTCGCCAGATTCGGTACCTTCATGTATGAGGCAGGGTCGTCCAAAGAAACGGTCTGCCGCATGGCAAGGCTTGCAGGTGTGAGCGACTGCGGCGCATTCGACGTGAAGTCCGACCAGCCGATCTCCTCGTAATATCGGCCGTTCGCATCGCGCTTCACCACCTCGGTAGCGCGAACGGTGTACTTCCAGCCGTCGTTGTCGCCCGTCATCAAATAATGGGAAACCGCGCCGTTTGCGTAGCGGCGCTGCAGAATCCCAGCCTCAGTCGTTGCCTGCTGGGCTGAAATCGTCTGTCCTTCTAGATAGGACAAGGAACATATGAGCAGCACTAAAACCCTGGACATAGCGTCCCTCCGGTTTCAATGGAATCTTATCAATGGGTCGGGCACGGGGTACGCGCTTCTTGCTGTCCGCACATGTTTCACGCGCTTCCAAATGCTGACAGTAACCCAAAAGGGGCGTCATCAAAACACAGGATGCAGGCTTCTTTGTGGAGCGCCGGAGTCGTAGTTTGAGGCACAACACAAGGAGAACACCATGCCCCCACTTACGAACAAAGTCGCACTCGTCACCGGAGCGTCGCGTGGCATCGGCGCGGCCATCGCCAAACGCCTCGCCACAGAAGGCGCGGATGTCGTCATCACCTATGCCAAGGACGCCGGAGCTGCGGCGGCCGTCGTAAGTGCCGTGGAGGACAAGGGCGTGAAGGCGCTTGCCGTCCAGGCAGACGCGGCGGACGCGGCTGCCGTAAAAGCGGCGGTCGCCCAGGCCGCGAAAACCTTCGGACGCATCGACATCCTGGTCAACAACGCAGGCACAGCCATCCCCAAGCCCTTCGAAGAGGCGACTCTGGACGAGCTTGACCACGTGCTTAACCTGAACGTCCGCGGTCTCTTCATCGCCACCCAGGAGGCGCTCAAACACATGCCCGAGGGCGGCCGCATCATCGCGATCGGCTCCTGTGTCGGCGAGCGCAACTACACCCCCGGTCTGGCCGCGTATGCAGCCACCAAGGGCGCCGTGAAGATGTTTACGCAAAGCCTGGCCCGTGAAGTGGGCGAACGGAAGATCACCGTGAACAACGTGCAGCCAGGCCCGATCGATACGGACCTGAACCCGGCCGCTGGCGACTGGGCTGCTCCGCAGCTCGCCAACACTTCGTTGAAGCGCTACGGCCATGTCGAAGAGGTCGCCGCATTGGTGGCGTTCGTCGCAGGTCCGGAGTCGGCCTACATCACCGGCGCGAATCTGACAGTAGACGGCGGCACCAACGCCTGAACTCTAGAAACGCGTTTCTCGCGCGTTCGCTCCCAGGCAGGGGCAAGCAAGAGCGGTGGCCTACGCCACCGCTTTGTACTTAGCCTGACATACGCGCATCAGCTGCGCATGAGTTGGGATCGGGTTGAAGCAGCATCCGACATCGCTGCTGCGGGTGAGTGATCCGCGGCTGATGATGGCCGGTACTTGGCTGGTGAAGCCGTTTTTACTTGGGTTTACAATTTACTCTCTTACTTCCCATAAGCCGACTTATGAGGACTAATCCATTTGGGAGATTCTTTTCGCCACGGCTAGGAGGCCGTCCACGTGGCGAAAAGAGCGAAGAAACCCAAGAGTATCCTCAGGCTCCCCGACCTCGACTATTCCAAGTCAGCGGTTCTCAACAGCCTTCCATCGTTGAACTCAAGACGGTCGTACGAACATGCCATTCGGGACTTCATTGAGTGGTACTGCTCTGAACCTCGCCTCGCATTCAACAAAACGGTAGTAACCCGCTATCGGATAGCCTTGGAGCAACGTCGCTATGCTCCCTCAACGATCAATCTGAGGCTCGCAGCAGTTCGCAGGCTTGCATACGAGGCCTCGGATTGCGGACTGCTCAGCCCTGACCTCGCGGCAGGCATTCGCAGGGTCAAAGGAGCGCAGCGCTTAGGCGTTCGTGTTGGGAATTGGCTGACCGCTGAACAGGGCAATAAGCTTCTCGCTGTACATTCTGGAAAGCCAGTTGCGCGAACTACGCAATCATGCGGTGCTTGCCATGCTCCTCGGATGTGGTCTGCGCAGAGCAGAGCTCGTCGCGGTGAAGATCGATGACTTCGAACTACGAGAGGAGCATTGGGTGCTTGCCGACCTCGTTGGCAAAGGTCGTCACATGCGGACGATCCCGGTTCCTGGATGGGTTAAAGCAGCCGTCGATGCGTGGACGGATGCTGCGAGGTTACAAAGTGGATCTCTCTTCCGCGCCATAGACAAAATGGGGAGGGTTCAAGGCCAAGGATTCACGGCGAAGGTGATTTGGTCCATAGTTCGTGAAGCGGCCATTGCCTGTGGCATCGGTGTGATCGCTCCGCACGACCTGCGTCGAACCTGCGCCAGGCTTTGTCATCAAGCGGGAGGCGAGCTTGAGCAGATTCAGTTTCTACTTGGTCATGTCTCGATTCAGACCACCGAGCGTTACCTTGGGTGTAAACAACGGATTCGGAATGCCGTAAATGATCAGATTGGTTTGGAGCCAACGTCTCCTTGACGACGAGAGCCTCCAGATGGCCGAATCATAAGAGACCCAACCGGAGATGAAACTTGTCTGCAGAAACCGAAAAGTTGTTTAAGGGGCTGCTGAAGGAGATGCGCCCGCTTTTCAAAGAACATGGGTTTCGCGCCGTCAGCCAGAACTTTGTGTTCGAATCGAAAGAGTGTTGGGTCATTTTCAACTTCCAAAAGAGCCGCTGGTCTGATTCCGAAGAGACCACCTTCTACGTGAACGTAGCGGCTTCTTCGAAAACTTGGTTGGGGTTTGAAGGCAAACCGGCGGACAAAGTGCCCCCCTACTACGCTTGCGATTGGCAATGGCGAGTCGAGCAATTCGCACCAGACAAAACCATAAAGAGCTGGACCCTTCGTGATGAAGCCAGCTTTCGAGCTACGCTTTCCTACTTGCAAAAGCTCTTCCAGGAATTTGTTCTGCCAGCAACAAAAAGCATGACAACGAATGCTGAATTACTGGAACATACAGGGGGCTTTGAATACCCGCAATTGAAGACACGCGCGGTGATTCTCGCCTCGACGAATCAGATTGACGCGCTACGACTGACTGTTGCCACTCTCATCGAAAAGTTTGGGGGAACAGTGGTTGACGGCATCCATGAACATCTTCGATTGTTGCGATCTAAATATCCCGATGTGATGCGTCAAATCGAAGCGTCCGGGAATCAGTCCTGATAA
>CAXUEG010000068.1:0-680 GCA_964249935.1 uncultured Terriglobus sp.
GGCGGCTCCGCAGGTTGCTCGGGACGGCGTAGATCCTGGCGGCTGCTCTCACTGAAACTGGCCGTCGCGCCCTCTGCCGGTTCGTATTCACCCGCATCGGGCAGCGGCGCGTCTTCCAGCGCAGCTTGAGCGATCTCATGCGCGTCTGAGAGGACCGCAGGGTTCACGTCTGCATGCTCGTCCGCGTGCGCCGGGTGCTGGGTCAACCCACCGGTCTCGTCTGGTGCGGCTGCGGCAGCTACCTCGTGCTGCTGATCTGGAATCGGTGTCGGGGCGAGCTCCTCATCGACTGCAGCGCCGGTGATCTCGTGCAAACCCGTGCCTTCGACCGTTGCGCTGCCGCGCTCGCCATCCGGTGCAGCTTCAGGCGTCGGGAAATCCGCATTCGCGCCTCTGGAATCGGCCGCGTCTCCGGCTTGTACCTGAATGCCCGGCAACTGCGACGGCTTACGGTAGCGCGAGAGCGACTCACCGGGCAGCGTCGCCCCACCTTCCCAGCCGACGATCTCCAGGGAGGGCCTGGACGACACAACGAGCTCCGGCGCGTGCGGCGCAGCAGCCTTGCGCGCAGCGTCCTCCGCCGCAACCTCAGACGGGTCGCGGTACTTGCGAATCGACTCGCCGGGAAGCGTCGTGACGGCAGCACCCGCGGGGATAAACTCCTCTTCGCGCTCGCGCGC
>CAXUEG010000068.1:690-10428 GCA_964249935.1 uncultured Terriglobus sp.
CACGCCGGCCGCCACGGCCACGTTCGTCACGGGAACGTTCGTCACGGCGGCGCAGCTCTGGTTCCTGCGCCTGACTCTGGCGCGCGGCACGCTCCTCACTTCCTGGACGTCCCACACGACCGGGCCGGTGTACGTTGCGGCGACCCAGGTTCTCCGGCTCAGCCGCCGCCTCCAAATCAATCGTGATGGTTCCGTCAGCGCTAACGCCCGAGGAGCCAGCTTCCTCGTCATCCGACGAGCCCTCCAGCACGATCGTCTCGCCTTCACTGCCCAGCAGCTCAGGCTCAACCTGTTCGGCATAAGTGCCGGTCGCGACTTCGGCGTTGGAGCCCTCGCGCCCGCCACGCCCACGACGGCGACCGCGGCGGCCCCGCCACCGCCGGCTGCCCTGGTCTTCCAGCGCCGCCTGATTGTCATAGCTGGCGGAGTCTTCCACCGGCGTTGGCGCAATTGGCTCATCGAAGCTCGTCGTCTCCTGCGCAGGCTCGGTGGTTTCCCGCCGGCCACGGCGGCCGCGGTCGCGAGCGCCACGGGTGCCTTCCTCGCGCCGGCCGTCATCTCGACGCCCATCTTCGCGGCGGGCTTCTTCTCTTGGAGCTGCATCACGAGGAGCGCTTCGGCGGCTGCTGGCATCCGTCTCGAAATCGGCCGCGTCGCCCTGTTCTTCCATGAAGTCGGTCACGTACAGAAACGCGTCTCGCTCCAGGCCGATGTCGACGAAGGAAGACTGCATGCCGGGTAGCACGCGTGTCACTTTGCCGTTGTAAATGGAACCCGCGAGCGTGTATTCATTCTCGCGTTCGTAGTAAATCTCCGCCAACTGCTCGTCTTCAACAATGGCGAGCCGCGTCTCGTGCGGCGTTGTGGAGATGTAAATTTCCTTGGACATTTCTGTTCGCTCTTTCCGCCACGCGGAAAGAGGGCCCTGGTCCGCAGCAAGCGCTGCTACCCCTGAAGGCTGGCGCAGACAGAATGCAAGGCGACACCGGCAGGACCGAGGGACCGGTCACGCCTGAACCGCAGACGCGCAGACGCTGGCTCTACCGGTGGGGTCCGGTCGAGTTCGTTGCCGCGCTTCTGCGGTGGTATTGCCAAATACAAACCTCAACTATGCGGGCCCTTGCAGGACTTGTGTTCGCACGAACCGGGCCATGTGGCCGGGCGGGAACGTTCGCCATCCGCGAGCGCGCTCAATTTTTCTGCATCCGCCCCGGTGGACTGTTGCCCTCTGCCCGGCGGCCTGTTGTTGTTGCAAAAACTTCGAAACTCGTCTGTTTTGCTGCCGGGCAGCTCGCCCGGCACTCCCGCCGCTCCTCAGCGGTACGGGTACATTCTCGCTGCGTTCATTGTGCAACAGGAAACGATTTCGCGCCAGCAGCGAACGTACGCTTCGGCTCAAAGGCGGCGTCTGGCTCCCTCGTAGGCCGGATTCCTGTGCGTCCGGCCTAGTTCACGAAGCGCCGCATGCGTACGTTCATCACGATACCCAATGCCAAGAAGGTAAACATGACGCTGGAGCCACCGTAGCTGAGCAGGGGCAGCGGAATACCCGTGACCGGCATCAGGCCCACCACCATGCCCACGTTGACGGCAATCTGGAAGATCAGCACGGCGGTGATGCCCATGATCAGGAACGTGCCGGGCGGGTCTGCGGCGATCTGCGCGTTCTGAATCAGCCGCAGCAGGATGAAAAGATAGAGCAGCAGGACGAGCGCGGCGCCAACAAACCCGTGTTCCTCGCACAGAGCAGCGAAGATGAAGTCGGTGTACGGGATCGGCAGGAAATCGCCCTGGGTTTGCGTGCCCTTGGTCGCGCCTTTGCCCCAAACGCCGCCTGAGCCGACGGCGATGAGGGATTGGCGCACCTGGTAGCCAGTGCCTTTGGGGTCGTCTTCAGGGTGGCGGAAGCTGGTGAGACGGGCTTTCTGGTAGGGCTTCAGCACTTTGCCGCTCTTCCACACACCTGTGACCAGAACCGCGAAGGTCACCACAATGAGCAGGGCGCGGCGCCAATGAATGCCGCCGAGAAAAAGCCCGACGATCAACACCGGCACATATGTCAGGGAGGTTCCGAGATCGGGCTGCTTCAGCACCATCAGCATCGGTATGCCAATCATGGCAAAGGCTTTGCCAATTTCGCGCCAATCCAGTTCGCGGCCAAGAAGACCCCACAAATAGCGCGCCATGGCGAGGATCAGGACAAGTTTGACCCACTCTGACGGCTGGAAGTGGATGCCGCCGGGAAGTTTGATCCAGCGGCGCGCTCCCAGCACTTTTTGACCGGCGACGAGAACGGCAGCGAGACAGACGATGCTGATGCCGTACGCCCACGGCGTGATTTCAATCAGCTTGTGGTAATCGATCTGCGAGACGATGAACATGATCAGCAGACCGATCAGGAGGAAGCCGATCTGCTTGGTGTGAAAGCCGTGGAATTTGGTGTGAAGCGTCGCGGAGTAGATTTCGAGGACGCTGAGAGTCGACATGAGCAGAACCATGCCGAGCAGCACCCAATCGAAATCGCGAAAGCTGGAGAAACGAAACATTCAGAGGGTCTTCGGCGTGGCAAACTCAAGGACTTGGGCGGAGCGGCCAGGCGGTGGATCTTGGCCTATCCTCCCCCCGTCCATTTTCGTAAGTTCTTCTTTTCAGGGTACTTCAGATCTTGACGGACCGTAAGTTCTTCATTTTTCGTGTAAGTTCTTCACTTTTTCTCCTAAGTTACTCCATTTGCGGAACTTAGTTTCGGCTGCACAGGTTTTGGTGCAGCCACTTGTGTGTGCTCCTCAGGTGGCTTGCTGTCGCCGGAGTCGTCGTCCTTCTTACCCGTGGCGTCCTGATCGGATGCGGGCGGGTGCGGAGCTGGAATTTGTGCGAGGAGCAGGTTTTTGTTGCGGTTGCGCTGCTTTTCGACAAAGGCGTTGATCACCTGGGCGGCGACCTGGCCGGAATGCCAGCCCCAGTCGGCGTTTTCCCACATGACGGCGACAGCGATGTCCGGGTTACGGCGGGGCGCGATACCGACAAACCAGGAATTCGGCTTCGTTTTTTTGCCGCCGCCGCTGCGGGCCAGGGCATCGTGGCTCATCACCTGCGCGGTGCCGGTCTTGCCGGCAAAATCGATCCCATCCAGGTGCGTGACCGCGGCGGTGCCGCTGGTTGTGACGGCGGCCATGCCCTCGGTCACGGTTTGCCAAACGTTGGAATGAATTGGCACGTCCCGGTCGCCGGCGCCGGGAAAGCTTTCGGCGAAGGCCTCGCGCTGGTCGGCCGGGATCTCTTCCGGGAAGACGATGTGAGGACGCTTCAGTGCACCGCCGGAGGCGATACCGCCGAGGGCGCGCGCCATTTGGAGCGGCGTGGCCGCGATGGCACCTTGGCCGATGCCAACGGAGATGGTCTCCCCCGCGTACCACTGCTGGTGGTAATTCTTGAGCTTCCACTGCGAGCTTGGCATGGTGCCCGCGGCTTCCTCGGGCAGATCGATGCCGGTTTTCTGACCGAGGCCGAACGACGTTGCGTACTTCGCGATGGTGTCGATACCAAGGCGCTGGGCGAGCACGTAATAGAAGACGTCGCAGGATTCCGGGATCGCGTGGTCGATGTCGACGAAGCCGTGGTGCGAGTCGCAGTGATAGTAGTGGCCGTAAAGATCAATGCCGCCGGAGCAGATGACGTGCTGTGTCTCGGCGATGCCTTCTTCGAGGCCGGCGACGCTCATGATGATCTTGAAGGTGGAGCCGGGGGCGACCTGAGCCTGGATGGCCTTGTTGAGCAACGGGTGCTCGGGGTCGGTGATGATGCCGTTCCAGTAGGTACGGGTGAGCCGTACGGCGAACTGGTTGGGATCGAAGACGGGCCGGGACACCATGGCAAGGACCTCGCCGGTGTGGGGGTCGAGGGCGACCAGCGCGCCGTTCTTGCCTTCCATCGCCTTTTCCGCGGCGGTTTGCAGGTCGAGATCGATGGTGAGCTTGAGGTCCTGGCCGGGCTTGGCGAGCTCCTCGCCGAGCTTGCCGATCTCGCGGCCGTGGCTGTTGACGATCAGATCGCGGGAGCCATCCTCGCCACGAAGGAGCGAGTCATAGGCCTGCTCAACTCCTGATTTTCCAACCACATCGCCGGGTTCGTAAAAGGCGTACTTTGGGTTATTGAGGTCCTGCTCGGAGATTTCGCCGACGTATCCGATGAGGTGGGCAGCGAAGCCGTCGCGCGGGTACAGGCGGCGCTGTTCCTCGAGCAGCTCGAGTTCCGGAAGTTCGTTGCGGTGCGCTTCGATGAAGGCTTGCTCGTCGGGCGAGATGTCGGCCTTGAGCGGGATCGGCTCGTACTTGGGGGCAAACTGGTAGTGCTTGATGGCGTCCTGCACCTGATCGGGCGTGAGGTGCAGACCATTGGCGATCATCGGAATTTCTGTATCGGCATCGTGCATCTGCTCGCGGAGCAGGTAGCAGGCGACGGAGGAATAGTTGTCGACCAGCAGGCGGCCTTCGCGGTCAAGGAGTTTGCCGCGCGGGGCGAGGATGGGAACCTTGCGGATGCGGTTCGCTTCAGCGAGAACGCGAAAGTCGCTGGCGTTGAGCACCTGGAGCCGCCACAGACCGGCGAGCAGAATCAGGACGATCGCGGCGATGACGTACTGCACCGCGGCGAGCTTGACGGGCGAGATTTTCTCCTCGCGCGTTCCGGCGTCGGCTGGGATGTGTTCGGTGGGGAGCACGTGTGGCTAGTGTAGCTGGGAGTTTACGCGTCCCGTATCACAGAGCCGGGTGGCTCCCTGGAGGACGCCATGTGGGGTTTCGGGGAAATGCGATTTCTCCGTTCCGCACCCGCGGCAAGCTGTAAGTGCTCCGGTCGAAATGACCGGTTGGCGGCTGGAATGAAGAACGGCACGGAGAAGTCCGTGCCGTTTCTTGTGATTGGTTGCCGCTTCGGGCAGAAAGCAGGTCCTTCGCTGCGCTCAGGATGACAATGTCGATTGAGCGATCAATCTGACGGACCGCTGGGTGCTTAGGCGGCCTTGGTGGCGAGGGTCTTCAGGCGGGCGTTGAGTCGGCTCTTGTAGCGGGAGGCGGTGTTGTCGTGCAGCACGCCCTTCTGCACGGCCTTATCGAGGACGGAGACGGTGGAGCGGTACTGCTCCTTGGCGGCGTTCGCGTCGCCCTTGGCGAGGGCCTCGCGGAGGAGGCGGAGGCTGCCGCGCAGCTTGGAGCGGTTGGAGCGGTTGACGGCGGTTTTGGCCAGCGTCTGCTTGGCGCGCTTCAGGGAGGATACGTGGTTTGCCATTGGTTCTCTTTTCTCTGGGTGCCGTGGCGCCGCAGGAGGGCGGGCGCGGGGCGAAACTGTCTCGCGGACACGCAGCGAGACGCCGCCACGTAGCACGCAACCTTCCTAATGTACGCGAACGGGCAAACCCGCGCAAGGATTACGGGCGGAGCGCAGGAAGCTCGAGCGCAATCGCCACCCCTCAAGACACTGGCCCGAAGACCACTTCTTCAGCTGAGGCAGCGGCCATGGCAGTGTGTGTCGGCTGCACACAAATTTATGCATTTGTACCTTGACGACCCGGTTACCCGGCGCTATGCTCTCCCCAACTTCGACCCCGATTTGGTGACATACGCCAATTCCGCCGCTTTACAAGCATCATGCGCAGTCCACGCGCCCGGCCATGGGCGGCTGCCTGTGACGAAGTTCACCCTGCCACATCCAATCCACGTACGCCTAACCTGTTGTCTGGAGGCATAGCCCGCATTGGTCCATACGCCCGTGAAGAGTTCGCTGGAGATCTCGCCGAATACGGAAGCTTTGTTTGGCGCGCGTGATGAGAATCTTTTTCTGATGGAGCAGGCGCTGGGGGTCACGATCGACCTGCGCTCGCACGCCCTGGAGATTTCCGGCGAGGCCGATGCGGTCTGCCGGGTGGAACGGATTGTGAGCGACTTTGAGGCGCTTCGAAAATCGGGCGTGCACCTGGCGGGGCCGGAGCTGCATGCGCTGATCAAGCTGGCGGTGGCGGACCCGGCGACTACGCTTCGGCAGCTGGTCGATTCGGGCCGGCAGCGGACGGCGACGGGGATCAAGCGGATGGTGAATCCGCGGTCGACGAACCAGCGGAAGTATGTTGAAAACATCGAAGCGGCGGACATGACGTTTGGCATCGGGCCGGCCGGTACGGGCAAGACGTACCTGGCGGTGGCGATGGCGGCGAGCGCGCTGATGGCAAAGAAGGTGAGCCGGATCATCCTGGTGCGTCCGGCAGTCGAGGCCGGCGAGCGGCTCGGGTTTTTGCCGGGGTCGCTGCAGGAAAAGGTGGATCCGTACCTGCGGCCGCTGTACGACGCGCTCTATGACCTCCTGGATAAGGAACGTGTGGACAAGCTCCTGGAGAAGGGCATCATCGAGATCGCGCCGCTGGCGTTTATGCGTGGGCGGACGCTGAGTGATGCGTTCATCATCATGGACGAGGCGCAGAACACGACGATCGAGCAGATGAAGATGTTTGTGACGCGGCTGGGGATGAACTCGAAGGCCGTGATCACGGGGGACCTGACACAGATCGATCTGCCGAACCCGAAGCGGTCGGGGCTGCTGGATGCGCTGAACGTGCTGGCTGATGTAGAGGGCGTGCGGTTTACGCATTTTGAGGCTGGGGACGTGGTGCGGCACAGCCTGGTGCAGCGGATCGTGAAGGCGTACGACACTCATGCGCAGCAGCAGCAGATGTCGCTGACGCTGACGGAGGGCATGGACGGCGCGCAGGAAGTGGCGTCCGGGCCGAAGACGATGCAGTAGCGCATGTGCGCTCGGATCCGCGAAGCGGCTCTGCTTCTGGCAGGGCCGTTTTTGCTTGTCGTAGCATCGAAAGCAGGATGCAGGACGACCCTTACCGAAGCGGGTATTTCGCTTGATCGTCATGGAAGCCACGAGCGGGGGCAAGGGCGATGTGCTGTTGCCGACGCTGCGCAAGGCGGTGCTGGCGCGGTTCCTGAAGGCGGCACAGCGTGCGGTTCAGTTGCCGGGCGAGGTGAACCTGTTGCTGGCGGACGATGCGCGGTTAAAGGCTCTGAACAAGGCCTTTCGCGGTAAGAATACCGCTACGGATGTGTTGTCGTTTCCGGCGGCGGAGAACGGCGAGCAGATGGCAGGCGATCTGGCGATTTCGGTGGAAAGCGCTGCGCGGCAGGCAGCCGAGCATGGGCATTCGCTGGAAGAGGAACTCTGCGTATTAACGCTGCATGGTCTGCTGCACCTGGCGGGCTATGACCATGAGTCGGACGAGGGTGAAATGCGTGCGCTGGAAAGCCAGCTACGGGTGAAGTTGAAACTGCCGGGCGGGTTGATCGAACGGGCAGAGCCGGCACTGATGACGGGGCGGCGGCGGGCGACGCGGCGGACCGCCGGCAAGGGACGCGCGTAGATGCTGCTGGTCGCAACGCCCTTGCTGTTTGCGGCGCTGGTACTGAGCGCGTATGCCGACCGGGTGTATTCGGAGATGGGCAAGTTTCTGGCGCGTGCGTACCAGGACAACCTGGATGCGTGGGTGGAGCGGATTGAGCCTCGGTTTGGGCTGTCGCGGGATTCCCTTTCGCTTTCGGCGACGATTCTGCGGCTTACGACGGTGGCGGCGATTGCGCTTCTGCTTGGCCGGCGCTCGCACGAACCGGGCGTGCTGCGGTATGCCGTGCAGTTGGTCGAGCTGGCGCTGGTGGTGGTTGTGTTCGACCGGCTGGTGCCACAGTTGCTGTTCTTGCGCACGCGCGGCGATTGGGTGCGGCGGGTGCGGTTTGTGTATCAGGCGCTGTTCTACCTGGTGTCGCCGCTGACGCTGCTGGTGGCGCTCTTGCTGGGGATCGCGCAGCTGGCGGAGCATGAAGATGCGGACGAGGTGCCGACGACAGGCGAGGGTGTGGATGCGCTGCTGGAGGCCGGTGAGGAAGAGGGCATTTTAGAGGAGAGCGACCGGGCGCTGGTGCGCGGCGTTGTGGAGTTCGGCGACATGGTGGTGCGCGAGGTAATGACGCCGCGGCCGGAGGTGTTTGCGATTCCGGATACGACGACACTGGCTGACTTTACCGAGCAGCTGGTGGAGAGCGCGTTTTCACGGGTGCCGGTGTTTAGCGGGTCGCTGGACAACGTGACGGGCATCGCGTTTGCGCATGACCTGCTGAGTGTGACGGATGCGGATGCGGTGCGGCGAACGGTGAGGGACCTGCAGCGGCCGGCGGCGTTCACGCCGGAGCCGAAGCGCGTGAATGAGCTTTTGCGCGAGATGCAGAGTGAGAAGCAGCACATGCGCATTGTGATCGATGAGTATGGCGCGGTTGCGGGACTGGTGACGATCGAGGACCTGCTGGAGGCGATCGTCGGGAACATCGAGGATGAGCATGACGAACCGGCGGTGCCGCATGAGGCGACGCAGGCGGAAGGCGAGGGCGTTTGGGTCGTGCCGGGCAATTTGGACCTGAGCGATCTGCGCGACCTGCTGCAGGCGCATGGAGAGGCAGAAGAGAACAAGGATGAGGTCGAGGCCCGGGTGCGATACCGGCTTCCGGAGGACCTGGAATCGACGACCGTGGGCGGGTTGATGTCGGAGTTGGCGGGGCACATTCCGCTGCCGGGTGAGGTGGTGGAGGCGGACGGGCTCCGTCTGGAGGTGCTGGCGTCAACGGCGCGGCTGGTGACGCGTGTGCGGGTGAGGGTGAGGCCGGGCGACGCAGCGGTGTGAGGCGTTACTGCCGCGGTGCGCACGTAGACTGGTCAGAGCATGGCGAGTCTTCCCTTCCGCTCCGGATTTGTTTCGATTATTGGCAGACCCAACGCGGGTAAGTCGACGCTGCTGAACGCGCTGGTGGGCGAAAAAGTCGCGATTGTGACGCACAAGGCGCAGACCACGCGCAACCGCATTCTGGGCGTGCTGGAGGTGCCCGCGCGGCCGAAGCTGCGGGCACGGCCCGCCCAGCCGGCGGCGCAGGTTGTGCTGGTGGATACGCCCGGCGTGCATAAGCCGAGCACGCAGCTGGACAAGCGCATGATGCAGGAGGTGCACGATGCTCTGGAGTCGCGCGATGCCGTGCTGTTCCTGGTGGACGCCACTCATCGCGTGCACGATGCAGCTGCGGGGCGGGTCGACAAGGACGATCGCAAGGCGCTGAGCGCGGAGGAGGACGCGTTTGCGCTGAGCCTGCTTCGGAATGTGGAAGCGCCCGTGCTTCTGGTGCTGAACAAAGTCGACCTGATCGAGCGCGAGAAGCTATTGCCGCTGATTCAGCACTGGTCGACGAAACGTGAGTTTGCGCAGGTGATGTTGATTTCGGCCAAGAAGCGCGATGGCCTGGAGGAGTTGCTGAGCGCAGTGGTGGCGCTGTTGCCCGTGGGCGACCGGTACTTCCCTGCCGACCAGCTGACGGATCAGCCAGAGCGGTTCCTGGCGGCGGAGTTGATCCGGGAAAAGATTCTCTTATTTACCGGCGAGGAGGTTCCGTACGCCTCGGCGGTGGTGATTGAGCGTTGGGAAGAGCCAGGGCCACCGCCGAAGCTTCGCAAGGGTGAGGCGCCGAAGCCGCCGTTGACGAAGATTGCGGCGGCGATCTTTGTAGAGCGCTCAGGGCAGAAGGCGATCCTGATCGGCAAGGGTGGGGCGATGCTGAAGCAGATCGGCACGGCGGCCCGGAAAGAGCTTGAGTCGGTGCTGGACACGCGGGTGTTCCTGGAGATGTTCGTCAAGGTGCGCGAGGACTG
>CAXUEG010000068.1:10438-11303 GCA_964249935.1 uncultured Terriglobus sp.
CCACGTGCGCAGTGCGATAAGGCGCTGTATCGCGTGCGGATGCGGGAGTTGCTGCAGGGTGTGCCGAACCTGTCGCTGGTGCAGGGCGAGGTGGTGGATGTGCTGTTGGAACGCAGCGAGTCAGCGAGTCAGCAAGTCAGCGAGTCAGCAGGTTCGGAGGAGTAGGTCCATGGGGCGGGTTGGGCCCGGCCCTTATGGGTTCGCACAGCTAACCCGCGCACCCGGACGCACGATCACCTGTCTTGATCTCTCGCGGTAGTCCGAGCAGAAAGCAGGTCCTTCGCTGCGCTCAGGATGACAATGGTCCCTGGGCGCGCGAACGGCTGCGCCCTTCCGTGTATCTGTGGCCATACCCAAGCATTTATTCGCGGACGGCGACGTTGAGGGCTTTCATTTTGCGGTAGAGGTGGGAACGTTCGAGGCCGAGGGCCTCGGCGGCGCGGCTTACGTTGCCGTGGCAGTCGTCAAGCTTTTTCAGGATGTAGTCGCGTTCGTAGGCCTCGCGGGCCTCGACGAGGGTGCGGGAGCCTTCGCCCGTGGAGTTACGAGGACCGTCGGTTGAGGGCAACCCGTCGTTCCTGGTGTCCCGGTGAACCAGCATGGGCAGGTGTTTGCGCTCGATGCGGAGGGCTTTGGGGTTGAGGATCAGGACGCGCTCGATCACGTTGCGCAGTTCGCGCACGTTGCCGGGCCAGCGATAGATTTGCAGAGCGGAAATGGCGTCAGGCGCGATCTCAACGCGCGGGCGGCCGTACTGGCGGCCGAACTCCTGCAGGAACTCGCGGACCAACGAGGGGATGTCCTCCATGCGATCGCGCAGCGGCGGGACGAAGAACGGGATGACGTTGAGGCGATAGAAGAGGTC
>CAXUEG010000069.1:0-11229 GCA_964249935.1 uncultured Terriglobus sp.
ATCGTCGCGCAGCGGGTAGCCGACCATCTTCGCCGTCACCGATTTTGTGACGGAGAACGACGCCCACGCGGTTTGTGGCGTGGCGCCGAGCGCGTATCTCTCGAGTCGGATCCGACCGTGCTGCAGGACCAGAACGCCGGCGATCCGGTCGCGTTGCATCAAGTCTGACAGCGACTCACCTGAGGCGAGGCGGATTCCTGCAGAAGCGCTTTGCGTTAGCGCTAACGCTGGCCCATGGTGAAGGCGGTTCACCGGAAAGACCTCGTCCATGTGCGCAAAGCGCGCTTCGCGTTGCTGTTGCGTCCAAGTCAGGTCCTGCGCGAGCCGCTGGGCGACACTTCCCTCTGGCGAAGTAGACTGCGCCAGCGAAGAGCAGAAGAATGCCAGAAAAGTTCCAATTGCCATCAGAATGCGGCAAGCACAATGCGGTGAAATATGCTCGCGAAAACTGCGGCTTTTGTGAGGAGGCGCTGTGCGTTCTGTGGAAAACGCTAGAAAGGCCGAAATTGCGACGCTGGCGGTAGCAGACATCTCTCTGCAACTCAAACTTGAGATAAGTGTAGCTAGCAGAGTCACTTAGCTATTTCATGCCACGTTCACGATGCAATTCTCACACCAGATCGATCCGGGATGGAGGTTTGATTGCCGCGCCTTCCACAATTCTTTCCACAGGATGACAAAAGCACGGCCGATGCGACCAGCCGTGCTCTTTGTGTGACTTGCAAGGAGCTCCAGGCAGAGCTGCCCTTACTGGCGTGGCGTTGCCGGACGAGGCGTGGTACGAGGCGCGGCAGTACGCGGCGCCGGTCCCGTTGGGGCGGAAGCGCCGGCCGGCTGCGCAGGAACACCTGACGAAGTGTTATACGCATCGATCACGGCCCGCGTGATGTCGGAGCGCGAGTCGGCTTGCAGAATGTTGCTCTGCTGCCCACTCACATCCAGCGTGAGCGTGAAGCCGTTCTGCGAAGCGTACGTTTGCAGGGTTCCGTTCACCTTTTGTGCGATGCGACCGTAGACTTCCTGCAACTCCTGCTGGTATGCGGCACTGGCGTCTTCTCCGTCGCGCTGCAGCTGCTTTTCCTTGGTGTCGATGGTGCGGACGCGCACCGCCTTTTCGGCGTCGCTCAGGTTCGGCTGGCTCTGAAGCTGCTGCTTCAGGCTGTCGACTTCCTTCGCTTCACCGTCGATCTTTGTCTTCTGTGGCTGGTATTTGGTCGCGAGGTCGTTGACAGCCTTCTGGCCCTCATTTGTCGAGAAGACGGCCTGTTCAAAACTGATCAGCGCGATCTTTGCTGGAATGGCCTGCGGCGCGGGCGCCGCTGCGGCAGCGCCAGCTGCTGGCTGGGGCGATGCTTGCGCAAACAGGGCGGTGGAGAAGCCAAGCGAAATAGCTGCGACGGCAAGCGTCGCCACGGTGGCAATACGATTCATGCGGATGTGAAAGCTCCTTGGCGATCCGTGTTGGGATCTGATTGGCGTCGCACAGCGTGTATGCTGCGGCCTGCTCGCCTGGGGTTTGACGGCTGCTGTACCCGAGAATCGGGCGCGCGACACCACGCAGAACTAGCCGAAGTATACGACTGCTGTGGAAACAGGGTCAAACGCTGGTGGAGTAAGGTCGTGTGCAGGCCGTACCCAGGAAATCGCGCGGCATGTAGCTTCGGATCGGATGCGTGATTCTGCGCTCCGGTCCGGTGTTTTGCTCCTATTTAGACGCAAGAACAGGCTTTTGGCTCGCGATCCAACGCTCCACGCGTTCCTGCAGCAGATCGAGCGGCATGGCGCCGCCATTCAGCACTTCATCGTGAAAGCTGCGGATGTCAAAATGGTCGCCGAGCTCCGTCCGAGCTTCTTCGCGTAACTCTCGAATCTTCAGTTGGCCCATTTTGTAGGCGAGGGCTTGCCCGGGCCAGGCGATGTAGCGGTCGGTTTCAGTCTGGGCCAGCGGGCCGTTCACGTCGTTCTCCGTCATGTACGCAATCACCTGATCGCGTGACCAGCCGTAGTGATGAATGCCGGTGTCGACAACGAGGCGGACGGCCCGGAAAAGCTCCGAGTTCAGGCGGCCATAGTCGCTGACGGGGTCCTGATAGAAGCCGACCTCTTTGCCCAGCTCCTCAGCATAGAGCGCCCAGCCTTCCACGAAAGCAGTGGAACCGCCTCCACCATGCTGGCGAAATTTCGGCAGGCCGGTCATCTGCTGCTGCACGGAGAGCTGCATGTGGTGGCCGGGAATGCCCTCGTGGTAGGCGACGGCTTCATCGAGCACGAGCGTGCGGTGCGCGTAATCACTGACGGCGACAGAGACGCGGCCCGGACGCTTGCCGTCGGGCGTGCCGGTCTGGTAGTGGGTCGCAGCGGCGGCCTGGAATGCCGGGATCGCTTCCACGGTCACGGGAGATCGGGGAAGCAGATTGAAGAGTTGCGGCAGCTTGGGTAGCATCTGCGCAATGTACTTGCGGTAGTCGTCCAGGATCTGCTGCTCGGACGTTGGAATCCAGCGCGGGTTCTTTGCAAGGGCGACGCGAAAGCTCGCCAGGTCTGGATAGCCCTGCTGCTTCGCGATGGCGGTCTGGAGCGCGGTGATGCGGGCAACCTCTTTGAGGCCGATCTCGTGAATCTGCTCCGGCGTGTACGCCGTGGTGGTCATGCGGCGCACTGCGACGGCGTAGCGATGCTTGCCGTCGGGCAGACTTTCAACGGAAAGGCTGGTGCGGCCTTTGGGCAGGTACTCGGTGCGAATGAAGGCGGCGAAGTTGCGGTAGGCCGGGACGACTTCGTTCTGCACGGCAGCGTTGATTGCGTTGGTGAGGCGCTGCTTGTCGGCGTCCGAGAAGCTCGAAGGAAACTTCTTGAGCGGGATCGCAAATGGGTTCTGCGCGATGATGCCGTCGCACTGGCCGGGAAGCTTGCTGATGAGGAATTGGACCGGCATGAGGCCGTCACGCTCACCCGCGCGCATGACTTCAACCGTCTGCTGCAGCGCGAGAGGGATTGCATGCAGCCGCGCGACATAGTCGTCGTAGTGCTTGACCGAGTCGAAGGGCATGGAGAGCGGGAGGTCGGCGAGTTCGGTGTGGATGCCGTTCTGCTGGTTGACCGGCATCTCGTAATCTTTGAGCGCGAAAGACTCGTCGCCGTTCTGGAGCGAGCGCTCGAGTAGCTGGTGCGAGAGCTGGTCCTGCTCGGGCATGCCTGCCGTGTCGATCATGCGCAGGCGGACGAGGTAAGCGTGCGCGGTCCCGTGCCGGCGCGCGATGGCGGAGAGGGACTCGTCGTCGAGCTTGTCGTTGAAGCGGTAGTCGCCGACGGCGGTGGCGCGCTCCGGCGACTCGCGCAGGCTGTTCTCGTAGAACTCGTCGAAGAGCTTGTTCTGCGCGGCGACGCGGTCGGCGACAGGCGAGGTTTGTGCGTGCGAGGCGACCGATGCGAGGGCGAGCGGCATGGCGGCTGCCAGGAACCAACGAGAGATGCGCATGTGTGCGTCAGGGTATCAAACGTGGCGGGCCAGCGAAGGAGCGGTTCGAACAGGCTGGCTGGTGCTGGTTTTGTCTGAAAGCAGGATGCCCGCTTTGCTGAGGAGGGCGAGGCCATTGGGCTGAGGCCGAGACGAATGACCCGCTAGCGCAGAAACAGGCGAATGCCTGCGATGCCGGATGCGCCTGCTTCTATGCAGAGCGGAGCGTTTTGCAGCGTGATGCCGCCGAGGGCGAGAACGGGGGTCCCGGCAGCATGCTCCACAGCGCTTCGCAGATGTTGCAGGCCGACGCCGGGCTGCACGGGTTCACCAGCAACCGATTTGCCGAAGACGGGAGCGAACAGCAGCAAGGAAGCCTGCGTACGCTGCTGGGTGACCTCGTCGAACGTGTGTACGGAGCAGCTTAGCGAGTGCGCGCTGCCCGGTGCCCGGACAGCAGAACGGTGCCAGCCCACACCGGCGCGCTCGCTCAGGGAGTGTGGGCCGTTGAGCACCACCTGCATCGAGGCGCCGGTGGAGCGTACCGCGTCGCGCACGGCAGACGTGAGCGCGAACAGTGCGGCTTCGTCCAGGTCTTTTTCGCGGAGCTGAAAGTAGTCGACGCCTTCGCGCGCAAGGCTGACGGCTTGCTGCAGAAGCCGCGCGTGGCGGGTGCGGTCGTCGCCTGCGAAAAGAGTGCGGTCAGAGATGGCGTAGCGAAGCATGCGGTGCCGTACCACCCTACCTTAGCGGCAAAGGAACCGCGGAGGTTCGGCTTAGCGTCGTGGTGAGTCAACGCAGGCCTCTCCACTTCGCATCGACGACCAAGCTGTCCCGCTCCGGTCGAGACGACGAGTGGAAGCTCCCTCCGCTATTTGGAGTGATTGTCTTCCGGCAGGTCGAGCGCGACCAGGCTGAAGTGCGTGCCGCTGTCCAGCGCACGCATCGACACCATGTGCTGGCGTGAGGGAGAGCCGGCCTTCAGAGTCAGGTCGTGGTCACTTGCTTTTGCGACCGCGTCGTCATGCAAGTCGGTGTGCACATGGCGGTCGCCTTTGCAGGTGAGTCCAAGGCCGGTCTTGGCAGGCTGCCCGATCGGGGACTCGTCCTGGCAGGCGATCACATCGCTGTATTGCTGCAATGCTTTGCGGTAGAACGCTTCCACCTTGGAACGGTCATCACCGGTTTGGAAGCCGAGTGCGAGCACGCGCAGGCGAAAGCTGCCAAAGGAGAGGTTGACGTCGGCCGAGTCCTTATCATTGCCCTGATCTTTCACCGGGACGGCGCCGGGATAGGGCGGCAGGCCGATCTTGCCGAGCACCGCGGCGGGATCGGTTTTGACGGCAAGGCCGCCGAGTGGCGTGCTGATGTCGACGTCCTCTTTGCCATTGGCGCCGCGGGAGGAGATATGGCAACCCTGCGTCACGAGAAGGAGGAGCAGAGTGGTTGCGGCAATGCAGCTTGTCTTGTTCGCAGGCATGCGTGATCCCTCGTTTGGATACCGCGATAGAGTACGACAGCTTGCCGGGATTGGTTCCAGGCAGCGCGTGTTTTGCCGGCCGCTGACGCCACGCGTGTTGGTTCGCTGGAGCTGGCAGCGACACGAGATTTCATGTTGTGCGTCAGGTCGCTTGATCTTCCTCAAACGTGCCTTGCCGCCTTGGAGAAGCAGGTCCTTCGCTGCACTCAGGATGACAATGCCCTCAAAAGTTCGGTGTCCTTGCTCTTCGGTCCTCAACTCTGGCTTTGCGATGATCCGCTCACTCGTAGCGGAGAGCTTCGATTGGATTGAGGCTAGCGGCCTTCCACGCGGGGTAGATGCCGAAGATGAGGCCGATGCTGCAGGAGATGAGGAACGCCAGCGTGACCCACATGAGCGAGACCGAGGAGGAAAGGAAGAACCGCAGAAGGAAGCCGAAGCCTGCCCCGATCAGAACGCCGACCAGACCGCCGAGGGCGCAGAGCGTCATGGCCTCCAGCGTGAACTGCAGAAGGATCGTGCGGCGGTTCGCGCCGATGGCTTTGCGGACGCCGATCTCGCGGGTGCGCTCGGTGACGGAGACGAGCATGATGTTCATGACGCCGACGCCGCCGACCAGCAGGCCGACCGCGCTGAGGCCGAACATGAGCAGGAACAGCGAACCGGTGATCTGGCTCCAGAGGCGCGTGATGGAAT
The DNA here is from genome assembly GCA_964249935.1 of uncultured Terriglobus sp. Lineage (GTDB taxonomy): Bacteria > Acidobacteriota > Terriglobia > Terriglobales > Acidobacteriaceae > Terriglobus. The sequence goes on from CAXUEG010000069.1 coordinate 5,634, forward strand.
CGGCGCCGAAGATGGCGAAGTTGTCATCGGCGTCGTTCTTGACGCGGCGGCGGCGGCGCAGCATTTCGCGGATTTCGTCTTCGACGATGCCCTTGTTTTTCTGGTCGTCGAACTTGGCGGAGATCCAGTAGTCGAGGACCTCCGGGTGCACTTTCTTAAACGTGGTGATCGGCATGTGAAGGATGTTGTCTTCGGCATTGCGACCGCCACCGAAGGCCGACTTCACTTTGTCCTGCACGCCGATGACGGTGTAGAAGCTGCCGTTGGCGTTGATCTCTTTACCGATGGCGTTTTCCTGGCCGAAGAGGTCTTCCGCGGTGTCGTGACCGAGGACGACGACGTTGTCGGCGTGTTCCTCTTCGCGCTGCGAAAAGTAGCGGCCCTGGGTGAGGGTGAGGTCGTAGACGTCGGGGTTGTCGGCGGTAACGCCTTCGAGCGAGACGTTTTCGCTCTTGTTCTTACCGTATTTCACGACGACGTTGCCGGTGCCCCAGTCGAAATTCTGATAGCGCAACGAGGGAACGACACCGACGACGTGCGGCAGGGTCTTGAGGGCCATCGCGTCGTCAAAGGTGAGCTGTTTGCGCGTGAGCATTTCCGAGGTGGGGCGGACGCCGATGACCGGAAAGCGGAAGATCCAGATCACGTTGGTGCCCATGGAGGAGACCATCTCGCTGACGCTGTTGTTGAGCCCGTTGATGACGGACGAGATGGCGATAACGGTGGTGACGCCAATCACGATGCCGAGGATCGTGAGGCCGCTGCGCAGTTTGTTCGCACGCAGTTGGTCGAGCGCCATGGTGACCGGTTCGCGGAGTTGGGTCAGGGTGGTTTTCAGAGGCATGGAGTTGTCCTTTTGCCGGCCTGATTCAGTCGGCACGGAGGGCGTCGATGGGGTCGAGCATGGCGGCTTTGCGTGCTGGGTAGACGCCAAAGAAGATGCCGACGCTGGTGGCGACCAGCATGCCGGCGATGGCGCTCCAGATGGCGAAGGACGATGGGAAGCCGAGCAGTACCGTAACGCCCTGCGCGACGACGGCACCGCCGATCACACCGATGACGCCGCCAACCAGCGCCATGGCTGCGCTTTCCATCAGGAACTGCATGAGCACGTCCCGGCGGCGCGCGCCGAGTGCCTTGCGGACGCCGATTTCGCGGGTGCGCTCCGTCACGCTGACCAGCATGATGTTCATGATCACGATGCCGCCGACCACAAGCGAGATGGCGGCAATGGCGACCGCGACCGCCTCAAAGCCCGAGCTGATGCTCTTCCAGAGTTGGATAAACGTGTCGCTGGTTTCGATGGTGAAGGTGTCTTCCTGGCCGGGGCGGTCGTGGCGCGCGGCGCGCATGAGCACGCGAACCTCGTCCTCGGTGCGTTCCAGGCCATCCTTGCCATTGGCCGCTTTCACGTAGAGCGTGACTGTCTTCGCCGTGCCGTAGGTCTTCTGGTATGTGCTCAGCGGCACGGTGACCCAGTCGTCCTGGCTCTGGCCGAGCGACTTGCCCTGCTTTTCGCCAAGGCCGATCACGGTGTAGGGCACGCCGTCGACGCGGATTTCCTTGCCAATGGGGTCTTCGCCGCCCAGCAGGTTTTCCTGGATGTCTGAGCCGATCAGCGCCACGTGCGAGGCATGGTCGTCATCGGCCGGCGTGAAGCCGCGGCCCTCGACGATGGTCTGGTTCTGCAGCGTTGGCAGCATCCACGTGTTGCCGCGGACGGTACTGTCGGTACTCGACTGCTTGCCCACGACGACCTTGCCGCGCGTGGCCTGCTGCGCGCCCAGGCCGTCGCAGCTGTGGCACTGCTCACTCAGGTACTTGTATTGATCCAGGTCGATATTTTTGCGTTTCAGGTACTGCAGGTGCAGGTTGTAATCGGAGTTGAAGCCCGGCTCCCGGGAGACTGTCATCACGTCGGCGCCGTAGGTGTTGACCTTGGTCGCGACGTAGGCGTTGGCCCCGTTGACCAGCGTGACCACCGCAATCACCGCGGCCACGCCGATGACGACGCCGAGCAGTGTGAGCAGCGTTCGCAGCTTGTTCGCCCACAGCGACTGCATCGCCAGCCTCAGACCTTCCTGCCACCCCATGCTTTGCCTCTTCAGTTGAAGACTACTCTGCGCGGATGCCGCATCGTTGCGGCTTTCTTCCGCATCCTTTGTTCATAGGAGCGTTACGAGACCCTACGCGATGTCATTGCTGAAGCCGGCCGTGTGCCGGGATGGTAAGTTCGAGAATCCAGTGCCGACCGGCGTGGCACCCTGGCGCATGATGCCCACGCTCCTGCGCAAGCTGCTGTTTGGCAAGGAAGAGCGAATGCCGAAGCGGCAGCTTGGACCGTTCCGCACCGATGTGTCGCTGTTTCAGCGGCCGCCCGCCTCCGGGTTGCGCGTTACGCTGCTGGGGCATTCGTCGTTGCTGGTGGAAATCGACGGCACAACGATCCTGATCGATCCGGTGTTCAGCGAGCGCGCCAGCATGGTGCAGTGGGCCGGGCCCAAGCGCTTTTACCCCGCGCCGCTCGCGATCGACGATTTGCCGCCTCTGGATGCGGTGCTGCTGACACACGATCACTACGACCATTTGGACTCCGCCGCGTTACGACAACTCGAGAAACGCAAGCCGCTGTATGTTTGTTCCCTGGGTGTGGAGACGCACCTGAAACGCTGGGGCGTGGGCGCGGGGCGCGTCTACCCGATGAACTGGATGGATCGGTTCACAGTGCCGTCTGCGAGCAGCACGCCCCTGGAGATTGTGGCGCTGCCGGCACGGCACTTCAGCGGACGGGGTTTCAAGCGCTTCGGCACCCTGTGGTCATCGTTTGTGTTGCGCACGGCGAAGCACAACATGTACCACGGCGCGGATTCGGGCTACTGGGAAGGTTTTCCGGAGATCGGCGAGCAGTTCGGGCCGTTTGACCTGGCAACGCTCGAGATCGGCGCCTTTGACCAGTTATGGCATGAGATTCACCTGGGTCCGGACAACGCCGTGCGCGCCGCACAGGAGCTGCGTGCCCGTGCGGTGATGCCGATTAAGTGTTGCTTGTTCAATCTGGCGTTTCACGCCTTGCATCATCCGCCGGAGCGTTTCACCGAGGTTGCGGATGCTGCCGGCATCAGAGTGTTTCTACCTGAGCCGGGCGCGCCTACCGAGTTCACGGCCGAGGCGGTGAACTCGCTCTGGTGGCGTCGATTCATGACGCCCGAGCCTGAGCGCGGCACTGGCAAGGCAAGCACTGCTGCCGTAACCATGGTCCCCGACTAGGGCAGTTACGCCAGCAGGAGTTTCACCTCGGCGAGTACAGCGGACCAGGCGCGGCTTTCCGGGTCGACCAGGTCGAAGTGGTCTGCATCGGGAACCATGTGCACGCGTACCGTGGAGCCGAGCCGCCGGGCCTTCGCGGCGAAGCGGTCGGGCAGAGTGGGTGGAATCTGGTCGTCGTGCGTGCCCTGCAGCAGCACCTGAGTCCCTTCCAGTGGCAAAAGCTGGCCCGGGTCGCCGGCACGGTAGCGCTCTGGATGCTCGGCAGGACCGCCCCCCATGAGCGCGACGACCTCGTCGCGGTCGTGGGCAAAGATGCCATTGCCGCTCAGGGCGATGAGTTCCTGCAGGTCGACTGCGCCCGCCAGCGAGATCGCACCGCGAAGCCCGATTGCCGGCGCTTTTCCGAACGGACCGCCGGGCGGAAGGTGGTGGCGGCCTGCGGCCCAGAAGGCGAGATGTCCGCCAGCGGAGTGCCCCATCGTGACGACCCGCTGGGTATCGAGCGGAAACTGATCAGCAAGGGTCGCGACTGCGTCCATCCCCGCGGCGGCGTCCTCGAAGGTTGCTGGCCAGCCACCGCCGGTCGCGCCCACGCGGCGGTACTCCACAGACCAGCAGGCGATACCCGCCTCCCGCAATGCGCGGCACAGGTAGCCTGCATAGCCAAGATCGTATTCGGACTTCCACCACCCGCCATGGAAGAACACGACGACCGGAACCCTGTGCCCTGCTTGCACCTCCGGTATCCAAAGGTCGCCGAATTGCGAAGCATCTGCGCCATAACCGAAGCGGTGGTTGGCGAGCAGCACGGGCTTTGAGCGAACGTCCATACTCTCCATGATGGCGCGACAAAGATGTCACCGCAAGCAAACGGAACACCACGCGCCAGAGACGCCGGACGCCTGCGTAAGATCATGAGAGGCCAAGCGAAACCCATGGAAACCACGCTCGTTCACTTTCAATTTCGCCGTCTCGGCTCGGGACTGTTTCTGGATGCCGAGCCCGCGCCCGGCGGCCAGCAGCAGTTCAGCATGGAGCACGTGCACCGTATGCGCGTGCGCAGCGAGGGTGAAGCGCTGAAAGCTGTGGAGCGCGCCGGGATCGGTATGTGGACGACGTTTCCGCTCGATGGCATTCAGGCGACGGTGACGCGGCTGCAGTTGCGCGAAGCCGGGTTTCGCGGAAACTACTAGGAAGGTCCACGTATACTCACAGCTGAGCAGGCGGGCTGAACGGTCGCTGCCGCGCATCGCTCGTGGGTGCGCGGGGGAGGAAAGTCCGGACTCCGCGGGGCAGTGTGCCGGGTAACGCCCGGGAGGTGCGCGTCAAGGCGCATCGACGGCCAGTGCCACAGAGACGATACCGCCCTGTATGCGCGCAAGCGTGGACGGGGTAAGGGTGAAAAGGTGCGGTAAGAGCGCACCGCGCCGGCAGCAATGCAGGCGGCATGGTAAACCCCACACGGAGCAAGACCAAATAGGCGGGAAGATCGTTCACGGCGCGAGCCGCGGGCGTGATGCGCATCGGCCCGGTGCGCCAGACTCGCGGGTAGGTCGCTGATGAGCGTCCGCAGCGATGCGGCGCCTAGAGGAATGACCGTTCTTTGACAAAATCCGGCTTACAGGCCCGCCTGCTCACTTGATAAGCTGCCGCTGAACTCGTTAGCGGAAGAAGTCCGAGTGGGTGATGACGTTCATCACCATGATGCTGGCAAAGATGGTGAAGGAGTCTTCCAGGTTCGCGATGGGCCAGTCCTTGCCGACCAGAGCCGCCAGACGGGTGCGTACCCACCAGCCGCCGTAAGTACCGAGCACGGCGCCGATCCCGCCGGTAAGCCCTTTGAGCAGATGGTGGCCACCGACGCGCGGCGCGACCAGCACACCGATGAACACGCCGAAGAGGATACGGCCGGCGAGGCCGATGGGCGAAGTGCGGCTGGGGGTGTTCGGCAGCTTGTCGCCGATGTACTCGCCTACGGCCAGCACGGAAAAGAGGACCGGCGAGACCACGTATGAGGTGAAGTGTCGCCAGCCGGTCAGCATCAGCGGCGACTCCGTAGGGATGTGCCCGGGCAGGTACGCAAACCAGCACAGCACCGCCATGGGCGTCATTGCCCGCAAGCCCGTCAGGATGCCCAGCAGAAGGACCAGTGCGTAACCCATACGGCGCTAGGATGACATGACCCGGCTCGCTGGATGCAAACGGTATAGCGCAAAGACGAAACGGGAAGCCTGCGCTCCCCGTTTCCTGCCCGGATGTCCGGTCTACCTTGATGCCTGCGTGGGTCGCTGCGACGATGTGGCGACAGGTCTGACGATTAGGGCTGGCC
>CAXUEG010000070.1:0-10738 GCA_964249935.1 uncultured Terriglobus sp.
GACAAAGGCGGCGCGCAGCAGTGGAACCGGTACACTCTTCGCTCGCCGAATGAAGTCCCCCACAATCTGGTCCGCCTCCACAGCGGTGCCCGCCTTCATGTCGCGATACAGGCTTGAAGTGACGGTGGACTTTGGATCGTCGAAGCGGCCGTGCATCTCTTCCAGAAGTGGCGGTCGCGGCGGGAAGCCGTTAGCCGCCGCGCCCGCCAGGCATTCCTCGAGCACGCCGCGGGTAAACATGGCGCCCTCGATGGTGCTGCGCGCCTCGCCGATCGATCCATCGGCCAATACGCAGGTCGCGCCGATGGCCGCCAGCAGCCACCATTTTTGCCACATCGCGCCGACCACATCGGGCGATTCGATGGTGGAGAAGCCATGGACCGTAAGCGCCTCGCGAATTTTCGCAGAGAGCGCGGCGCTCTCTGGGGACGGCGGCCGAAATCCGAAGGTCAACTGGTCCAGCGGGTTGTGCTGCCAGATGTCTCCGTTCGGCAACACCTCTGCCATGATGCGGACCGTTCCGCCCAGGACGTGTTCGCGGCCGAAGCGGGCATCCAGATCGTCCAGGTGTTGCATGCCATTTAGCAGCGGCATGATGAGCGATCCGGGACCGATGGCGGGCGCGAAATCCTTCATGGCGGTGGCAAGCGCGTAGCTCTTGGTGCTGACCAGGATCAGGTCGTATGGATCGCTGCCAGAACGCAGCTGCTGCGCTGAAACGATCGCCGGCTGCAACGATACATCGCCGCGCGGACTGATCAGGTTGAGTCCACGCTCGCGAATTTGCGCAGCGCGCCCTTCGCGCAGCAGGAACGTTACGTCCCGGCCCGCCTGTACAAGCCGTCCGCCGTAGTACCCACCTACCGCGCCGGCGCCGACTACCAGGATCCGCATATCGCGATTGTAGGCATTCGAGGGTGATTCGAATGGTCATCTTCGACCGGAGCGCCAGCTCACCTAGCGAGCGGAGAGGCCGCAACCAGAGCCGATCGCGAAGCGCGAGCCCGAACACCATTGCGAACTGCTAGGCTCATCTGCGCATGGTGAACGCCCCGCATACCACACCCGCCGGCTCGCCGCCCTTCAACTTTGCCGCAGCCGCGGCTGCTGAGATGGCGCGGGAAGGTTTCGACCTGACGCCGGCTGACGGTAACGCCGAGCAGCTGCGACAGATACTTGCCGCGCCGCAGCCAACTGTAACGGACGCGACGGATCTGCGGGCGCTGCCCTGGTCCTCTATCGATAACGACACCTCGCGCGACCTGGATCAGATCGAGTGGGCCGAGCGCCTGGACGACGGCTCAATTCGCATGCGCATTGCCATTGCCGACGTTGCGGCGACCGTTTCGAAGGACTCGCCGCTGGACCGGTTCGCCGCGCGGCAGACGCAGACTATCTACACGGCCGCGCGCAACTTCCCCATGCTGCCGTTCGAGCTTTCCACCGGGCTTACCTCGCTCAATCCGGGGGAAGAACGGAATGCGCTTGTGGCTGAATACACGGTGGCAAGCGACGGCACGCTGCGCGATGGCCGCATCTTTGCCGCACAGGTGCGCAACACCGCGCAGCTGACGTATCGCCAGATTGGAGCGTTGCTGGACAGCGGTTTGTGCACACCCGGAGCGAAGGCGGCGCAGCCGTCCTCGGCCCTCAACCTCACGCCTGCGCTGGTCGAGCAGCTATGCTTGCAGACTGAAGCTGCCCGGCATTTTCGCGCGCAGCGCCAGGCTGCGGGCGCGCTGGACTTCAGGCGGGCCGAGGCGACGCCTGTTGTTGCGGACGGTGAAATTCTTTCGCTCGAAACCACGCTCAACAATCCGGCGATGGACCTGATCGAAGACCTGATGATCGCGGCGAATGAGACTGCCGCGGCATTTCTTCACGGTGCTGGGCGATCCAGCATACGGCGCATCGTGCGGTCGCCGGAGCGCTGGGCGCGGATCGCCGATCTGTTGCGGCCATTGGGGTATGCACTGCCGGCAGAGCCTGATTCGCTTGCACTGAACCGCGCGCTGACGGAGCAGCGTGCGCAAGATCCCGATCATTACCCCGACCTGGCGCTGGCGGTGATTAAGTTGATGGGCGCTGGCGAATATGTTCTCGTCCGCGCCGACGACCCGTTTCCGCCCGCCCACTTCGCACTTGCGGCGCACGACTATTCACATTCCACAGCGCCCAACCGGCGTTTCGCCGACCTGGTCACGCAGCGCATCGTGCATGGCGCGCTGGAGAACGCGCCCGCGCCCTACACAGACGACGAACTTGCCGCAATTGCCAACCATTGCAACCAGCAGGACAAGGCGGCCCGCAAGGTGGAGCGCGCCATGGCGAAGCGTGCGCAGGCCGTTGCCTTGCAGCACAGCGTCGGGCAGGTTTACTCCGCGGTGGTCACTGGCGCGGGACCAAAAGGCACGTTCGTCCGCGTGCTGGCGCCGCCGGTGGAAGGCATGCTGATGCACAGCAACACGCCGCACGACGTTGGGGACAAATTGCGGGTACGACTGACCCACACCGACCCGGCAAAGGCGTTCATCGACTTCGAATCGGCGTGAGCCGTCTGCAGCAGCGCCAAAGGTCGCCGAGGGCGAAGCAACGGCCTCATGCCTTTTCCTAACTGCGCTTCGGTGGCCTGGGCGACATGGCCGTGAAGCTCGCAAAAGCGATGGGCGCTGAAGTGATTGTGTTTACGCAAACGAAAGACAAGCTGGACGAGGCCGCGAAACTCGGCGCGCAGGGCGTTTACAGCAAAGACGCGGATCAGATGAAAGCAAAGGCAAACAGCTGCGACTTCATCCTGAGCACGATCCCGGAGGCAACCGACCTGGAGCCATTCATCCCGGCACTCAAGCGCGATGGCTCGCTGGTGATCGTGGGCGCGCTGGACAAGCTCAAGCCGTTCAACAACATGGAAGTGGCGATGCACCGCAAGTCCGTTGCCGGATCGCTGATCGGAAGCATTCGCGAGACGCAGGAGGTGCTCGACTTCTGCGCCGATCACGGCATCACGCCGGATGTGGAGTTGATCAAGATGGAGGACATCAACGATGCACACAAGCGGATCGATGACCGCGAGGTTCGCTTCCGCTATGTGATCGACATGGCGTCGCTGAAGCCGGAGCAGAGGTAACTGGGCCGTAGAGCGGCAACAACGAAGTGGGAGCAAGGCTTCCCTCCGTTGTCTGCCTCGGGCACATTGAGCGAATCTGGCTCGGTTCCTCGCCGGCCGCAACTTCTGCCGTCCGCTATGGTCCAACGCAGGATGAAACCTTTTCGCCTGGCCCTTGCCTCTGCGGCCCTGCTGTTCTCGAGTGTTGCTGCGCATGCGCAGATTGCGTTGTACGCAAACTTCGAAGGCGCGCACTTCGACACGCCGGACAAGTTTTACACCGGCGGCACCTTTGGCCTGTACGACGATTTTTACAAGTTCGGGCCGCTGCACCTGGGTGGGGACATCCGCGGATCCAAGCTGAGCGGCAGCGACCACAACAGCGCCACCCGCGTGCTGGGTGGCTTTCGCGCCGCGTTCAAACCGCCCGTGCTGCCGATCAAGCCGTACGCGGAGGTATTGGCGGGCGTGGCCAGCACTGACATCGGCTCTGTTCCGGGCACAAAGCACGTCGCAGCCGAAATCAACGGCGGTGTGGACTTCACGTTTCTGCCGCACCTGGACTGGCGTGTCGCCGAGGTGGGCGGACAGGTTGCCGGCGGCAAGGCCGATTCGAACTTCCACGTGAGCACCGGCATCGTGCTTCGCTTTTTCTAGACCCATCTGCGACGATGGTGGTGATGAGGACGTTGCCGCGTGTCGATTGGGGTCCGGTCCGCAAGCTGAGCTTTGAGCAGGCCAGGCAGGAGCAGCGTGACGAAGCAGCAAGCATGTCCATGCAGCAACGCCTTCAGGCCATGACCGAACTGAATCGTCGCGCGTTCGTGATCGCGCCGGAGCCAGCCCGTGACCCCGCAGCAGCTTTCTTTGTTCGCCGCCCTCACTGAGGCAAAGGTGCAATATGCCGTAGTCGGCGGCGTTGCGGTGAATGCGTACGGCTACATACGCGCGACGCAAGACCTCGACATCTTCATACGTCCGACTATCGAAAATGCGAAAGCTGCTTTTGCCGCTTTGCAGGAACTCGGGCTGAACCTGCCGGGCGATTTCAGCGATTTGCTAACCGAGCATGAGAGCCTCCGCTTCGGCGTTCGCCCGGATCAGGTGGATATCCTGAATGCCATCGGAGGGATTTCCTTCGACCAGGTCTGGCGAAACCGCACCGAGGTTGAGGTGGAGGGCGTGACCGTTCCCTTCATCAGCAAGCCCGACCTGATTGCGAATAAGCAGCAGGTCGGCCGTCTTCGCGACCTTGTGGATGCTGACGAACTGCTCCGCATTCCTGATCCGAACCCCGATCCCAAGCCGCTGTAGGATTCGTCCACGTATCCTAGGAGTGTGGCTTCCCTATTCGGACTTTCGCTGCCGGAGTTGACCGAGCGCATGGTTGCGTTGGGCGAGAAGCCGTTTCGCGCGCGCCAGATGTGGGAGGCGCTGTACCGCGAGCGCGTCACTGCCGTCGATCAGATCACGACACTTTCCGCAGCTCTGCGTGGTCACCTGGAGGCCCAGGGCGATGCGGTGGGCCTGCCTGAAATCGTTCAGACTGCCACCAGTGAGGATGGCACCGAGCGTTACCTGATCCGCATGGACGATGGCGAAACGGTGGAAACGGTTTGGATGCCGGACGGAGATGGCGCGGAGGCTCCGTATGAGGACGATGAGACCGAGGCGGCGGCGGAGCGCCGTGTCGATCGCACTCTTGCCGCAAAGCGGGAAGCAGCGCTGGCCGCCAGGCGTTTACCGCATGGCGCGAATGCGATGCGCCCGCGTTCGCCGCAGCAGGACAGCCGCAATCGTGGCGCCCTGGCCGAGGCAGGATACCGGCGCGCCACCATCTGTGTGTCTTCCCAGGTGGGCTGCGCGGTGAATTGCCAGTTCTGCCTGACGGCAAAGCTGGGCATTAAGCGCAACCTGACCGCGGGCGAAATTGCCGGCCAGGTCGCCGCCGTGCTGAACCGGCACCGCATCCAGGTCGGCCGTGACCGTATCAACCTGGTTTTCATGGGCATGGGCGAGCCGTTTCTGAACTATGACAACTTCATGGCCGCGGTACGGCTGCTGGTCGAGGGAATAGGGCTGCCCGAGTCGCGGATGACGGTGTCCACGAGCGGCATCGAGCCGGCGATCCGGCGGTTTGCGCAGGAGCCGCTGCGGCCTCGCCTGGCGCTTTCGCTGAACGCCTCCAACGACACCGTTCGTGAAGAGATCATGCCGATTACGCGCAAGTGGAAGATTCGGGATCTTTTGGACGCGGTCGAGACCATACCGCTGGGCAGGCGCGACTGGGTCACTTTTGAATATGTGCTGCTGGGCGGCGTGAACGACCGGCCGGAGCATGCGCGCGAGGTGCTGGATCTGCTGCGCGGCATTCCGAGCAAAGTCAACCTGATCGTCTGGAATCCGGGGCCGGGCATTGCATACACGCAGCCATTGCCGGAAGATGTAGAGCGCTTCCAAAAATCGCTGATCGCGGGTGGCGTTCCCACTTACATACGACGCCCACGCGGCCGCGACATTTACGCCGCGTGCGGTCAGTTGAAACGCACCGTCGCCGGTGAGGCTGCCTCGCAGCAGCTAGTTACCCTGTCCGCTTAGCCCTGGGGCTGGTGCCGTTGCGGTTGCTCACAGGCCCTGCAAAGCGGTGGCGAGCGTAACGCCGAGCGCGCCGGAGATCATCGAGAGCATATCGAGGTCGATGGTCTCCGTCCCTTCCTCAATGTCCTGCAGATGCGCTCGCGTAATGCCGATGCGCCATGCCAGATCGACGTCGGACAAGTGGCGCTCGTGCCGCATCTCGCGGAGACGCAGGCCGAACTCCGTAAGTATGTTCGGCAACGATGTGGTGTAAGCAGGAATTGGGCTGTAGCTGAGCGAGAGTGACAAGGCCAATCCTTTCATTTTCTATTTTGGGTTCCAATCCATCGTCCAGCGAGCGTCCGTGCGCATCGCTTGTGACAAACCAAGCCTAACGAAAGACTTGCTCGCTGCTATGGCCATTTAGCGATAGTGCCCGTAACACAGAAGTGTCAGCGTTACCATTTCGGGATTCGCTTGGTGATGCTGAATAGCGGAAGCTTCAGCGCATGCCGTCCAGAATGGACCCCACCACGCCGCCGATGACGCCTCCCTCTACCTCGCGGCGGCCGGAGTCGCCGCCGGGCAGGTACTCCTGAAGCGCGTGCGCCAGATTGCTGAGTGGCAGAGTCTGCAGCCATATGCGCCCTGGACCGGTCAGCGCAGCCAGGAAAAGGCCATCTCCACCAAAGATCAGGTTGCGAATACCGGGCACACGCGTGATCTGGAAGCTGACACTGGCCTGGAATGCGCCGACATGACCCGGGTGTACGCGCAGTGTTTCACCGGGCTGCAGATCGCGCACCACGACCTCTCCCGACAACTCCAGCCACGCCGTCCCCTGGCCGGCAATCTTTTGCAGCAGAAAGCCCGACCCGCCAAAGATGCCCGCACCCAGCGACTGCTGGAAGCCCAGGCCGATCTGGATGCCTGGCGTTCCGCACAGAAAGCCGTGGCGATGGATCATGTACGCGTCGTAGCCGCTGTGCAGCTCCAGCGGAACGATGTGTCCGGGCACCTTGGTTGCAAACGCCACCTCTCCGGGGTAGTTCATGGCGCGGTACTCCGTCATGAAAAGCGTTCCGCCACCCGCCATGCGTTTAATGGCGCCCAGGAAACCGCCGCCGCCGGCGAACTGGGTGTGTGTGTTCAGACCGATGCTCTGCGTCATCCAGCTCAGCTCGCCCGATTCGGCGATGACCGACTCGCCCGGCTGCAGCAGGATCTCGATCGCGGGCATGGTGGTTCCGTGAATGCGTGTCTGCATGATCTCTCCGGAGACAAGATACGCCGCCGGGGGTTTGAGGTTCCATGTGCGTTGCGAGCGGCTTTACCATTCCGCACCTGCCCGCATACCCTCACACAATGCGCATCGGCTACTTTGGCGGAACGTTTGATCCACCGCACCGCGGGCATCTGGCGCTGGCGCGCGTGGCGGCGGATGCTTTTGCGCTGGACCGCGTTCTGTTCGCGCCCACCGGCCGACAGCCGCTGAAGCACGAATCGCCGCACGCCGACTTCGCCGACCGGCTTGCGATGGTTCGTCTGCTGTGTCTGAATGAACCGCGCTTTGAAGTGCTGGATATCGACGCGCCGCACCCGGACGGCTCTCCGAACTACACGGTCGATGTGCTGTCGGCGTTGCGCGAGCGTGAGCCTGGAGCCGCGTTGTTTTCGCTGGTGGGCGCGGACAGCTTTCTAGGCTTTCCACGCTGGCGCGATCCCGAACGCCTGCTTGCGCTGGCGGAGTGGATCGTCGTCTCGCGGCCCGATTTCGACCTGCAAGGGCTGCAAGCGCCAGGCCTGAGGCCGGAACAGAGCGCCCGCGTGCACCGTTTGAGCACGCTCGATGACGACACCAGCGCTACGGACATCCGCGTGCGTCTGCGGCATGGCATTACGCCGGCCGACCGACTTACGCCGGAGGTGCTGCTGTACATTGCACGAATGCACCTGTACCACGGCCGCTAGACAGGCGGCACGCCGGTGCTTGCCCGCACCACGACCCGGGGTGGCACCAGCATGGTTTGCGGTGCCGGACGCGCCTTGCTTTCGACCAACAGCAAAGCCAGTCGCGACGCATGCTCGCCCAACTCCGCTGTGCCCTGATCGATGGAGCTAAGCGGCACTTCCAGGTATGCGGAAAGGGGCAGGTTGCCGCAGCCGATGATGGCGATGTCTTCCGGCACACGGCGGCCCATCTCGCGCGCGGCACGAATGGCGCCGACCGCCAGCAGATCGCTGTAGCAGAAGACTGCGTCGGGGTGCTCAGGACGTTCGAGCAGCCGGCGCATGGCATCGTGGCCCAGCAGGTCGGGGCGGCCGCTGTGCAGGTCGCAGGTGACGGTCAGGCCGGGGTCGAAGCTGAGACCGGCACCTTCCAACGCCTCGCGATATCCACGCAGGCGGTCCGTTGCGGTGCTTGTGCCCTCGCTGCCGATGTGCGCGACGCGCCTGCGTCGAAGGGAGAGCAGGTGTTCGGTGGCCAGGCGCCCGGCCAGCGCGTCATCCGTTCCTACAAAATTGGCCTCTGCGCCCGGCAACATGCGATCGAGCAGAACACAGGGCGTGCGATGACGCAGCGCTGCGCCCAGGCCGCTGGCGTCTTTCTGGCACGAGGCGATCAGCAACGCATCCACACCGCGCTGTAAGAGGTTTTCGATTTCATGGTGCTCCACCGCGGCGCTTTCGTCGGCAGACGCCAGTAGCAACTGGTATTGGCTACGGCGCAGGTGGGCGCCCAGGCTGCGCGCCAGTTCAGCAAAAAAGGGATCGGCGATGTCCGGAACAATCAGACCGACGGTGAGGCTGCGGCCGCTGGCCAGCCCGCGCGCGATCATGTTGGGCTTATAGTTCAGCTCTTCCATCTTGCGCAGGATGCGATCGCGTGTTTCGGCGCTGACGTCGGTCTTGCCGCGCAGCACCTTGCTCACGGTCACGATCGAGACGTCAAGCGCGTTCGCAATGTCTTTCAGGCGTGTGGGCATCTTGCAGGGGGCGACACGCCTCATTGTAAGCATGTGGTGCCCCGGTTCGTGCGCCGTGACCGCGGAAGGATCTGCGTTAGCGCTAACGCAGGTTCTCTCTTTGTCCCTAGTGCAAGTAAGGCGGCAACCCGCAAGGATTGCCGCCGCTTGTTTCTGGCTGGAGCGCCGATCAGGCCAGTGTCGGCTCCGCAGTGAACCGCTTTCTGGACAGGATCAAACCCGCGCACAGCAGGCCCGTACCGAGTAACACGAGGCTGGAGGGTTCAGGTGTAACTGACGGATCGGCGGCACCGATGAACTCCTGCGGAGTCCCGCTGGTCCAGCCCGTCTGGTCAGAGGTTGGCGTGTACAGCGAGAAGTTCTGGAAGAAGCCGGAGCTCATGAGCGTGGGATCAACAGCATATTGCATGGCCAGATTGACCAGATTCTGCGACGTCGCGGTAAAGGCACTGTTGCTCGTAACGGATGGGTCGAAGATGCTCCAGATAGCGAACTGGAGGTCGGAGTTCGACAGGCCATACTGACCGAATGCCCAGTACAACAGGGCATCCGCGCGGTAGTCGATCGCGGTCTGCGAGGATCCCATGTCGAGGCCGTGGATATCTACGTTCCACTGCTCCCCGAAGGTGATCTCGCGATCGTAATTGAGACACGCGAGTGAAGTAAGTGTGCTGGATCCATCGACACTGAAGTTATAGGGATAGATATCAACGCCACCGCTGCTGCCGCCGGAGGTGGAGATAAGTTGAAGAGTATCCGCGTGCATGGAAAGCGGAAGACACAGGAGGGCGAATGCGCAGCAAAGGCGCATAACGTTACGGATGGAAAGCATGGACCACCAATGCTGCGCTGCAGGGCGCAGTAATCTGGGCGCTCGCAAGAAAGCGAGACGTCGACTAAGTTATGGTCCGATGAAGCTCTGGAAAGGAGTATCAGGACCCAGGAGAAAGAAGACAGCAAAGTGAAACAAGATTGCTAAAGACAATCTAGCTGTAGTCGATGATGGATAGGTGTCCTAAGTTAGTGCATGTCGCCATAGAACGACATAAGTGACGGGTTCGCGTGAGAGTAAGTTCCGGTGGTGGGCCGGCACGACGCGAAGGTACCTCTTCGTCACATTCCGGGGCACTCGCAGCATGTCTCGCGCGCCGACCGTCAGACCTCCGTGCTGCATAGGAAGACACCAGGGCGCGATTCAGCCGCTTCACAGTTGGCCGGGTGCGGCTGCTATTGTTCGCGCAGCAGTTCCGCAGGCGTGACGCTCACGGCACGGCGCGCAGGCACCAGGGTCGCGGCGATGCCGAGCAGCAGCATGGTCAGCACGGCGGCCAGCAGAACGACAGGATCGGCCGCACTGGCGTGATAGACCACCGCCGCGAGCAGCTTGCCGGAGCCGATGCCGAGCAGGAGGCCGAGAACGGAGCCGGACCCAATTAGCAGCATGGTCTTGCCAAGCGCGGCACGCAGGACGTCGGCCACGCCCGCGCCTAAAGCGGTGCGGATGCCGAACTCGCGCATGCGGCGGCTCACGGTATAGCTGGCCACGCCGAAGATGCCGGTGATGGCGAGCATGGCAGCCAAGCCGCCGAGAACGCCCAGCGCCAGGGTGGCGGCGCGGGCCGGGAAGGTGACGATGCCGAGCGCGTCGGTCCAGGCAAGGGCGCTGAAGATGGGGATGGCGGGATCGACGCTGGCGACGGCGGCGCGCATGGCCTGCGCCATTTCTGCCGGGTTTCGATCAGAGCGTGCAAAGAGCACGGCAGTGCTGTCGGGGTGCTGGAGGATCGGCATAAACAGCGCCGGCGCTGCATCCTCAGAAAGGTTGAGGTATTTTCCATCTCTAGCAACGCCGACGACCTCTACCGGATCGTTTTCACGTAGAAAAAAGCGCCTGCCGATCGCATCTGTGGTTCCGAAAAGCTTGCGTGCGAGGGCTTGGTTGACGATGACCACGTTGGGCGCTTTTGCGTCGTCGTGCGTGGTGAAGGCGCGTCCGGCAACCAAGCGGGTCCGGGTCGCGCTGAAGTAATCCGGAGAAACCTGGAAGCTCATGGCTGAAGCTAACTCA
>CAXUEG010000070.1:10748-11225 GCA_964249935.1 uncultured Terriglobus sp.
GTGGTGTTGGCCGCGTATACGCTTTCCATGTCGTCGCTTTGAGAGAGCGGCTGGTTGTTGCTGTAGGCGGCCGCGCTGACGCCAGGAATGCGCCGGATGGCTTCCAGCAGGTGCTGTTGTGCCGCTGCCGCGGACGCGCCCGAATAACCGGCCAACTTGACATCAACGGTTGCAAGCGTCACACCGTCAGGATCGAAGCCGAGTTCCACGTGCTGCATCTGCTGCAGTCCGCGCAGGGCGACTGCCGAGGCAGTTACCAGGAGGCAGCAGAGGGCGATCTGAGCAACCAACATACCGGAGCGGAACCAGCCGCGGTCGACTGTAGTGGTGGAACCCGAAGCGCGCATGGTCTGGTTCGGGTCAGTGCGCCACACCTGCCGCGCTGGAAGCAGGCCAAAGAAGACTCCTGTGAGCAGCGCGAGAACACTGGAACCAGCAAAGACGTGCCAGTCGGCTTCGGTAAAGAGTGGTATCGGT
>CAXUEG010000071.1:0-3716 GCA_964249935.1 uncultured Terriglobus sp.
ATCTGTACCAGTGCGGTCAGGAGCGAGGCAAGAAGTCCGCCCCCCATACCCGCCACCGTAGCAAACCACAATCCGCGATACAGACTCATGAAGGCAGCCGTGTACTACAAAAATCCGCGAATGTAGTTCGCTTGGAAGCGATCCCACTCCACCGGTAGGCTTATGAAGCATGACACGTCACTCTGAGTTGTCCGGAAATGGCATCTTGGTGGCGGGTCCTGCCAAAGTGCCCTCCGCACCAAAGCAAGCCGACGCATCAGAGGCTGAGTGAACCCGTCTATGTGCACTGGGGTACACAACAGGTGGCGTCTTTGCGTGGTGGGCACCGGAGCACTTGGGTCCGCGCTGCTGGAGCGTTTGCGGGAGCACGGCGACATGTCCGTGCTGCTTGTCGACCCGGACAACGTGGAACCGCGAAACCTCGCGCTCAGTTCACTGCTTCGGCGAGCGGTAACACATGGCAGAGCGGGGCCAGCCTGCGCCGTAACGCTGTCACAAAACAAGGCAGAGCTGCTGGCTGCGGCCGCACGGGCGCTGGACCGGTTGCCGTGGCATTCGGCATCGTGCGAGATCGCCGATGTCGGCTGGCAAGAGCTCCAGGAGTCAGATTTATTCTGCTGCTGTTCTGACACGATCCTATCCCGGGTCGAAACGGCCTGGATCGCACGGTCGCTCGGCAAGCCGATGCTGGACGGCGCGGTCTTCGGGCAAAGCATTGCCGGGGGACGCGTGACGGTGTACCCCGCCGCGAGCTCGGCAGCGTGCCCGCTTTGCGGTTTGTCAGAGGATCGTCGGGCCGCGGTACTCGGCTACGCCGCCTCCGTATCGATGGGCTGCCAAGAGCCCGAAGACACGCCTGCCATGACGGCCGCACTCGCCACGCTCGATGCTGTCGCGGATACGATGCTGGCGCGGATACGATGCTGGCAGCAGCTTGCGAGCAACGAGTCCTGGAGCACGCGGCTGAGCCAGGATTCCGGGGGCGCATGGCAGGCCGAGCCAATTCATCTGACCCGCAGTGCAACCTGCCCATGGCATGACGAATTTCGGGGGACGGTGGAGGCTTTGCCGTGGGAGATGCCCGTCGATCGTGTGTTGCAGCGCGCAACACGGGAGCTGGTGCTGAGCTGGCCGCTCTGTACCGAAGCCATGTGCGACGCGTGCGGCGCACGCAGCCGGCCCATGCAGCGCGTCGCCCGGGTACGCCGCTCGCCGTGTCCCGTTTGCGGACGTTCGACACAGCAGCCCCTCCGTGCGATTCACCGCATCCGGCACGGCGACCCCTACAGCACGTTTTCACCGCGGCAGCTTGGAATGCCCGAGCGGCATCTTTACTGGTTGCGCGACACTGCCCCGGAGGTCCCGGAGCATAAGGTTGTTCTATGAATCGATCGTTGGAGCGCGCCGCGCTTCTGCTCGGTGTACTTGTTCTGCTTGCATCGCTGCAGTTTTGCGCGGCTTTGGGCGGCGCCGGCGCAGCTCTTGCCGCCGCCCTTCTGCTAAGCGCCGGCGCCACATGGCTTTGGCTTCACTTCCAACTGCCCTGGGGCAGCGTGTGGGTCCCGCCGCTCCTGTGCGCCACTTTGTGCGAAACCGTCGCGTGTCTTCTCGACTTGTCGCTTCGGCCAACGTTTTTCGGTCTTTTCGCCTTTTTGCCTGCCGCCCTGGGCAGTGCTCTGACGGTATATCTGCTGCGGAGGTCCGAGGCGCGCTGCGGCTTATGCAACCGCAGTCTCAGAGCAAGCTCGCTGGTCTTCGCCTGTCCGCGTTGCAGCATGCACGTGTGCGATGAAACCTGTTGGAGCTTTGAGCACGGGCGGTGCCAGCTATGCCTGGACCAGCGCGTGCCGCTGCTGCCGGTGGAAGAAAGCTGGTGGATGCGCGTGGCCGGTCCACGCTCCCGACATGACCGCTGCCAGGTCTGCCGAGGAGCGGCCGACCAGGTTGATCTTCGGCGCTGTCCGCATTGCCGCCGGGCACAGTGCCGCGACTGCTGGGACTTCACCAACGGGGAATGTCAGCGATGCAGGACAGCCCTTCCCGATCTTCCGGCATCGCTTGCACATACGGTCGCGTCCACCGTTGGCGCCGACTGAGCACTCACTGCGCCCTTGCCTCCGAAAGGTTCCCATGCCGAAATACCAGGTCTACTTTGACACGATGAGTGGAGAAACCAAGTACAACGTCGACATTGACGAAGGCGAAACGCTGGACATGGTGCTTGAAGAGATACTGTTCGACCTGCGGGAGCGCGGAAACATCCTGAAAGGCGAAGGTGAACCTGAGGTCGTTTGGAACGGCCGCAGCCTTGACTTTGCGCAGCCGCTCACGGTCCAGGGCGTGCGGCCCGGCGACGTCCTGCGGGTGTCCACCGTCGCGACCAACGGCTGAGCCGGCATGTTCCCCGCGACCGAGCGCCGCCTGGCCGCGGAGTGGGCGCTGCTCGAACACCTTGCCGCCGCAAATCGCGCCCGGTTATCGAACCTGCGCCGGGACGACGCCGGATTTCAGCTCAAGCTGCATGGTCCCGCCGCGTTGTCCATCCCAAAGCAGGGCCATAACGGCCGTCTTTCCGTGCATGACCTTCGGTTCGAGTTCCCGGTACACTTTCCGGCAGTTCCCATGGAGATGTACCTGCGCATCCCCGTTCTTCACCCCAACGTGCACCCGGAAACCGGGTTTGTGTGCCTTTGGGACCGTCACCGCGTGAGCAACAGCGTGGAGCACGCGCTGCACAAATTGGTCGCGATGCTCGCCGGAACTCTCTTTAATCCCGACGCCCTGCACGTGATGCAGCCCGACGCGCTGCCATGCGCGCAGACTGGGCCGATGCCGCTGCACGGTGTTGTCTACGAACCTGCGCTGCGAACGCCCGTCCCGCATATAGCCGAACGCAGAAGGCGCCTCGAGTGAGTGAAGTCCGCTCCGACACCAGCGAACTCGGGGAAAGATTGCAGGTGGTGCTCGGCACCCGCTTCCTGGTCGAGCGCCCGCTCGCGATCGGCGGCATGGCAACGATCTTTCTGCTGCGGCACCGCCTGCACAACGGCCTGTTCGTGGCCAAGGTACTGCACCCCGAACTTGTGGACAAAGCGGGTGTGGTCCGCAGCTTCCGCCTGGAGGCAACCCATGCGGCCATGCTGGGCGATCACCCGAATGCCGTCGCCGTCTTCGATTTCGGCGAGCTGGACGGGCTGTTTTTCCTGCTCATGCCCTACATCGCCGGCGAAGACCTGGATCAGGTACTCGCCCGCCGCGGTCCGCTCGGCCGTGAGGAGACACTGCAGATGGCGGCCCAGCTGAGCAGCCTGCTGTGCCACGCGGAATCGCAGGGCGTGGTGCATTGCGACCTCACACCTGGCAATATCCGCCGCGATCACTTCGGGCAGTACCGCCTGTTGGACCTCGGCATCTCGCAAACCAACGGTCCCCAGGACCGGCCATTCGTCGGCGGCACACCCCTGTACGCGAGCCCGGAGCAGCTGCGCGGCGAGCCGCTCGACGTGCGCAGCGACCTGTACTCGCTGGGTGCGGTTCTGGGCGAGGCGCTCAGCGGAACGCCGCTCTTTCAGGGTTCCTCGCTCAAAGAAATCCGCAACCGGCATCTTCACGGCGTGTGGCGCATGCCCGAGACGGTGGAAGCTTCCGATCCGCTGGCTCGCCTGCTGCAGACCATGCTGAGCGTGGACCCCGCGGAGCGCCCCCAAAGTGCCTAC
>CAXUEG010000071.1:3726-11041 GCA_964249935.1 uncultured Terriglobus sp.
ACGAACTTAGCGGCATCCTGCACGCTTGCGGATGCGCCCGGCCGGAGTTCCGCCCGGAATCTGGACCGGAACGCCGGCTCACTGGACCCGTCGCGCAGGCACAGCGGCGGCGGTTAAGCATTGAAAGTGAAGCCGGCACAGCGGCAATTGCACCGGCAAGACCCTAATCCGTATTGTTCGCCTGGCCGTAGTACATCTCACCGATACGAATTACATCCCGCCCCGCCTGAATCCGGTGCAGGTTGGTGTCCCGCAGCGAGTAGGCGCAGCCGCAATACTCCTGCTGATAAAAGTTCTCGCGCTTGCTGATCTCGACCATGCGGCCGGCGCCGCCCATCTTGCGCCAGTTGTACTCCCAGTAGGACAGGCCACCGTAGCGTCCCGCGGCGCGGACGCCCGCATCCGTAACCTGGCGAAAGTTCTTCCAGCGGCTGATGCCAAGCGAACTGCTGATCAGACTGAAGCCGTGCTCATGGGCGTACAGCGCCGTGCGGTCGAACCGCATGTCGAAGCACGCGGTGCAGCGAACGCCGCGCTCCGGCTCGTGCTCCATGCCTTTCACCCGGTCGAACCAGTTTTCCATGTCGTAGTCCGCATCGATCACCGGGATGCCGTGCTTCTGCGCAAAGCGGTGGTTCTCGTCCTTGCGCAGGTCGTACTCGCGGCGGGGATGAATGTTCGGGTTATAGAAAAAGATCGTGAAATCGATCCGGGAGTGGACGAGCGTCTCCATCACCTCGCCCGAACAAGGCGCGCAGCACGAGTGCAGCAGGAGGCGGGCGTGGCCGGAGGGCAGATCCAAGGTCGGCAAATCGCTCATCGCTGCTCCCTCTGCGGCACACCGGGCGGCCCTGTCGACATCACCACGGGAAACCGGATATCTTCTCACGTATCAGGCTACAACGTCGCACAGCACGCCTGGCCTGTCACTGTGCGGCAAGACCTCTCGGTCGTTGAAGCGTCTTTTCATCTCGCCATGCCGGAACAGTCGCTCTGGAACCACATTGCCGCCGAACAAAGCCGCACCCGCCGCGAGTTTCTGCGCGGGCTGTGCGGTTCCGCGCTCGCGACCTCGGCCTCGGGTGTGCTTCCTGGGCGTGCGTGGGCAGAACCCGCGGCGAATCGCAAGATCGTCGTCGTCACCTTTGGCGGCGGCGCGCGCGACCAGGAAACGTTCGCGCCCGAGGGCCAGGAAAACATTCCGCACCTGCTGAATGAATTACTGCCGCAGGGCACCTTCTTCACGCAGGTCGTTAATCGCGGCATCCTCGGGCATTACGTCGCAACCGCATCCCTCGCGACCGGCGTGTACGAACGCTTCAACAACTTCGCGGACGTCTCCCCCGCGAACCCGACCCTCTTCGAGTACTTCCGCGCGGCTCGGAACCGGCCCGCAACCGACGCCTGGGTCGTCGCACCGAGCAACGGTTTCAACCGCATCGGGCAAAGCTCCGCGGCGCAATACAACGGCCAGGGCGCGACCGTGGTGCTGCCGAAACGTATGCTGGCGCGGCCCGACGGACTGCCCGCATTCAGTGGTCTCGATCACCTGCTGACCGACAACTACGAGTCGCCCATCCAGGCGCCCGTCTCGCTGCAGCATGAGCTGCCCCCAGGGCGCGTCGAAAGCATGTTGAAGCTGAGCGTGGAGGACTTTGCCGCGCACGCCCGCACGCTCAGCAGCCCCGACGAGCTATCGCTCTATGTCGCACAGCGCATCATGCGGGAGACCGCACCCAGCCTGCTCTGGATCACGCTGCACGACATTGACGTGGCGCACACGGGTGCCTTCTCACTCTATGTGGACGCGGTGCGCCGGTCCGACCGCATCTGCGCGGAACTATGGCGCATGATCCAGTCCGATCCCGAGTACAAAGACCGCACGAACCTGCTCATCCTGCCGGACTTCGGCCGCGATTCGGATGCAGACGCCAGCGGCAACGGCTTTCAGCACCACCGCACGGGTGACGCGCTCTCGCGCACCACATGGATGCTGGCGCTCGGTCCCAATGTGAAGCAGAACGCCGTCGTCGATCGCGCCATCGAATCCATCGACCTCACGCCGACCGTCGCCTCGCTGCTGGGCTGCGACGCTCCGCGCGCACACGGCCGCGTGATCACGGAGCTGCGATGATCATGGCAACCGAGCGTGAAGCATCGGTGAGTAACTTCGCAGCGCAAAGCCGTATGCTGCTGCGATCGTTGCCCGTGCCTCTCGCCGCTTTGCTCATGCAGCAGGTGCTTCGCTATGACCGTATCTTCCCGCGCGAGCAACAGGAGTTGAAGGCGACAGTACACGCGCTGCAGCCGCCACGCTCACCGCAGATGCAGCGCGCCGTGGACGCCTTCGCCGCGCTACGGCTGTCCCCCGAACTGAAGACCTCCGGGTGGGAGACGCAGCCCGCGCTGTGGATCGACCGCATTACCGCGGAAATGTGGAGCACCGGCCAGATCGCCGCATTTCGCGACGCCGCGAAGCTCGTTCTGCCGCCCGAGCCAGTTGACGATCCGCAGGCCCAGTCTCGCGCTGTAGTCGTTGTCTACGATCGGCGCCTGCGTTCAGATCCTGCCGCCGCCGCGCTCTTTCGCCGGCTGCGTCCGCTTGGCACGCACTACCTGGCTGTGGACGGGGCAGAGGATCACGCGACTCTGCAGGGGTGGCTCAACACGCGCGCGCACCAGACAACGCAGCCCTACGCGCACTGGCTGGTCAGCGGCGATACCGCTTCCACTGGACCGACTGTGGCGGCGCTCTCCTATGCGGAGCTGCAGCCCGCGCGCCAACACCTGCTGCGGATGATGAACGACGCCCGCAACGCGCAAGGAACAGGCGGTCCAGAGGGGATGCGTGACGCCATGCGCGCGCTTACGCCGCAACAGATGGGGCTGCCCGAGGTCACCGATCCGGTCCTCAGCGACTTCGCAACGGACGTGCTGGTGAGCGGCTCCGGCACACAGCTTTACGCGACCACCTTTGTGCAGTGGACCGCGCGTGAAGTGCTTCGCCGCGCCCAGCCGCGCACGCTGGTCGCCCGGTTTACACCGCGCAACCAGTCCACCTCCATGGACCTGCGCCTTTCCGAGCCAGGCGCCGAACCACCGCTGGACAATGCCGGCTCGCTCATCGATACGGAGATGGCAGCCCACCTGACCTGGGTCAACCTGCAACGCCTGCCAGGCGCGGACCGCGCCCACTTCCTCGCGTGGCACCCGGGCTACGGCCAGGCCGTGCTGATCGGTCCGGGCATTCCCAAAGGAGTGCAGTCGCAGGCAAAGGCTGGACTCCACGATCTACTTTTGCGCATGGCCTAAGTGACATGCGTCACTCAAGCGGCGCCCTTCCAGACTCACCCAGCGCAGCCTTTCGATACGGCACCAGCGCTGCACGGATATGCGCATGCACCAGCGCTGCCGGCTCATTCCTCAGCGCACCATCGCGCACCTGCAGGTACTCCTGCGGCAGATGCTGGCTCAGCAGGGTCTCTGGAATGCTGGCGGCGCGTAAGTTTTCAATGAGCCGCCTGACGCTCGCCTCGATTTCCGGCTCGTTCCAGTAGTAGCGCACCCGGTCGCTATAGCTGTATACGCGCAACCGCGCCTGCTGCGCGGGCGATCCCTGGTAGTACTTCTGCCATTGCCTGGGCTTCGCGAGCATCACGCGCTCCACCGTCTCGCGCAATTGCGAGCGTTCCTGCGCGGGTACAAGCGAATGCTCCATCGCCTCCAGTGCAAACAGCGCCTCGCGCTGCGCAAACGTAAGTGCCGGTCCCACTTTGAGAATGGCAAACCCGTCCCGCACCAACTCCTGAAAAGCCTGCGGCCTTTGATAGTCGGTGCTGTGCGCCTCCATTACAAGCTGCGGATGCGCCTGCAAAAAAGACTGCAGGTGCGCCGCTTTCTCGGGCAGGTAGTCGATCACCGAGTCGTGATCGAACTCCACACCGGGCTGCACCACAATCGCAATCACGCGTTCCCACGCCGTCCGCAGCCCCGCGCGCTCAAACGACGCCTGGTGAATCGCCAGCGTATGCTCCACCGCCGGGGGCCGGGTCACCTCCAGCACCGACAGGGAGTGGTCGGCGCCGCCCGGTGTCGGCACCTCCGTCCCGACCACATACGATATGTCACCGTCCGGAGTGGCGGCTTCAGCGGCGGCACACAGTCTTGCCGCACGCTCGGCCATGACCTCATCCGCAAGTTGCGGCGGGTCGTCGGCGCAACGCATGCTCGCGTCCAGGTGTATCTTGCCGAATCCGGCTTCGGCATACGCCGCCATCATCGTCTCCGCCAGGCGCATCGCCTCCGCCGCTGGCAGGTGTTGCCACGCGTTCGGCCCCAGGTGATCGCCGCCCAGGATCAGCCGCCGCACCGGGAACCCGGTCCCCTCTGCGATCGATTCGATGAAACGAACGAAGTCCGCCGGCTGCATCCCTGTGTAGCCGCCCTGCTGGTTCACCTGGTTCGAGGTCGCCTCGATCAGCAGCAAATCGTCGCCATCCATCGCCTGCTGCATGGCCGCGCGGATCACCCACGGACTTGCGGAACACACAGAATAGATGCCGCGGCGGCCGCGCTGCTGACGCAGGTATTCCCGGAGAAACGAAGACATGCTCTACCTCGTGCACGCGCTGCATCCGCCGCACAAAGCCCATTGTGAACGGCGCTGCTATCCTGTGCAAGCGTTTGCAGCCTGCTCTGTTGCGAGGAAGGTATGACGCCCGAAAAGCCCTTCGACCTCGCTATCGCCGGCGAGCTCAATCTCGATTTGATCCTGTACGGCCTGCCATTGGATCTCCCCGTAGAGCGCGACCTTCTGGCCACCGGCTTTGTCGCCACGCTCGGCAGTTCCTCCGCCATCGTCGCGCACAACGCGGCCGCGCTCGGCCTTCGCGTGCAGTTCCAGTCGCTCATCGGAGACGACGACTTGGGCCGCATCGCTCTCGATCGCCTCCGTAACATGCAGGTCGATGTGGGTCGCGTCGCAGTCGACCCCGCGGTCACCACCGGGATCACCGTGCTCTTACCGCACGGTCGTGTACGCCACAACCTGGCATACCTCGGCAGCATCGCGCAGCTTTCACGCGCTCACCTTGACCTGAGCGCGCTAAAGCAGGCCCGTCACCTGCACCTCTGTTCGCTCTATCTGCAGCAGGCACTCCATCCGGATATTTGCGCTGTGATCGAGGATCTGAAAGCTGCGGGGCTGACCATCTCGCTCGATACAAACGATGACCCGGCCAACACATGGGGCGCTCCGCTGCAGCAGCTGCTTCCGCTGGTTGATTTCTTCATGCCAAACGAAGACGAGCTGTGTCGCATGGCGGGCAACGTGCCGCTGGAAGCAGCGCTCGCCACCTTCGCTCCTACCGTGACTACGGTCGTTGTGAAGCGCGGCCGCAACGGATGCCGCATACGAGACAACGGCAAAGTCTTCGATGTGCCCGGACTTACGGTCACACCGGTGGACACCATTGGCGCTGGCGACAGCTTCGACGCGGGCTTTCTCACGGCATACCTGCGCGGTTACGACCTCCGCACCTGCGCACGCGCCGGCAACATCACAGGCGCTCTCTGCACGCAAGGCGCCGGCGGCACAGAGTCCTTCCGGGATGCAACCCTGCGCGACAGCTTTCTGAAGCAGCACAGCTTCCCGGGCACGTAGCACAGCCATCGTGCGCTCACATCCGCCATGGTGATTGCCGCTGCACCGCCAGGCTCGCCAAGCGCATCTTGCCTGTACACTCTACTGCGTACAGCGAAGGGGCAGGACGGCAGGATGGCTTATACCATGCACGATGTTGCCAGGCGGGCAGGCGTTTCGCCCGCCACCGTATCGCGCGTGCTGAGCAAAAATCCATACATCTCCGCGGAAACCACGGACCGCGTTATGTCCGCGGTCAAGGAGCTGCACTATCACCGCAACGTGCACGCGCGCCGTCTCGCCATCGGCAAGAGCGATCTCTTCGGGCTCGTGATCTCTGAGATCGCGAATCCGTTCTTCTCCGAAATTATTCGCGGCTTCCAATCCGCGGCGTGGGATCGCGGCTTCGACGTGCTCCTGCTCAACACCGAATACAACCCCGAGCGCACCCAATCCGTCGTCCGCAAGCTCATCGAAAACGACGTTCGCGGCGTCGCCATCATGACTTCATCCCTTGACGACGAGGTCATTCAGTCGCTCACGCATGAGGGCATCGCTGTGGTGCTCAGCAGCCAGGCCGCGCCGGATCGTCTGGTAAGCAACATCACCATAGATTACGGGCGAGGTCTGCAGCAGGCTATCGAGCATGTCGCCGCCCTGGGGCATCGACGCGCCGCCGTCATCGCAGGGCCGCCGACCAGCCGCGCGGCAGTGAATATTCGTCAGGCTTTGGTCGAGGGTCTGAGTCAACGCGGCATGGGACCGGAGCCGGTCACCCACAGCGCTTACGACCTGGATGCCGCCGCCGAGGCCGTAAAAGCGATCGTTTCGACCAAGAAAACACCGACGGTCATCTTCTGCGGCGGCGATCTGATCGCCATGGGCGTGCTGATCGCGCTGGAACAGGCCGGCATCGAGGTGCCAAACGACATCTCCGTCATCGGCATCGATGACATCCCGTTTTCATTCCTGGCGCGTCCACCACTAACCACCATCCGCGTGCCCCGCGAGGAACTCGGCGTCACTTCGTTCAACGCGCTGAACAAGCTGCTCAAGCAGAAGCGCAACCGCGGTGACGATTACGTGATCGGCACGGAATTAGTAGTTCGCAAATCCACCGCAGCCGCGCGCACCTCGCTGCTCCGCAAAAAGATCGACGCGCTCAAGACCGGCTCCACATTCCGTCGCAACTAGTCGGTGGGGCATTTGTAATGCTGGCAGCTACCCGTGGCAACACGCCTTTTGGCTCGCCGACTTCGCTGCCGAAGTGGATGGCACATCATTCGCTGGGTTCTCATCGAAGAAGCCGTTTGGCTTCAGAAGGAACCCGATGTATGCCGTCGGCATGACCGGGTAATCCTCCGGCCGCGGAATGTGCGTGTGCCCGAACGAATACCAGAACACCACGTCCTCATTCTCAATGTTCCGGTCCTGCTGGATCCACGACGGCAGGCCGTCGCCGCCTGTGCTCTGGTTCGGGTAATCGCCCGCCGCAAAGCGCTCCTTTTCGTCGAACGGCGTAACCCAGACATGGTGATCCACAAAGCCCGCGCGCTTGCGCCACCAGGCCTTCGGCGAAGCCAGCGGCACGGCATTGTCACCCGCAAAGAACTTGTACCCGACCGGCTCACCCATCCTGTTCAGCGAGCCCGGATTCACAATCTTCCACGTGCG
>CAXUEG010000072.1:0-11027 GCA_964249935.1 uncultured Terriglobus sp.
GGCATTCCGGCTGTCTCACTTTCCGAACAACTACGGGACACCATGGTTGTTGGTGCCGCTCCTGTTTGCGCTCGCAGGCACGGCCGACACCACGCGGTGCATGCAGAAGCGTTGGAACTGGTACCACGGCGGCGTTGTGCTGTGCCTCTACACCGACCTGATGGCGATCTGCATGATCACATTTTTTCTGCTGTACCCATTGTGGCTTTGACCTGTACTCTCTGCGTACACTAGCCAACGCACAGGGAGAGCAGGATGCTAAAAGGGTTTCGCGATTTTATTTTGCGCGGGAATGTGGTGGACCTTGCGGTTGCCGTGATCATCGGCGCCGCCTTTGGGGCGATCACGGCTTCCCTGACCACGGACGTGATCACTCCACTGATCGCAGCTCTTGTCGGCGCGCCAGATTTTTCATCGCTTGTGGTCCACGTGCCGGTGCTGCACAGGGTACTTCCGCCGTCGCCCTTACCTGCAAACTATGTTGCGCCGGGTGAGCTTCACATCGGCAAGTTCCTGAACGCGCTGATCAATTTTCTGTTGAACGCGGCGGCCATTTACTTCCTGATCGTGCTGCCCATGAAGTACCTGATGGCGCGCTTCGAAAAGCCAGCACCGTCATTAACACGGGCCTGCCCGCAGTGCCTCAGCGACATTCCAGCGGCAGCAACGCGTTGCCGGTTCTGCACGGAGCCGGTGCCGGCGGTATGAGGTTAGGGAATCCAGCGAGTCAATAGCGGCCCAGCCACCCTCTGCCGCTTTGTTCGTCATGGCGTGTGGCTGGGGTTCATAGTGTCTTCGTCGGCATACCTGCCGCAAGGATGCACCCCCCATGCATGATCTTCTCCTCGCCCTTAGCTTTATTGCCGTGCTGGTCACACCGGCATTGGTTGCCATGCACATCAGCATCAAAACACTCGGCTGGGAGCGGCGAGTTCCCTTGAGGGTCGCTCGCCTTTCGCAACGTAGAACGCCGCCCGGGATGGGCGGCTTTCTACCTTACTAAGTTCGAGGTCGGAGTTTAGCGAAGCGCCATCTGCTCGGTCAGAATCTGGGTCAGGTCGGGCTTCCGCAGGCCGTGAATCTCTTCGTTGTACCTGTCCACCTTGCTGGACCAGTTCATGGAGCAGAACTTGGGTCCGCACATGGAACAGAACGCCGCTTCCTTGTAGTAGTCGTCGGGCAGGGTTTCATCGTGCATGCCGCGCGCGGTTTCAGGGTCAAGCGAGAGCGCGAATTGCTTGTCCCAGTCGAAGGTGTATCGAGCGTGGCTGATCGCGTCGTCGCGGTCGCGGGCGCCGGGTCGATGGCGGGCGATGTCCGCAGCGTGCGCCGCGATCTTGTAAGCGATGATGCCGTCCTTCACGTCCTTTTCGTTCGGCAGGCCCAGGTGCTCTTTCGGAGTCACGTAGCAGAGCATGGCAGCGCCGTGCCAGCCGATCATGGCCGCGCCGATGGCAGAGGTGATGTGGTCGTAGCCGGGTGCGATATCTGTGACGAGCGGGCCCAGAACGTAGAACGGAGCGCCATCACAGAGTTCGACTTCCTTGTCGACCTGTTCCTTGATTTTGTCCATGGGCACGTGGCCTGGACCTTCGATCATCACCTGCACGTCGTCTTTCCAGGCCTGGCGGGTCAGCTCACCAAGGGTCTTCAACTCGGCGAACTGGGCTTCGTCACTTGCATCGGCGACGCAGCCAGGGCGCAGGCCGTCGCCCAGGGAGTAGCTGACGTCGTACTTCGCCATGAGCTTCGTGATCCGGTCGAAGTTTTCGTAAAGGAAGTTTTGCTTGTGGTGCGCGGTCATCCACTGCGCCAGGATGGCACCGCCGCGCGAGACAATGCCGGTGATTCGTTTGGACACCATGGGCACGTACTGGATGAGCACGCCCGCGTGAATCGTGAAGTAGTCGACGCCCTGCTGCGCCTGTTCCTCGATGACTTCGAGATAGAGGTCGATGTTGAGGTCCTCGACCCGCTTGACGCGGCTAAGCGCTTCATAGAGCGGCACGGTGCCAATGGGCACCGGCGAGTGGCGCAGGATGGCCTCGCGGATCGTGGGGATGTCGCCGCCGGTGGACAGGTCCATGACCGTGTCCGCGCCGTGGTGGACGGCGGTGTGCAGCTTCCGCAGCTCCTCGTCCACGTTGCTGGTAATGGCGGAGTTGCCGATGTTGGCGTTGATCTTGCACAGCGAGCCCACGCCGATGGCCATGGGCTCCAGCTCCGGGTGCATGATGTTGGCCGGGATGATCATGGTACCGCGCGCGATTTCGGAGCGGACGAACTCGGGGTCGAGCTTTTCCTTGTGCGCAACGTAGGCCATCTCTTCTGTGACCAGACCTTTGCGGGCAAAGTGCATCTGGCTCATGTTGGTATCGCCGGTCCGGGCTGCTTCCTCCCGGCGCTTTACGATCCACTCGGCGCGGGGCTGCGGCACGGCGTAACTGTTGCTTACGGCGTGGCCACTGCCGATCTGCGCCGCACCGTGGCTGTGGCGACCGTTGCCGTTCGTTCCGTTGCCGCCCAGATTTACGCCGGTGCCCGAAAATGCGCCCATTTTGTGCTGTTCTCCTGTGCTTCGCGCTTCGGTCGAGTATACGCCGCAGGCTGTTCTCCTTCGGTCGATGGAGACCCGAACCAGCGCTGCCCTGCTACCCTAATCCTATGCAGTCGAAGGGTCCCATCAAGGTAATTGTCGCGACGGTCATTATCGTCGGCGTTGTGCTCTGGCTGGCGATCAGCGGCGCGCGCGACGCAAAGAGTTATTACGTGACCATCGCCGAGATGCAGAAGCTGGGTGATCGGGCCTACACCCGCAATCTCCGCGTGGCGGGCAATGTGAAGCCCGGATCGATCCACCGCGCCGGCACTCACGCGGATTTCGTGCTGCTGGAGCTAGGCAAGGAACTGCCCGTGCAATACAACGGCACCGAGCCGCCGCCCGACACCTTCAAGGACGACGCCCAGGCGCTGGCCATGGGTCACCTTGGTCGCGATGGCGTGTTTCAGGCCAATCAGTTGCAGGCAAAATGCGCCAGCAAGTATGCGCCTGCGCAGCCCGGGCAGCAGAAGGCTTTGATCGCACCCACGGCAGTGGTCGTCTCGCGTTAGCTTTCCTGGATCGTGGGCACACGCTGCGCGGTAGGATAACTCCGATGCAACCTGCTGTGAGATTTGAGAACGTGTCGCGCCTGTACGGCAACTTTGCTGCGTTGCGCCGCGTGACGTGTGCTTTCGACGCAGGCGGCATGCACACACTGTTGGGCGAGAACGGCGCAGGCAAGTCGACGTTGCTCCGCATCGCTGCCGGCCTGGTCACACCGACCTCCGGCACGGTGCGCGTGTTGGGCGGTATGGCGGCGCAGAACCGGCACCGCATCGCGTACATGAGTCACGCGGCCATGCTGTATGACGAGCTGACGCCGATGGAAAACCTGCGCTACTTTGCGCGGCTGCACTGCTCGGCTGAGGTTTGCGCGATGTGCCACGCTTCGCCGGAGATGGCGTTGCGCGCGGTTGGACTGGACCCACATCTCCAGCGCCAAGTCAGCCAGCTTTCGCAGGGCATGCGGCAGCGGGTTTCGCTGGCTGCGGCAATCCTTGCCGATCCCGAACTGCTGCTCCTGGATGAGCCGTTTTCCAACATGGACGTGACCGGAGCGCGTGAGCTGGTTGCGCTGCTGCAGGACTTCTTGACGTGGCCGCTGACCGGCAACGTGCAGGGCCGGCGCACCATCATCCTGACAACCCACCAGCACGATTTAGTACGCGATGTGGCGCACACGACCGTGCATCTGCAACGCGGCAGCGTTGTTGCGTGGAACGAGCCTGTGCTGGCGGAGGCAACGGCAGCGTGAAGACCAATGCGTGCCGGTTGCTGGATCAGCTTCGCATTTCATACCGCACGCAGGAGTACACGGTCGATCCCAATGACCTCACGGCAACGACGGTCGCGTCGAAGATCGGGATGCCAGTCGAACAGGTCTATAAGACACTGCTGTGCCGCATGGCTTCGGGCGATTACCTTTTTGCTGTGATTGCCGGAGATGCCGAGCTCGATCTGAAAAAACTGGCCGCAGCGGCTGGCGAAAAAAAAGCTGAACTTGCGCCCTTGAAGGATTTGGAACCGCTCACCGGCTACGTTCGCGGCGGTTGCACCGCAATGGCAGCCAGACGCGACTTTTCCGTGTACGCCGACGAATTGATCCAACTGCATGAGATGGTCAGCGTCTCTGCTGGCACACGCGGCATGCAGGTTCTGCTCGCTCCCGCGGATTACCTGCGCGTCACACACGCTGTGTTAGCGGACCTGACAAAACCAAGGTTCGGGGCTGCGGCGGCATGAACGATCTGCGATTCTATGGATCGCTGGTTTGGCTGCACCTGCAGAAGGAACTGCGGCTGGAGTGGCGCCGCCGCGACACGCTGCTGGGCATGCTGTTTTTCACGCTGCTCATCGCGGTCGTGTTCTCACTTGCGTTCGATCCCACGTCGAACCCCACCATGGCGCGCCAGATCTCCGGTGGCGTTGGCTGGCTCGGGCTGCTGTTCGCAGCGACGACATCGCTGAACGGGTCGTGGAACCGCGAGCAGCGCAATCAGGTGCTGGACGCGCACCGCCTCTCACCCGCTCCGCCCTCGGCGCTGTTTCTTGGCAAAGCTCTGGCGAATTTCCTCTTTGTCACTGTGGTGGAGATCGTTCTGGTCCCGGTGTTCATCCTGTTCTACAACCTGCACACGCTTGGGGACTGGCGGCTATTGGCGGTCGTCCTGCCACTGGGTACGTGGGCGCTCGTCCTGAACGGAACGTTCTTTGCGGCGTTGAGTTTGCGTGGGCGCAACCGCGATCTGCTGCTTCCCATGGTGCTGTTTCCCATGTCGATTCCGGCATTGCTGGCCATGGTGAACGCGACTACGTCGATCATCACGGGCGAATTCGACCCCATGCTCTGGGTGCGCCTGCTCATCGGCTATGACGTGACGTTTACCACGGTTGCCCTGCTGTTATTTGCGCCGGTGCTGCACGCGGAATAGCCGAACATCGCGCTTGAAGCAAGCCGCGTGGGCGATACTGGAAGAGTCGAAATGAAGCGTCTTTTCTATCTGTGCGCCGCGGTTGCGGTCGCGCTGCTCGGCTTCAGCACATACCAGGCGTGGTATGTGGCGCCGACCGAGGCCACCATGGGTCCGGTGCAGCGGATTTTCTACTGGCATGTGCCGCTGTTCATTGTGGGCGAGGTGACGCCATACGTGAACATGCTGGCGTCGCTGGCGTACCTGTATTTCCGCTCGCGCAACGGCCGCTTCGCGTTGCAGGCGGATGCGCTGGCGGTAGCTGCGGCAGAGGTGACAACGGTCTTTGTCGGCCTGGGACTGGTTGCGGGCGTCCTGTGGGGACGGCCCGCATGGGGCATCTGGTGGGCCTGGGACGCGCGCACAACCAGCACGCTGCTGCTCTGGCTTTTGTATGTCAGCTACCTACTCGCGAGGCGCTTTTCTTCGGAGGGAAGCAGCAAGACGATAGGCGCGGTGCTCAGTGTGTTTGCGGGGGTGAATGTGCCGATCGTGTTTATGTCGATCCGATGGTGGCGTACCCAGCACCCTGCGCCAGTGCTCACCGGGGACGGCTACCTGGATCCAGCCATGAAGGCGGTCCTTGGCTGGAATGTTCTTGCCTTTTTTGCGTGGGGTGCGGTGCTGGTATGGGCACGGTACGCGATCCTGCGGCGCGAACAACAGGTAACGGAATATCGCTTGACTTCCCTGCTGGAAAGCGAGGTCGTGTAGTGGAGTACTCCGCGGAGAGCATCCGATTTCTGCATGCCGCGTATGCTCTGATGGCTCTGGGACAGGTTGCGTACGTAGCGTTCCTGGCACGGCGCTGGAGCCGCGTGAATGCAGATGCCGGCCGTGCCAGGAACGGCGATGCCTAGGCGCTCCGCGATGGTAGCGGCTTCCCTGCTTCCGCTGCTTGCTGTGGCGGGTTGCCGGCATTTCCGCTTCCCCGACGAGCCTGCGAACTACCGCGAGTACGCGTACGTGACCAGCGGCGAGAACGGCACCGTGAGTGTGCTGGACCTGGTGCAGATGCGGCAGGACCGGGTGCTGCAGGTGGGCCGGAATCCGACAGGCGCCGCTGCCAGTCCCACGCGCAACGAGGTGTACGTGGTGAATACGGGAGCGCCGGGCCGCGATGGCAGCTTGAGCGTGATCGACGTGACCCACAACGCCGTGACAGCGACTGTACCGCTTCATTCACGTCCTTACCAGATCAGCCTGGATACACAGGGGCGCCGTGGCTACGTGGCGAATGCCGGATCGAACACGGTCAGCGTAGTCGACCTCCTGAGCCACCGCGAACTAGCCACAGTCGGCGCTGGCGAAGAGCCCGGGCTGGCAAAGATTTCGCCAGATGGACGGACGCTGGTGGTTTCGAACCGGAAGGCCGGCAGTGTCTCTCTGTATAACGTGACGGATGCGGCCGCGCCGCAGCTGCGCGCCACGTTTGACGGCTGCACCGGAGCGACGGATATTGCGATCATCCCGGTCGATCACGCACAACCTTCCACCAAGGCCTTCATCGCGTGTTCCGGGAATGACTCGGTGCTTGGCGTGTCGCTGGCACAGCCGGCGGATAGCTGGGCGGCGCGGCAGGACAGCGCGCTGACGGCCGATCATGTACTGGCGCGGCTTCGGGTGGGAAAAACACCGGTGCAGCTTGCGGTCAAGCCGGACGGCGGCGAGATTTTCGTCTCGAACTTCGATTCGGGCACGATCAGTGAAATTTCGACGTGGACGAACGAGGTGGGCGGCACCTACCGCATCGGCATGCAGCCCTCGCACGGTCTGGTGGCGAATGACAACAGCACGCTCTGGATCGCGAACTTCGGCGGTGAGTCGATCAGCACGTACTCGATTGACGATGGCCGGATCACAGGCAGCGTGCGTACGGGTGGCGGCCCGGATGTGCTGGCAATGAGCGCGGATGAGCACCTGTTGCTCGCGGCAGACGCCCGCAGCGGCGATGTGGCTGTGATCCGCACGCACGACCGTAGCGGCCCCACCCTGTTCACGCTGTTGCCGGCCGGATCGAAGCCAAACGCAATTGCCCTGAAAGCGTTTACTGCCAAGCCCTAAAGCTTGGCCCGATTATTGCTGCCGTGCGAGCACCAGCGTGATGTCGTCCGGCTGCTCACCCTCACCGATCCAGGCGTCCAGGGCTCGCATCACCTCGCCGCTGATCACGTCCAGCGGCTCGTCCCGGAACTGGCGCACGACTTCGATCAGGCGATCCTCGCCAAACTCACCAAAGTCGTTTTCCGGCTCGGTGACGCCGTCCGAGTAGGCGATCAGGATGTCGCCCGACTCCATCAGCAGCGAGCCCTCGTCATAGCTCATGTTGTCCATCAGACCGACCACGGTGCCGCCGCGGTCGAGCCGCTGCAGCGAGCCGTCCGTGCGAAGAACGAACGGCGGCAGCTGGCCCGCATTGGAATAGGTGAGCCGCGCTGTGGATCGCTCGTAATGTGCCAGAAAGAGCGTTGCGTATTTTTCCGGTGTCGTCGACCGGTACAAATGCCTGTTGAGCAGAGCCAGGACGCGGCCCGGCGCCACAAACAGCTCGCTGCACTCCTCCGACTCACCATGGGTGGCTTTCTTTGCCGCTGGCGCCTGCAACTCCTCGCTGGCGAAACGGTAGGCGCGCACGGCCGAATGCAGCGTCGCCATCAACAGCGCGGCGGAGATGCCTTTGCCGCTGATGTCACCGAGCGCGACGCCAAGTCCAGAGACCTCCCTGTGCGCGCTACCATTGCTGCCGACCTCGCGATCGAAGGTGAGGAAGTCGTAGTAGTCGCCGGAGACGGTGCGGGCCGGACGGCAGATGCCGTGCAGCTCTAACTCCACCATCGGCGTCGTGCGCAGCAATGGAAAGAGGTTGGCCTGCACCTCCTGTGCGATGGACAGCTCACTGTCCATGCGCTCCTTTTCTTTCTGTTGCTCAATGAGCCGACCCAATGACCAGCTCATACGATTGAAGGAACGGGACAGGTCGGCAAGCTGATCGTCCTGCTTGACGGCGATGCGATGTTGCAGCTCGCCGCGGTCGATCGCAACGGTGGCGTCATACAGATCTTCGACCGATCCGGTGATGGTGCGGCTCAGGCGTAGGGCCATGTAGAGGGCGAAAGCCTCAAGCCCCGCAAAAAGGCAGCAAACGATCAGAAAAGCTATTCGCACCAGGTCGGTGTTTCGACCGGTGAGGGACTCGGAGAAGAGCTCGTTATACAGAACTGAGGGCCGAGACTCCACGTTCATGGGAATGGCCAGCGTCTCACCGGTCTCCCAATCCGCAGCGCTCAATGAAGACAGAAAGCGCACACGGAAGTCCAGCAGGTTCGCGGCGGGTTGAGCGGTTCCGCCAGCGATGCGCGCGTGCTCTTCTTCGGCGCGCGTCAAGCGGTGCTCGGGGCGCGGCACCAGGCCGGGCAGCAGATACATGCGGCCGATGCCGGCGGATGCGGACGCGAGGTGCGCATCATCCAGGGGCTCGCTTGAAATCGCGGTGACCAGGTGACCATCCGCGGTTCGCGTCGAGTTGGCGGCCGCCAGATACATGACAGCGCCATCCTCCACAAAGCCGTTCATGCCCGCACCCTGGGCCGCATGCTTTGCAACCCAATCGGAAAGCCATAGCGGCGTGCGCGCGTGCCCTGTAAGTCCCGCGACCTGCAGAGGCTTGCCATCCCGGTACAAAGCCAGCTGCAGCCCGGTCTGTTCGGAGTTGCGTGTCGCCTCCTCCAATCCGGGCAGCACCAGGTCTTCCGTGGCGGCGTGTGTGGCACCCGCATCCAGGACGGAGGCTGCGTGGCGCGCCAGCGACACATTGCTTTCCCGCAAAGCCCTGCACTGCATCTCCAGCCGCGAGATGACCAGGTGCACCGCGAACTGGCCAAAGGCGACGTAGCTGCTGAGAAACACCAGCGTAAAGAACAGAGCAACCGGAGCCAGACCGATCAGCAGATAGGTGAGCACCAGCTTGTTTCGAAGGCGCCAAAGCCATCCGTGACGGAGCTGGCGAATGGTGTACATCCCTGCGCCGACAAGCAAAACCAGCAGCAACGCCCAGCGCAGTGGCGCCATCACTGCGCCGATCCAACCGGGCAGCATTGACGCACCGAACACCGCGACCGTCGCCACCGCCAGCAGGCGAAGGTATGCGGGAAACGGCTCGGTCGTTTTTGCGCCTGCGCCGGGCGCGTCTTCACGAAAGCGTGGGTCCGTTTGCGCCCGCTTACGTGCAGGCCACTGCACCGGCATCAGTGCTGCTCCATGTGCTGCCGCAGCAGGTACAAACCATACCGCGTGGCGGAAAAGTGTGCGCCAGCGAGCAGGATCAAGCCCGAGAGAAAGGCCCACATCATCAGGCCCACCGAGATGTAGAACGGCCCATACACCTTCTGGAAATCAAGCCACGGCAGCGCCGCAATGTAAAGATGTTTCGCGGCTTCCCAGAGGGCGCCGGTGACGATGGCGGCGGGCAGCACCGCCCGGATAGGAACCTTGCGGTTCGGAAGGATCCAGTAAATCAGGAAGAACATGGCCATGCTTCCGGCACCGGCGAGCACATTCAGAAAAAAGCGAGAGATGACCTGGTACACGACGTTCTCCGTGTGGCCGAAGAAGAGGAAACCAAGCACCGCCTGCTGTCCGGCCGAGAGCGCGACCGAGACCATGGCCATCGCGCCCACCGAGATCGCCAGCCCGAGCGAGACCGCCTGGTTGTGCAGGTAATTCCGATTTTTCGGAGCACGCCAGACGTTGTTCAGAGCGACCTCCAACGGCAGAAAGACACCCGTCGAGCTGATGACAAGCATGACAAGCGAGAACACCTGTGCACCCCTTCGCGGATGCGCCAGCAAAGCCATATTGCGCATCACAAAGTCCTGCCCGGTCGGCAGAAAGCTGTGCATCAGTTGGCCCACCACGGTGCTCATTGTGCTCGAGTGAAAGACCTGCTGCGAGAGCGTCAGCAAGAGCACGATAAATGGAAACAGCGAGAGGATCACGTTGGCCGC
This sequence comes from uncultured Terriglobus sp., assembly GCA_964249935.1. Classification (GTDB taxonomy): domain Bacteria; phylum Acidobacteriota; class Terriglobia; order Terriglobales; family Acidobacteriaceae; genus Terriglobus. The sequence goes on from CAXUEG010000072.1 coordinate 10,077, forward strand.
GACGGAGAACGCGTAGGTATGCACGTCGGTCCGCGTAAGGTACTTCAGAAGCGCCAAGCAAACGCCGCCCAGCCCACCTTTCACGGGCTCTGGCCAGACCTCGCGCTCTCCGGGTGCGGTCGGCAGGTCGTCGCTGATCTCAATCTGGCCGTTCGCGCGAATCGTGTCTGCAGGCGCGTCGCTGATCTGCTTTGAAGGCGTGCTAAACGGCATGGTGGACAACCCGTTCTGATGCTACTCCCCGGTTGTGAGCCGGTTGGCGCCCTGCCCGGCACGCAGCAGCGATACCAGCAGCACAACGGACCCAAGCAGTGGCACGGTCAAACCCGTCCGAAGCGAGTGCGCATGCTGTGACACCTGTCCGATAAGAAAGGGCAGCAGCGCCGAGCCTCCACCGGCAAGCAGAAAGCCCGCGTTACCGGCTTCGTTGCCGTTCAACAACAGCGCAAGTAAGTGCGGGTAAATCGGCCCAGCGCCGAACCCTGCGCAGAAGGCACCAGCCACGACCACTGATGCCGCATTGCCGCCAAGCAGAAGCAGTAGACCGCACACGAGCAGGCCTGAAAAAGCAGCAGCGGCGAAACGGCTGTGAGCAAGGCGAAACTTGTGACTGGAAAACAACACTCTGCTGAGCAGCAGGCCCGCCCACAGAGCGCTGCCCGCGGTCACAAGTGCGTGATGCGCGGCGTTATCGCGCAAGGTGTAGGTGGTCAACCAAGCACCCACACCAGCCTCAACGCCAGTTGCGAGCGGAAGACAGATAGCGAACAGCGCCGGCACCCTGGTGATGTGACGCCACGCCGCCCATGTGCCCTCCACCGGTACACGCTCTTGCCACAGCGGCAGTCCCGCTGCGCTCCCACAAAGCAGTACGGCGAGCGCGTAGCCGCGTACCGTCGCCAGGAGGCCGAGCCCTGCCGTCGAGCGCAGCAGCAGCACCGGAGCACATGC
>CAXUEG010000073.1:0-10985 GCA_964249935.1 uncultured Terriglobus sp.
TGTCACTGGAGGGCTTGTCCTTAAGAGCGAAGTAAGTGCAGCGGGGCGCGCTGTACCTGGTCGGGGGAGAAGCCCATCCTAGCAAAGCGGGCTGGCTTGGCCATCACACAGGCGAGTCATTGCCCTGCGAATGAGGCGCTCTCGCTATAACACGGGCGAGTCATTGCCCAGCAGGTCGCGCCGCACGATCTTGATTGGAACCGGGCCCTCAACCATAAACCTGTCGTGGAAGCTGCCAAGCTGGAAGGCAGCGCCCTGCTTCGTTTTCAGATCGTCGCGAAGCCGCAGGATCTCCAGTTTGCCGAGCGTGTAATAGAGATAGGTTGCGTCCGCGGTCCCGCGGCGGGTTTCGACCTTGGCGATCTCGGGCGATTGAAAACCCTCCGTGACAAAGAACTGTTCGGCCTGATCCGTGGTCATGCCCATGGTGTGCATGCGGATGGCGACGTTGAAACGTGCGTTGCGCAAGAGCGCATCCTGCAGCTGGCCCAGGCGGATCAGCTTCGCGGTGCGTGCGTCGGTGCCGGGCGGCAGGAAGCCCTCGTCCAGCATCATCTGCTCGCAGTAGTGCGCCCAGCCTTCGATGTTGGTCGCGGCGCCTACCAGCTTGCGGACCTTGGACGGGAAGCGATCCTGCCAGAGGAACTGCACATAGTGACCGGGGTACGCTTCGTGCACGCTGGTGGAAACGATGGTGCCCACATTGAACGCGGCCATGTAGCTGTTGGTGCGCTCGGGGGACCAGCTCTTGTCGGGCAGGGTGACGTTGAAGTAAGCACGAGTGCTGTTGCGTTCGAATGGTCCCGGCGGGTCCATGCTGGCCTGCGTGGTTGCTCGTTCGAAGGGCGGCGTCTCCTCAAGCACAGGACGGTTGTCGCTGGGCAGCGTGATGATGTGGTGCTGCTGAATAAAGGCGATCTCAGCGTTGAAGCTGTCGCGGAAGCTTTGCAGCAGGTTGTCGGGCGCTGGATGCATGGCTGCAAGCTCGGCAAGCATCTGCTGCGGTGTCTTGTTTGGATCGATCTCTTTCGCGATGCGGGAAAATTCGGCCTGGTTCGCCTTCATGTTCGCGGCATTGATGGCGAGCAGGCGGTCGAGCGGCGTGTCGACCATCTCGTCATACAGCAGCTTTTTGCGGTAGGTGTCCGCGCCGAACGCGAAGCTGCCATTGGAGCGCGGCAAGAGGTCCGACTTCATCCAGGTCGCGTAATCCCTCAGCGCGGTAATTGCAGCGGCGTTGCTCTGGGCAAAGTCTGCCTTGGCCTTTGCGTCGGTTGCCGCGGCGAACGCGGCCGGCACGTCATTCTGAAAGAAGCTGATGGTGCCGTCAATTTGATCCAGGGCGATCTCGGTATAAATGCGCGGCGGGTTTTTCAGGTTCTGCTTGCCGCTCGCGAGCACGGCCGGGATGAGCCGTTCGCGTGCAACGGCCGCGCGCAGGCGCGTGTCGACCGGTGCGAAGTCGCGCTCCATAAGCGAGAAAATCGAACCGGTAACGCCGCTCGGATAGTTATCCGGATTCTTCTCCCACATGCGGATTGTTTCCAGCGAGAGGAGCTGTGAGCGGATGCTGTTCATGAGCAGCTCGCGGTCGTCGGCGACGCCGCGGTCCAGGCCATCGGCCGGGATCGCCTCCAACTGTTTCAGCGTGGCGTGCAGCTCCGCGGTCTCCCGCTGGATGCCGGCAGCGCTGTAGTCCTCCAGTTGCGTATCGTACTGGTGGAAGCCGGCCTGTGTGCCCGCAGTCGGGTTCTCGCGAAAGTACACCTCTGAGAAGTAGCGTTCACTGTCGACGGAGAAAGTTTGCTGCGCGCCGTCGACGTTGACTCGCTGTGCGAGAGCGCTTGTGGCAACTGCGGCTAGAAACAGGAAGGGCAAAGACAGCTGGCGCATGGTTGCGCCTATCTTATCCTTCGGCACCGGAAAGTAGTAGATTGCGGGTGAGCGCTCCCTTGAAAATGAGTGAGCGACAGCACGCTCGCGAGTGTCTCGCGCGTAAACCGGCGCGACCGATTGTCAAACGATGCGGAGGCAAGACATGCGGTATTACGCGATGGGCAGGACGGTACGGATCGGGATGACCGTGCTCTGGGCTGTGGTCTTTGGGATGTGGTGCCGCATCTTATTTGCGGACGTCCACCGCCAGCCGTCCAGGGCGTGGATCTGGGGCTTGCTGGCAGCGGTCAATCTGTCCAACATCTGGACGAATTACTGGACCGTAAACGGGGATGGAGTATTCCAGCACTCCATGTTTACGCGCCAACGGTATGACCCGGAGAACCTGCGCTATGCAGGCCCGGTGCGTCGGCCCCGCATGAAGCGTTGGTTGCGCAAGTCGATTGAATTGCAGGTCGCCGGATTCGGGAGTGTGCGATACGCCTCGGTGCAGGAACGTGATCGCTTTCTGGACGCACTGCATGCGGTGGCGCCCCAGGCCGAGGTCGTGCACTAAGCCTGTCAGATCTTCGATTCGGCAAGAGCGCAGAGCTTGTCGAGCCGCTTCTGCCGCGCCTCGGGCGATTGGTAGTAAAAGACGGCCATCAGCTCGCAGCGGCGTTGATATGGCGTGAGCTTCGCCCAGCCAGAACGTACCCGCGGACGCTGTCCGAAAGCGCGGGCGATGAGTGGCGGCAGCTCGATCTCGGCTTCCATGGTGTTGAGCAGGCGTTCGGCGAGCTGCTGGGCGCGATGCAGGCGCGCCTCGTCTGACTTCACGGCCTGCACCCACTTGCCGGCTTCGCGGCGCATGGATTCTGAAAGGCCGTTGTAAAACTCGCGCAGGCCTTCGGCCTCGTCGAGCAGAGCGTCCAGTTCTTCCGGCAGCTCGGCGGGGCGCGGGTCCAGGTCGGCATCAAGCTCGAAGATTGCGCGCTGGCCCTCGCGGACATGTGCGCCGCTCTGCATCGCGCGGTTGACCAGCAGGAAATAGACACCCGGCTCGCTCGCATACGGAAAGAGCGAGTTGCGAAAGGCATATCCGTTGATCGTTCCGCGCACCCGCAGACGAATCATCTCTGGCCAAACGTCGGAGGGTGTAAAGGGCACGCGAGCGATCGTCCACCCGAGACCGCCACGCTCGCGTTCCAGCATGGCTTCAAAGCGGCGAGTCGTGCGGTTCGGGCGCGGCATGATCATCCTCTCTGGCACGGAATGGACTGCATAGACTGGGTCGCTGCAGGATAAGGGCCGAGCTGTTGAGCAGGCCCCCGGTGTTCGGCGAAGTAACCGTGAGATGAAGCGAGATGGTTAAGAAAATGCCGCGTCCGTTTCGAGACTTTTTCTCACGGCAACGGCGGTTCCGTTCCGCGTTGCAGGGCGAAAGCGATACTGCCGCACGGCTGCGAGGATCGGGTTGTTGCAGCGAGGGTCGTTGGAAGAGACTATGTGAGCCTGATACACCGCTCCGTGTTCGTCGATGACTACTTCCGTAACCACGCGGCACTCATGTAAACCGTGCCTATCTTGCTCGATGAAATCCGCGTCTACCTGAAAAATCAGTTCTGGCGGTTGTATTCCTGGCGTGATCGTCAGCGGTGTGTCACGTGTTTGGGCGTTCAGCGCTGCGGCCGCGAACAGGGCCAGGTGAGTCAAGCATCGCGTCGGCATGTGCGCAGCCTACGCCGCGGCTGGGGCGAGATCAAGCTGTTCGAGCAGACCTTTCGTTTCTGCGAGGACGTCGGCTGCGTTTGCGCTGTTGAGTGGCCAGCGGAGGACTCCTTGCGGGGTGAACTGGGCGCCGCGCTTGGTGTTGCGGCTGACGACTTTCATCAGCATGCCCGGATCGATCTTGGATTTTGTGTCGAACTTTAGCAGCAAGAATTCGCGGAAGACCTTTTGCCGGTTCTCCTCGACCTGGATGCGCTTGCGGTCGATCTGCGCGATGTGGATGCGCTCGGATTGCAGGCGCAACTCGGCCGCGCCCAGCAGGTTGATCACGGCCTCCGGCAGTTCGCCGTAGCGGTCGAGCATTTCGGCGCGGACGTCGGCGAGTGCGCCGGTGTCGGTCGCTCCGGCGATGCGCTTGTACATGCGCAGGCGCTGGTTTTCTTCGGCGATATAGGTCGCGTCAATGCGCAGCGACATGCCTAAGTTGAGTGTGACCGGAGGCCGTTCTTCCTGCGCCTCGCCTTTGATCTTGCTGACCGCCTCCTGGAGCATGCTGGTGTACATTTCAAAGCCGATGGCTTCAATGTGGCCGCTCTGTTCGCCGCCGAGCATGTTGCCGGCGCCGCGAAGTTCGAGATCGAGCGCGGCGATCTTGAAGCCTGCACCGAGGTCGCTGAACTCCTTGAGCGCGGCGAGGCGGCGGCGTGCCACCTCGGTCAGCTCATTTTCAGGTGGAATGAGCAGGTACGCGTAGGCGCGGCGATCACTGCGGCCAACGCGGCCGCGGAGCTGGTAGAGCTCCGAGAGGCCGTGACGGTCAGCGCGGTTGATGACGATGGTGTTCGCGCGCGGAATGTCGAGACCGTTTTCGATGATGCTGGTAGCGCAGAGCACGTCGTATTCGCCGTTCATAAAGGCGAGCATGGAGCGCTCAAGTTCGCCTTCGCCCATCTGGCCGTGCGCGGTGATGACGCGTGCGGAAGGGACGAGTTCGCGGATCTTGGATGCGAGTTCGTAGATGGTCTCGACGCGATTGTGAACGAAGTAGACCTGGCCGCTGCGTTCGAGTTCGAGTTCGATGGCGGTACGTAGCAACTTTTCGTCAAACTTGGCGACGACCGTCTGGATCGCCATGCGGTCTTTCGGCGGTGTTTCGATGACGCTCATGTCGCGCAGGCCGAGCAGGCTCATGTGGAGTGTGCGCGGAATGGGCGTGGCGGACATGGAGAGCACGTCGATGTGGGCGCGCAGGTGCTTGAGCTGCTCCTTGTGCCGCACGCCGAAGCGCTGCTCTTCATCGACGACCAGCAGCCCCAGGTCCTGAAAGGCGATGTCTTTGGAGATGAGGCGGTGCGTGCCGATGAGGATGTCGACCTTGCCGGCAGCGGTTTCCTCCAAGATGCGCTTTTGCTCCTTCGGCGAGCGGAAGCGGGAGATGAGCTCAACGTTGACCGGGAAGCGGGCGAAGCGCTTTTTGAAGCTTTGAAAGTGCTGGAAGCTGAGCACGGTGGTGGGCGTGAGGACCGCGACCTGCTTGGAGTCTTGCACGGCTTTGAACGCGGCACGCATGGCGACTTCGGTCTTGCCATAGCCGACGTCACCGCAGAGAAGGCGATCCATGGGTTGCGTGGATTCCATGTCGCGCTTGATGTCGGCGATGGCGGCGATCTGGTCGTCAGTCTCTTGGAAATCGAAACTGTCCTCAAACTCGCGCATCATCTGCGAATCTGGGGCGTAGCTGTAACCCTGCGCGGCCTGGCGTTGTGCGTACAGCTTGAGCAGCTCGGCCGTCATGTCCTGCATGGCCTTCTTGACGCGCGCCTTTGCCTTGGCCCAGGCCTGGCCGCCCATCTTGTTCAGTTCGGGTGCGGGCCCGCCTTCGCTGGAGCGGTACTTCTGGATGAGGTCGAGGCGCGTGAGTGGGACGTAAAGCTTTGCCTGCTCGGCGAACTCGAGGATCATCAGCTCAATGGGCGCGCCTTCCTGGTCGATGGTGCGCAGGCCCATGTATCTGGCGATGCCGTGCTCGACGTGGACGACGTAGTCGCCGACCTGGAGGTCGCGAAAGTCGGAGATAAAGGCGGAGGTCTTGGACTTGCGCTGCACGGGACGGGCGTGCACGTCGGCCTCGTCGTTCAGGTCCTGCGCGCCGTAGAGGACGAACATTTTGCCGACGGAGTGCGCGGCGCCCTTGTCCATGTCGAGCACCTGCACGCCACTGGCAACGGCGACGCGCAGGATGACCGGGGTGCGGAGATTGCTTTGCAGGTGCGCGGACTCGTCGTACACAGTGGCGGAGCCGCTGGAGGTTTGCACGCGCGAGCCGATGCGGTAGGGCAGCCCGTACTCCTGCAGCAACGAGGCGAGGCGCTCGACTTCGCCCTGGTTCGCCGCCGCAATCAGGATTCTGGCGTCTGTCTGCATGAGGGACTTGATCTGCTCCACCATGGCGGGGATCGAGCCGTGGAACTTCATAGTGGGACGGGTGGCGAACTCGATGCCGGTCAGCGATGCACTGTCAGCGTCAAGCACATCGACAGCGCCGAGCTGGTCGAGGTCGATGCCGGGGCTTTGTTTGACCAGGTCGTCCAGGTGCCAGGGCGAGATGTAAATATCCTCCGGCGTAATCAGCGATCCGATGGCAGCGCGATCGTGGCGCTGCTCGATCTTGTTCCACCAGCGTTCGCCCTGGTTCTTGACCATGGCGGGTTCTTCGATGAAGACGCGGGTGGACCGGCCCATGAGATCGAGGATGGTGGAGTGCGCGCCGGCGACGGGTGCGAAAAATTCCCAGCCGGGAAAGACGGAAACCTCGTTAATGTTGTCGCCCATCTCTTGCGGTTGCTCGCCGCCTTGCACGTGTGCGCCGGCGGCACCACCGCGTGAGAGGCGCTGGTGCACCGCGCCGAGCAGCTTCTGGGTGACCGGTGTTTCGGTGAGCGGCAACAATACGATCTCATCCACAGGGGCTGAGGAGCGCTGCGTCTCAGGATCGAACTTGCGCATGGACTCGATCTCGTCGCCGAAAAAGTCGAGGCGTACGGGTCGATCCATCTCGGGCGAGTAGACGTCCATAATGCCGCCACGGAGGGTAACCTGGCCGGGCATTTCGACCACGTCGACGCGGGAGTAGCCGACCTCGAGCAGGTGGGCCAGCAGCATCTCTGTGTCGTACTCTTCGCCGCGGCGAACCTCAAGCGCGAGGCCGGCGTAGTACTCGCGGCTGAAAAGGCGCATACAGGCCGACTCGACCGGCGCGATCACCACCCGCGCCTTGCCGCTGCAGATCTTCCACAGCGTTGCGGCGCGGCTCTCCTGGATTTCGGCGTGAGGCGAGAGGTTCTCGAAGGGAAGGACGTCGTGCGCAGGCAGGCGCAGGACCTCTTCGCACTTGAGCGCGCCGGTCAGGTCGCACGTGGCAATCAGTGCCTGGTGGAGCGCTTCGGCAGCCTTGTTGTCGCTGACGAGGAGGAGGGTGGAAGCATCTGCCGCGCGAATAAGCAGGGGCAGGTAAAGGGCGCGAGCGGTTACGGTCAGTCCGCTGATGCGGCGGCGGCCCGAACCTGCGGCCAGGTGGCGGCGCGTGCGTTCAAAGGCGTCGGTCTGCTCCAACTCCGCGACCATGTCGCGGACAAACGGAAGAATCATGCACCTTCAAGTTTAGTGGAGGGCGCAAACGCGCGTTTTTATCGAGTGGGATCGATGCCGTGCATCGCCAGGTAGATGATCGAAGCGATCGCAAGCACGTAGATCAAACCGAAGATTACGCCGCTGATGATGCCAGCTGGCCTGGACACGCCGCCCGCGGCCTGCACCATCGCCGGCGTGACCGCCGCATTGCTCCCGTGCAGCGCCACGAGCTTCTGCACTGCGTGCTGGACATAAACGCGATGCGCCATGGTTGCCAGCGTAATCCCGAGAATGAGACCCACGGAGCGGAAAGGCACAAAGGCGAGCGCGACCATGAGACCGACGATGACCCAGGCGATGAGCCACATCTTGCGATAGAAGAACCAGACCGGGCCTAGAAAGAAGGCCGCCGCCTCGAAGCCGCCGCCGAACAGTTGAAATTTCGCGCGCTGTCCCGTGACCTGGGGTGTGGACGCTCGAAGCTTCTCATACGACGGCAGGAACTTTTCGGCGTTTGGGCCAAAGAAGTCGCGCAGTTCCGCGCGGCGGGAGTCCTGGTCGGGGTCGGCGAGAAACGCGAGGTAGGCAGAGTTATCCGGCATGCCGCGTGTAGAGTGGCGCTGGAAGACGCAGGTTGCCTGCGTCTTTTTCCAATCCTTGCTACTGGAACGAGGCCTTGCCGGACGAGAAGCGCTTCCGCAACATGGAGATCCAAGGTGACCGTTCTTGGCGAAAAGCACCTTCGGGTTCGGATCACCGCGTTTCGCGCTAACGTGTGATCGCACCTCGCGAATCACGGTGTGGAACCAAATAAGATGGAAGCATGGCCGCTGCAACCCTGCTTTCGCCGGACGGGATGGAAAAGTACCAGCCTGTGATCGGGCTGGAGGTGCACGTGCAACTGCTGACGCGGACCAAGGCGTTTTGTGGATGCATCAATCAGTACGGTGGTGATCCGAACACGCATTGCTGCCCGGTGTGCCTGGGCCTGCCCGGCGCGTTGCCGGTGCTGAACCGGCAGGCGGTGGAATTCGCGGTGCTGGCCAGCGCCGCCCTGCACTGCACGGTGAACGAAGAAAGCGTGTTCGCGCGCAAGAACTACTTCTATCCGGATTCGCCGAAGGGGTACCAGATTTCGCAATTTGACAAGCCGCTGGCGGAGAACGGCTATATCGATGTGCCGGCGTCAACGGGTGGGATACGCCGCGTCGGCATTACGCGGCTGCACATGGAGGAGGATGCCGGCAAAAGCGTGCACGACGGCTTTGCCGATTCAGCGACGCGCACTTATATCGACCTGAACCGCTGCGGCACGCCGCTGGTGGAAATTGTGAGCGAGCCCGATCTTCGCTCGGCTGACGAGGCATACGACTACCTGACGCGGCTCAAGGAAATCCTGCTCTACACGGGCGTGAGCGACTGCAACATGGAAGAGGGTTCGCTGCGCTGCGACGCCAACGTGAGCGTAATGCTGAAGGGCGCTGCTGAGTACGGCACCAAAGCGGAAGTGAAGAACGTGAACTCGTTCCGCTTCATCCGCGACGCGATCAAGTACGAGGTGGAGCGGCAGATCGAAGTCGTCGAGACCGGCGCGCGCGTGAAGCAGGAATCACGGTTGTACAACTCCGGCGAGGGCAGGACGTACCCGATGCGTTCCAAGGAAGAGGCGCACGACTACCGGTATTTCCCGGAGCCCGATCTGCCGGCGCTGCACGTGGATGCGGCTTGGAAGCAGGACATCCTAAGAGCCATGCCGGAGCTGCCGGAGCCGCGCCGCAAGCGGCTCGAGGAGCAGTACGGGCTGACCGAGCAGGATGCGGCGACGATCACGAACGATCGCGCGTTCGCCGATGCGTTTGAGGCCGCAGCGAAGACGGCGAAGTCGCCGAAGCGCGTGGCAAACCTGCTGCTGGGTGAGTTGCTCGGACGCCTCAACGCGGCCGGGCTCACGTTGGAGCATTCGCCAGTCAGCATGGCGGGCGTGGTGCAGGCGGCGGACTTGTTGGAAGATGGCAAGCTGTCATCGAAGCAGTTGAAGGGTTTATTCGACATCGCGTTCGAAAAGGGCGAGGACTTCGCAGCCGTCTACGAGCGAGAGAAGCCGCAGCAGATTAGCGATACCGGCGCCATTGAGGCGATGATCGCTGAAGTGATCGCGGCAAACCCGAAGCAGGTGGAGCAGTTCAAGGGCGGGAAAACAACGGTGAGCGCATTCTTCGTAGGCCAGGTGATGCGGTTGAGCAAAGGCCAGGCGAACCCAGCGCTGCTGAACGAGCTTGTACTGAAGAAGCTGAACGCGGCATGATGTGATGTGCTTGCAAGCAGAGCCCAGCGTTTTCTGCTGGGCTTTGTTGTTGGAGCAGTGTTCGCTGATGGAATCGAGAGCATCACACCTCCGTGATGCGCCGCGTGCTGCAGTTGCTTCGCCTTTCTCCGCTCCTGCTTGCGACAGGATGTTTTCATCGTGCCGGCACCAGTGAGCGCATTGCGCGCGACATGGGCGTGCTGCCGCCGAACACGGTGATGCTGTCGCAGATGATGCGTGAGCTTTCGGCGGACCCGGGTTTTACCGAGCAGTTCCTGCAGCAGATCGACAAAGGATCGAAAAATGGGCTGGTATTTACGCCGGCGCTGTTGGATACCTTCCGCAAGCTTGTGCTGGGCAAGGATTGGGAAGGATTGGATCGCTTTCCGGGATGGACGATCCGTCGCGTGACGGACACGCTCCATGCGGGCCAGGACATGCTCAAAAGAGCTTCACCAGCGGACGGCGATGTGCTGAAGGTTCAGTTGGGCGCGCACAAGCTGGACGCGGCGGAGACAGTCTCATTGGATAAGCCTTCGACGCTGCCGGGCTTTACCGACCAGGATCTGGTGGCGCCGCTTGGACGCGAGGTGGTGCATGGTGACAGCGCCGATCCGGACATCGCGCCGACGCACTCGGAGAGCGCGCGGCTGGCCGAGGTTTTGAACCGGCTTGCGCTAAACGGCTTTCATCCGCGACAGGGTGCGGCCGCGGCGCCGTTCACGGTGGAACTGGGTGGCCACACGGCGAACGCGCCGGAACAGTTGGTGACGGCGCTGCAGCAGACAGGGCACACCGTGACGGTGGCCGATGCGCGGTATTTCGCGAATTTCGGACATTTTCATTACAAGGGGCAGGACGTGGAAATGCCGTTCTGGCTCGATACAGGGCTGCGCGTGCCGCCGAGTCATTGGTGGCAGGGATCGCGACGCTACCTGATCCCGGTTTCGCATGCCGAGTACGAGTGGCTGGTGCGAGGTCCGAAGATCAATGCCGATGTGACGTTCTATTTCGGCATCGATGGACGCGCGGAGTTCCGGACCAACGACCAATTGAACCAGGCCTGGGTGCTGAAGCGCGACGCGCACGAGTACACCGGCGCGCAGGCGGTGGAAGTAACGCGGTTGACCGGGTCGTTGCTGCGCGCCTACGCCTACCTGCACACGGCGCATCCCACGCTGCCGTTTGGCGGCTATTACACGCTGGGCGTATGCCAGGATGTGGTGGCCGCGATCGAGCAGCACATGACCGGTTCGACGACGATCTATCCCAACACCGCGGATACGAAGTACTTCCACGATCAGCCGGACGATGAGGTGTTCCGGCTGATGGATGCGATCCCGAAGGACACGACGGGTACGCCTCCTACGCCGGAGCGCATCTTTGGTTCGCTGCCCGCGACGGACTTCAGCAAGCTGACCGGGCCTGGGTTGCGGGAAGCCAC
>CAXUEG010000074.1:0-9255 GCA_964249935.1 uncultured Terriglobus sp.
TACTGCGCGTGCCCCAGGTCGAAGCAGCCGTAGGAATGGGCGCTATCCGTTGGCAGGCCGTCCGCAGTGGCCGGTTTGCCGCGGGAACAGGCACCACGCACCCAGCCGGACATTGCTTCGTCGCCGCCAACCGGGTAATTGCCGCCAGGCGCGGCGACCGCCTGCAATGGTGCGCCGAAGTTTGCGTAGTAGGGCAGGGTAACCGGGCCTGCGGCGCAGATTGCACCTGTCAGGTTGTTTTCATCGCAATCCGGGTTCGTGGTTGCAGTCACGGCAAGCACGTCGCGCGCCTGCGCCGGCAACTCCAGGTAGCGCGAATTACTAAGGTCGAACCCGTCATTACCGGCAGCGGCAACGATCAAGACGCCGGCATTCGCCGCAGCGTGCGTGACCTGGTCGAAGGCGGACTTCAAGCCTGCCCCGTCACCGGTATACAGGTCGACGATGCTGCCGAGTGAGAGCACGATGATGTCGGCGTGCTGAGTAACCGCGTCGTCAATGCCCTTGAGCAGCCACGACACAAGGCCGGAGGCCTGGCCCGCCTGGCATTGCGCTGCAACGGTGCTGCCGGCACCGGGCATGCGCTGCAGCACCTTGATGTTGAAGATAGTCGCAGCGGGCGCAACGCCGACCACACGGCCGGTGCTGCTGCCCATGGCACCCGCAGCCAGCGACGCGACCCAGGTGCCGTGCCCCTGCTGATCCTGCGGTGAGCCGTCGTCGCATGGGCTGGATTGAACGGAGGGGTCGACCTCCGAAAGGTTCAGGCCGAGGTTGGGCGCAATGTCGGGGTGAGTGCTGTCAACGCCGCTGTCGAGCACCGCGATCCGTACCCCGGCACCCAATGTTTGATTCCAGGGACCCGCAATCGTGCCGCCCAGCACCCCCGCGCCGTACCCGCCAGCTGCCCTTACCGCCCACCCCTGTGGCGAGCCCTGATAGAAGGTGTCGGTCCGTGCCGGCGTGCTTGTGGGGCCAGAGGTGGTGGACGGGGTCGAGGAGGAGGAAGAGGAGGAAGAGGAGGACGCCGGTCCAGTCGTGCTGGTGGCACTCCCGGCGTTGCTGCCCGTAGGTGGTGCAAGTGGATCGATAGCGACGGCCCGCGGTGGCAAGGCCGGGCGCACCACAATTGAGCCGTCGCCCTTTGCGGGAGTGCTCGCCGCGCGGAGAACCCGGTGCGCATAGATCGCGTGGTCCGGTACGATCTGCGCAACCGCGGGGTCGGCCGCGATGGCCCGGATCGCGGCAGGGGAGCCGCTGACCGCGGCGGTGCCCAGGTGGGTATGGACCGTGACCTGCGCGGCACCCGACTGGCGCATGCGCGCAACGGTATCCGCCGCCGGCACGCCGCTGTGAAAGACGACAAGGTAGTGGACGGCGACCGCCGGGCTGAGCAGCGGCTCCTGCTGCGCAGGCATTGCCTGCGGGGCCATGCTGCCGAACAAGAACACGGCGCCTCGGACAAGCGCGAAGCGGAGCAGGGACGGCATGGTCGCGGCCACAGTGTTGGACCTCAGAGAGCGAGATAGCCCGGTTCACGCGGTGTGCGTTGTTCCCGGACAGAGTTTGTATCGGCGCAGGACAGGGGATCGTGAGCACAGGAACAAAGGGCGCGGCACGGCGTTTGTTCCTCCATCGACAACAGGACGGCTCGTAGATGCGCCCCCGGCCGGTGCTGCCTTACAATCAAGCCGTTGCAGGAGAGCGTCGGAATGGCAGGCAAGGCGGCAGGCGCGGTAACCCGGAGCAGCAACGGCATCGCCTCCCTCACGCCCGAGCAATGGGTACGGTTCTACCGGACGATGTACCTGTCACGTCGCACGGATGACCGCGAGTTGCTGTTGAAAAAGCAGCAGAAAATCTTCTTCCAGATCTCCGGCGCGGGTCACGAGGCTCTGTTGACCGCGGCAGGCATCGCACTGAAGCCTGGATATGACTGGTTTTTTCCGTATTATCGCGACCGCGCGCTGTGCCTGGCGTTGGGGCAGAGCGTCCTGGACCAGCTGCTGCAGGCAGTGGGCGCCGGCACTGACCCGCAGAGCGGCGGGCGCCAAATGCCGTCGCACTGGACGAGTAAGGCGCTGAACCTGGTATCGCCGTCTTCGTCGACGGCCACGCAATGCCTTCACGCGGTGGGCTGCGCGGAAGCGGGCCAGTATCTCGCAACCCATTCTGAAGCCGCGCAGGGCAGCTACGGGCCGAATGACTACCGCGCCTGGAAGGATGTGGCCTTCCACGGCGACGAGGTGGTGTACACCTCGCTCGGCGAAGGCTCCACCAGCCAGGGCGAATTTTGGGAAGCGCTGAATTCAGCTTCCAACGGCAAGCTTCCCGTGCTGTTCCTCGTGGAAGACAACGGCTATGCAATCTCCACGCCGGTGGAGACGAATACGCCCGGCGGCAACATCTCGCGCTTGATCGCGAATTTTCCCAATTTTCACTTTGCGGAGATTGACGGTACGGACACGCAGGCAAGCTTCGCCGCTATGCAGGAGGCGGTTGCCTACGTCCGGGCGCGCAAGGGACCGGCTCTGGTACACGGACACGTGATCCGGCCGTATTCGCATTCCCAGAGCGATGATGAGCGGCAATACCGCGTCTCCGATGAGTTGGAAGCGGACGCACTGCGAGATCCGTTGGGACGAATGCAGGCGTGGCTCATTCAAGAGGGCCTGCTCACCGAGGAGCAGGTGAACGCGCTGGAACGGGAGGTGGACGACGAGGTTCGCCGGGCTGCCGACGAGGCGCTTGCGGCACCGCTTCCGAAGATCGAATCCATCCCGGTGCACGTGTATTCGGAGAATGTGGACCCTTGCGCAGCCGCATTTGCGACGGAGCCTTCCGTTAGCGCTAACGTAGCTGAGCGCACCATGGCCGACCTGATCAACGCTACTCTGCGCGATGAGATGCGACGCGATGAGCGCATTGTGATCTTCGGAGAAGACGTGGCGGATGCGAGCCGCGACCAGCACCTGAGGTCGGGTGCGTTAAAGGGTAAGGGCGGCGTCTTCAAGCTGACTGCCGGCCTGCAGACGGAGTTCGGGTCGGACCGGGTGTTCAACTCGCCGCTTGCGGAAGCAAACATTACCGGCCGGGCGATCGGGATGGCGGTACGCGGCTTAAAACCGGTCGTCGAGATTCAATTCTTTGATTACATCTGGCCCGCTATGCACCAGATGCGTAATGAGTTGAGTGTGATGCGTTGGCGGTCCAACGGTCTCTTCTCTTCGCCGCTGGTGATGCGGGTTCCGATCGGTGGGTACCTGACGGGCGGATCGATTTACCACTCACAGTCGGGCGAGAGCATTTTCACCCACACGCCCGGCGTGCGAGTCATCATGCCGTCCAACGCGCTGGACGCGGCAGGGCTGCTGCGCACTGCAATCCGGTGCGACCACCCGGTGCTGTTCCTGGAACACAAGCGCTTGTACCGCGAGGCGTTCGGTCGCGCTCCGTATCCCGGGACGGAGTACATGATCCCGTTCGGCAAGGCCAAGACGCTGCGCAAGGGAACGGATGTGACGCTGGTGACCTATGGTGCGCTGGTGCCGCGTGCGCTGCAGGCGGCACAACGGCTGGAGCGCGAGCGGGGCATTTCGAGAGAACTCATCGATTTGCGCAGTCTGTCACCGTACGACTTCGAAGCGATCGCGGAGAGCGTTCGCCGCACGAACCGCCTGCTGATCGCGCATGAGGACATGCGGAGCTGGGGTTTTGGTGCGGAGCTTGCGGCGCGAGCCGCGGAGGAGCTTTTCCACGACCTGGATGCGCCTGTGCGACGGCTTGCCTCCATGGACACCTTTGTGGCGTACCAGCCGGTGCTGGAAGACGTGATTCTGCCGCAGGCGGAAGACGTCTTTGCGGCGGTCGCGGAGCTTGTCGCCTTCTAAGAGGCGTTTGTGCGCCGAATCACAGTGCCTGTTCGAACCCGACGCAACAAGGGGAGCGGCGTTGGGTCTACGCTGGAGATGGCATTTGCCTCGCAGGTGGACCATGCCGCTCCGCGCACGCAGTTTACGCATGACGCAACATCGTTCGTTGTTCCAGTCAGTCGTGTCGCTTGGCCTCACGGCTACGTTCACTTTGAGTCCATGGATCGCCGCAGCTGCGGGCAAGCCGGCTGCAGCCCCCGTGGTGCGGGTCGATGCTGCGGCGCTGCTTGTAGACCGCTTCACCTTCGGCGCGCGTCCGGGCGATCTGGACCGGGTCCGTGCACAGGGTGCATACGCCTGGTTTGAGCAGCAGCTGCAACCCGAGCGCATCGACGACAGCGCGCTGGAGCAGCGGCTGAATGCATATCCGGCCATGCGACTGAACCAGGCCGACCAGATTGCGCGTTATCCAACGCCGTCCATGGTGCGCAACGCTGCCAAGACCGGCTACCTGCCGGCTGACCCGGAACTGCACGCAATCATGGCGGACCAGGTCGAGTTTTATCAGATGCGCCGCGAGAACAAAGAAAAAGGCGCTGCGGCGCAGGCAGGAAGTCCGGCGTTGGTACAGGGCATCGGCAATGCGGCGCAGGCAGGATTGCGGTCCACGCAGGCGGGAAAGGATCCTGCAAGCGCGGGAGCTTCGCAGGCCTCGGCGACCACCGGCTCCCCAGTTCTGCAGTCGGATGGCACGTATGCTCCCGCGAACTTTGCCGCTAGCACCAGTTCGCCGAGACCGCGGACGTACAGAAAGGTTTTGCGGCGATGGAAGGCTCTGCCGACGGAATGGGCGACGGCATGGCAAAGACGGGCACGCGTTCTGAGCTGGCCGGCGGAGGAACGACTGCGGCCGCCGCTGCCGAAGCGCAGGCGAACGCAGCTCCTGCGAACCTGGAGCAGTCCACGGCGGCGATGCCGCAGGACCAGGTCAATGCGCTGCTCACGCTGCCGCCGCAGGACCGCTACCAGCGCTTGCTGCACATGAGCCCGGCGGAGTTGATCGCGGCGCGCAAAGGCGTGAAGGGTGACGGCGCAAAGCTGGCCGATGGCATGACGCCGTTGCAGAAGGAGACGCTGTCCGCCCTGGCCGGAACAAACCGCATGATCTCCGGTGAGCTGTTCAGCACGCGGCTCTTGCGTGATATCTACAGCGACCGGCAGCTGGAAGCGGTGATGACCGATTTCTGGCTGAACCACTTCAACGTGTACATCCGGAAGGACGGCAACATGCCGTCCCTGCTTCCCGAGTACGAAGACACGGTCCGCACGCACGCGCTGGGCCGGTTCGAGGATTTGCTGGAAGCGACGGCGAAGAGTCCCGCAATGCTCCTGTACCTGGATAATGCGCAGAGCACCGGCCCGGATTCACCCGCTGCCGGGCGGCCGAAAAACTCAAATGCTCCGAATGCGAAAAAGCCCACAGCGGGTTTGAATGAGAACTATGCCCGCGAGCTGATGGAGCTGCACACGCTGGGTGTGAACGGCGGCTACACGCAACGGGACGTGACGGAGGTCGCGAAGGTTTTCACAGGTTGGGGCATTGAGCGGCCGGGCGAAGGTGGTGAATTCGTCTACAACGATCGTCGCCACGAGCCGGGCGAGAAGCAGGTCTTAGGTAAAAAGATCAATGATTCGGGCGAGAGCGAGGGGGAAGAGGTGCTGCACATGCTGGCGACCAGCCCGGCAACGGCGCGCCTCATCTCGCTCGAATTGGCCCAGAGGTTTGTGAGTGACAATCCGCCCGCCCCGATGGTCGATCGCATGGCACAGACTTTCTTGACATCAAATGGTGACATCAACGCGGTTCTGCGGGCCATGGTGCATTCACCGGAGTTCCTGCAGCCATCGACGGTGAACGCCAAAATTAAAACGCCGCTGGAGTATGTGATTTCGTCGGTGCGCGCGACGAACGCGGACGTGCAGAACCCGCTACCGCTGGCTCAATCGCTGGAGCGTCTGGGCATGCCGCTGTACGGCTGCCAGCCGCCGACCGGGTACAAGTGGGACGCGGAGACCTGGCTCAACTCGGCAGCGCTGGTGAACCGGATGAACTTTGCGCTGCTGCTTGCCGCGAACAAGGTGGGTGGGACTACGGTGGACACCACGTCGCTGCTGGCGAGGGCGCCGGCGCGTGTGGCGGCCGCGGCTGCGTCCAGCGACGACGCCCAGCGCAAAGAGGCGGCGCTGGAGACAGTGGTTCTGCCGCAAGCTGTGAGCGCGCAGACACGTAACGCAGTGCTCTCCCAGACCGACGACTCCGCGGTGCAGCAAGCCATGCGCGACTTCGGCCAGACCGCGCAACAGCAGGCGAATGCGAAAGCCGGCGGTAAACAGATCGTGAATGTAAACGTTCGGCGTGACTTCAATGCCGGACCGGTGAAGGCGAGCGCGCCGCCGGTCGACAAACAGGGAGCGGTGATGCTCGGTCTTTTGTTGGGCTCACCGGAGTTTCAGCGGCGCTAGTCTCTCGTTACAAGAGCCGGGAACGCTGCAGGTGTAACAACATTGGCGTGCAAGAGCATGCCCATCACACAGGAGCAAGGTTATGCAGTTTTCACGTCGCGGGTTCATGAAGGGCGGTGCACTTGCCCTGGTTGGAACGTCCAGCATTCCGACGTTCCTGGTGCGGTCGGTCATGGCCGAGCAGACGGCCGCGGCAGCAAGCGGCAAGAAGCGGGTCGTCATCTTCCAGCGCGGCGCGGCGGATGGCCTGAACATCGTGGTGCCGTATCAGGAGCCGAACTACTACGCGCTTCGGCCCAACATCGCAATCCAGCAAAAGGACGTGCTCGACCTGGACGGCCGCTTCGGGCTGCATCCGGCAATGGCGCCGCTGCTGCCGCTGTACCGGCAGGGGCACCTTGCGGTGATCCACGCCGTCGGATCGCCCGACAGCACGCGCTCGCACTTCGACGCGCAGGACTACATGGAAAGCGGGACGCCGGGCGTGAAATCTACCCAGGACGGGTGGCTCAATCGCGCGCTGCAGGCAGAGACGGTAAGCCATGCGACGGCCTTTCGCGCGGTCGCTTTGGGAGCGGAAGTCCCGCGCACACTACAGGGCCGTATGCCGGCCGTGGCCATCAGCAACGTGAACGACTTCAGCGTGGGTGGCGGGGGTGGTGCTACGCCGGCCCCTGTTTCCAATGCCTTTGAGCAGATGTACGGCACCTCTGCGGATCGCATACTGAACGCGCAGGGAAGCGAGACGTTTGAAGCCGTGAAGATGCTGAAGTCCGCCGACCCGAAGCACTATCAGCCCGCAAACGGCGTTGTGTACCCGAACTCGCCATTTGCGAACAGCATGAAGCAGATCGCGCAATTGCTGAAGGCAAATCTCGGTGTCGAAGCGGCGTTTGCGGATATCGGAGATTGGGACACCCACCAGGGCCAGGGTGGAACGCAGGGACGCCTGGCGAACCGGTTGAAGGAGTTTTCCGAGGCAATCGCCATGTTCTGGCAAGACATGGGGCAGGGCGCCGACGACATCACGCTAGTGACGATGAGCGAGTTCGGCCGAACCGCCAAGCAGAACGGCACCGGCGGCACCGATCACGGTCACGGCAATGTGATGTTCGTGCTGGGCGGCGGCGTTCGCGGTGGGCAGGTCTATGGCAAGTGGCCCGGACTGGCGCCGGAACAGCTGAACGAGGGGCGCGATCTGGCGGTGACGACCGATTTTCGCCAGGTGCTGGGAGAGTTGAGTGCCCGCACTTTAGGCGTGCGCAACCTGAGCACGATTTTCCCGGGTGCGCCCGTCTCCAGCGACAAGTTCTTACGTCTGGTTTAGGCATCTCTCCTCCGTCTGGAGGAGGCGCAAAGACGTAAGCTTTTACCGGTTATTCACCGAGGTACAAGGTGTGCCGTTTTGGGAATCTGTCGCTCTCTGGCAGCGCAACCTTTCAGTCAGACCCGCGTCATACTCGATGTAGTCAGCAGTAACGCCGGAGTTACCCATCTTCGACCCCGGCATCACCTATCCGCACCAACACTTCCCACCTCTATGTAAGGCCTCCGGAACATCGGAGGCCTTCACTTCATGCTGTCTTCTGGGCGAACAGGCGCTGCTATGACCGCGATCGGCGGTAACAGGCCGGTACGTTCGTCAAGGAAGCGTTTCAGGCTTGCGGCTTCCTGCGAAGTGTCGGTCAGCGGGAGGGTAACGGTCATCTTTGGATCGGCAGCGAGACGGTAGGCCGCGACCCGTGCAATCGTCTCGGGATCATTTGGCTGTGAGCCGATGTCCCAGAGCAGCTTGGGTGTCGTGACTTGCTGCAAGGCGTGCAAGTCGAAGCGGTCTTTGAGCAGCAACGTCACCGGGAACATGCGTGCGCGCTTTTCACGGCGCATGGTACCCAACACGTCTGCTGTAGCGTTCCTTAGAACGAGCCCTGCGGCCTGCGGATGAGAAGCGGCGAGGTCTGTCGCAAGCGTTGAGCCGATGCCCGCGCCGTAGAGCAGAATGTGGTCCGCGGGGATGCCACGCAGGCCGGTAAGGTAGGTCCAGGCCGCGTCCGCATCCTGTTGCATGCGCTCCTGCGTCGGGTGCGGCTTGGCCGCGGAACGTCCGTAGCCCCGGTAGTCGAAAGCAAGGACGTTCAGTCCGTCATCGCGCAGCATGCGAAGCAGGGGCGCATCTGCAAAGTCAAGCTGTCCATCCCCAGGACGCAGGTAGAGGACGGTCGCATCCGAGTGCGGCGCGACTGCGATCCACTCGCCCGTCAGCTGCGGCGTACCGCTGGCGTCCGGCGCGAAATGAACGAGTTCGCCTGGAAGGCCCGTGCCGCTAAGGACATTGTGCGTAGGATGCAACACCCACTGCCAGGAGCCGAATCGGAACAGTGCGCACATGAGCAGGTAGGCGCAGACGAAGGCGGCCAGAACGGTATAGCCGAAGACTCGAGCGAGCCAGCGTGGGTCCACCAGCACGTGGTTGGGGTCGTTGCGGTTATAGGTGACCGGCGTGACGGGGCGTTGTGCGGAGCCGGTTCGCGGTGGTGCTTTGCGCGGGGTTGCCATCGGAACTATCGTAAGCCGCCTCCTCCATGCCTCATCAGGGTGCGGGATTGAGGCATCCTGAAGGAGGGGGACTGTGGATGGCGAACTGGGTAAGACTGTGCGCGGCAGGCGAGGCGCCCGCGGCAGGGCAGGCAAAGGAATTGGACGTGCAAGGCGTAGCGGTATGCCTGGCCAACGCAGATGGCACGCTGGCTGCCGTGGACAACGTTTGTCCGCATCGCGCGGGGCCGCTGGCGGAAGGGTGGATCGAGGAAGGCAAGATCGTCTGCCCGTGGCACGCGTGGGGCTTCGATCTGAAGACCGG
>CAXUEG010000074.1:9265-10977 GCA_964249935.1 uncultured Terriglobus sp.
TCGGCGGCGACCGGCGGCACTGCTAAAATCGATTGAATCCACTCCTTCAGGAGAGGCAATGCAAGCCATTCTGGCGCTCGAAGACGGGCGCATTTTCCGGGGTCAAGGCTTTGGCGCGCCCGCCGAGCGGTCAGGAGAGGTAGTCTTCAACACTGCATTGACCGGGTACCAGGAGATCTTCACCGATCCCAGCTACGCCGGACAGATCGTTGTTCTTACCAATCCGCAGATCGGCAACTATGGGACCACACCGAGCGATGATGAGGGCAAACGCCCCTACATCGAAGGTCTGGTAACGCGCGAGTTCTCGCCGATCTCCTCGAACTGGCGATCGACGCAGGTGACGGACGAGTACCTGGAAAAGTACGACGTGCCCGTGATCGCAGACGTGGACACACGGGCGATCGTGCGGCACCTGCGCAACCATGGCGTGATGCGCGGCGTGATCAGCACAGCATCGCAGGATGCCGAGGCGCTGGTAACGAAGGCGCGGGCAATTCAGAAGATGGACGGCACGGACCTGGCAAGTGTGGTGTCGACGAAAGAGCGGTATGAGTTTTCATCAACCGATCCGCGCAACGAGACTGGCGATAAGCTGCTGCCGACGGCGCTTGCGGAAGGCGGCAAGCAGATGCATGTGGTCGCGTACGACTTCGGCATTAAGCAGAACATACTGCGCATGCTGACGCGGGAGAACTGCCGCGTGACGGTGGTACCAGCGCAGACGCCTGCCGCGGATGTGCTCGCGATGAACCCGGATGGCGTGTTCTTCTCCAACGGCCCTGGCGACCCGGAGCCACTCGACTACGCCCAGCAGAACGTTCGCGACCTGGCCGGCAAGACGCCGCTATTTGGCATCTGCCTGGGACATCAGATCTTCGGCCTGGCGCTTGGCGGCAAAACCTACAAACTCAAGTTCGGACATCACGGCGCGAATCACCCGATCAAGAATCTGGAAACGGGCAAGGTCGAAATCACTTCGCAAAATCACAACTACGCAGTGGACCCCGAGACGCTTGAAGCCGGTTCCGTCGAGGTGACGCACGTCAACCTGAACGACCAGACCGTGGCCGGCCTGAAACACAAGGAGCACCCGTTATTCAGCGTGCAATATCACCCCGAGGCGAGCCCCGGTCCACACGACTCGCATTACCTGTTTAAAGACTTTCGCAAGATGATGGAGGACTGGAAGAAGTGAGCACCCGACAGGTGCGGTTTCTACAGTTACCTCTGCGTTGGTACGGTTCGGCAGTTGCGGCGTGGGTGTTTTGTGCCCTGGTGTCTGCGGCGACGTATACGCAGATCCAGCATCAGCTGCACGGCCTATTTTTATACCCTCTCGACGACACTTACATCCACCTGAGCCTTGCCAGAACACTCGCGCAGCAGCATGTGTGGGGCATCTCTGCCGATCACTTTGCAAGTGCATCGTCCTCACCCGGGTGGACGCTGCTGCTGGCCCTGTGCGATGTGATAGCCGGTGCACACTTAGTGACTCCCGTTCTGCTGAATGTTGCAATCGCATTAGGCGTGACGCTCGTAGCTTGCTATGCCGTTCATGCGTGCGTACCGCGTGCTCCGGCGTGGGTTGGCTTTCTTGTCGCAACGGCTGTCGTTTGCTGCACGCCGTTGGCGGGCATGGTGGTGATGGGCATGGAGCATGTACTGCAAACCATGACCGTACTGTTGGCGGTGTGGCTGGGAACGGAGCG
>CAXUEG010000075.1:0-663 GCA_964249935.1 uncultured Terriglobus sp.
CTGCTGCGCCACCCGCAGCATTTCGACCATCTCCGGCGAGGTGTAACGAAGGTTCTTGATCCCCTTCGCGGGATCATCGACCGCAAGCGGATATACGCTCGCAAGCTCGAAGCCGCCAAATCCGCCCGCATGCATCTCGTCGATCTCCTTGCGGATCTCCTCGGGCGTGACGGCTGGACCGAACCACCACCAGCGCACCATCGGCTTCGCATCGTCCGGCGGGTTCAGAAAGGTGGCGTGCAGGTTCGCAGTCTGCGCGTCGATCAACGTGCTGAGCGTAATCGAAGCCGTGAGCAGTGCCGCCCTTTTCAGCCGGGCGATGCAGGGCCGGAAGGGCACAGTCTTAGATGTGCCGTAAGCAGCCCATCTAGGAACTTTTTGCTCACCCAAGCGTCTGCGCATCGGCGCGCTCCAGGTTCGCATCGGCAACGCCGCGCGTCCAACCCAGCCGCAGGTCGCGGACGTTGTGCAACTGGAACAGCGGCTGACCTTGCACACGCGGCGCGTTCAAAGCAAAGAAGTCCGCGCGCTCCACGTCAAGCAGATAGAACGGCGACCGCGCATCCGGCGCCGCGGTGCGCACCTCAATGTGACTCATCTCTATGTTGCGAACGTGGCGCAGAAAGAACCCGGTCGCCGGAATGCGGCCGAACATCCCCGGTT
>CAXUEG010000075.1:673-6707 GCA_964249935.1 uncultured Terriglobus sp.
GGATCGCCTTGTCCGCGTCCGTGCCGCCACCCTCGTTATGCACGTAAATGTCATTCAGCTTCACATCTTCGATGGCGTGACCAGGAACGCCGCTAAGAATCGAGGCAATCTGCGATGCGGAGTTATAGCTCTCGATATTCGAAAACAGGATGCGCGCCGCGGTGCCCACCTTCGTGCTCTCCTTGGGCCCGCGCAGACGCGCACCAAGCCGCACAAAGATCGGCGCAGACACGCAGTCGCGCATGGTCGTATTCGTAATGGCGATGTCCTCCATCAACGCTCCGTCCACACTCTCCAGCGCATAACCCTGGCAGCCCTCGAACACGCAGTTCGACACGGTAATGTTGATAAAACCGCCATTCGATTCTGTGCCGCACTTGATGCGGCCCGTGTGCGGCACGCCGATGTCATGCTGGCCCTGCGGCGCTTCCGTGAACTTCTTGAACGTTCCATCGAGCACACTGCCCAGCTCATAACATCCCGTCACCCAGCAGTTGGTGATCGTCACATTGCGTGTGGGCCGCGCGTAACCCAGCGCGAAGCTCGACTTCGGGCAGATGCCGTCGTCCCACGGCGAGTTCACCGTGCAGTTACTTACGCGCACGTTCTGGCAGCAATCGATGTCGATGCCGTCGCGGTCCGTGTCGATCTTGACGTTGTCGATGGTGCAGTTATCGACACCCGTGAGCAGAAAGCCGAAGTGCCCGCCCTTCAGGATGCTGAAATCACGAAAGGTCACGTTGCGGCAGTTCTTCAGCGCAATGGCCTTGTTACCCACACCCGCCTGTTCCGCGACGAAGCTGAAGCCCAGGTCCGTACGGCGGCGTCCGTTCGAAAGACCGCGCCCCCAGATCAGGCCGTTGCCGAAGATGCCGAAGTCGTGCAGGGTCTCGCCCCACAACAGCGAGTTATGCCAGTGGTTGTGGCCGTAGTCCTGGTACGCGTCGTAGCTTGTCTTCGGCTCCGCCGCGTCATACGCGCTTCCGTTGTAGCCGGTAGTCTCGCCGGGCTTGGGCGAGTCCGCCGCAATGATCGTCGCACCCTGCGACAGCCACAGGTCCACATAGCTTTGCAGGTGGATTGAGAAGCACAGGTATTGGCCCGCTGGGAAAACCACAGTCCCGCCGCCTGCCTTCGCCGCGGCGTCGATCGCGGCGTTCACAGCCTGCGTGTCGAGCGTCTTGCCATCGCCGGTGGCTCCAAACTGCCGCACATCGAACAGCATCGGCGTGCCCTTGCCCACATGCGCCGGCGATAGCACGGCATCGTGATTCACCTGAGCACCCACAATCTGTCGCTTGGCCGCCGTGAGCGCCGCAGCGGCGGCAAAGGGGCTCGCCTGCAGCATACGGCGACGTGTCATCTCATTCATCGGCTCTCTCCGCAATACCTGATCTCAAGACAACAGCAACGGTCCAACGCACAACGTAGCAACTATAGGAGTTGCAACGCCCACTGGTATACCGCGTCGCGAAACCCCAGCGACGACCCGCTCGCTCCGCCCTCAAGCGTGGCAAGCTGCACGGCAAAGTTGCCAACTGTGCTCGACTCCGGCGACCCACAGCACACCTGCATGCCGGTGGCTTCTGCCGTAAGCCGATTCAACAGCTGGTTCTGGCAGCCGCCGCCCACGATGAAGATGCGCTGCAGGTTCTTCCCCGTCTCTCTCGCGACGATGCGCAACACCTCGGCATAGCTTGCCGCGAGCGAATGCAGAATCAGCGACGTCATCGCTGCCGCGCTCTCCGGCGTCTCCGGCAGCGGCACCGCGCCGCGTGCGGCAAGCTGCCGGTTGATGCGCCGCGGCATTTCCCCCATCCGCATCAGGTCGGGATCGTCCACATGCAGCAGCGTGGCAGGCGTGGGCTGCTGTTCGGCAGCGGCCAACAGTTCGGAAATCTCCGCTGTGTAACCCTGCCCCGCCCACGCTCCCTGACACTGCTTCAGCAGCCACATGCCATTCACGTTCTTATGAAAGCAGTTGGTGCCGCCCACGCCGCCCAGGTTGGTAAAGTTCTCAGCGCGCGCGGTCGGCCCGTTCACCGCCTCCAGCGTCAGCGTGCCCACCAGCGACCAGGTGCCGCTCGAGATGTATGCCCAGTTCTCGCCCTCTGCCGCGATGCCGGCAATCGCACTCGCCGTGTCGTGGCAGGCAGGCGCAATCAGCTCCGTATCGGCGTAGGCGGGCAGCGACGCCAGTGAACCGTGCAGCTTGCCTAACAATGTTCCCGGCGGCACGATTCGAGGCGCACATTCAATAGCCAGCCCGGCCTCGCGAAAGATCTCGCGGCTCCACTGGTGCGAGTGCGTTTCAACCAGCTGCGTATGCGTGGCGTTGGTGAATTCGGCCACGGGCTCCGCGCCCCACCGCGCCAGCAGGTACTCCGGCAGGTTGAGCCAACGCTGCGGCGGCAAACCGGCCAGCTTGTCCGCATACAGCTGGTAGAGCGTGTTCAATGGCATCTGTTGAATTGCAGTGATCTCGCGCATGCGCTGCGGGCTCACGCGCGAATGCAACTCCCGCTCCGCGCGCTCGTTGCGCACATCCCGGTAGCAGAACGGTTCGGCGATCGGCTCACCTGCATCGTTCAACCGGACGTAGTCCACCGCCCAGCCATCTACCGCAATGCTGCGAATGCCCTCCGGCGCAAGCTCAGCGGCCTTGCGCAGACCTTCTTCCATACCGGCGACGATCTGCTCCAGCGGCCAGTGCAGACCGGCCGCGCGCAGGACCGGACCGCTCGCGATGCGGTGCACCAGCGTGTGCCGCGGCAAACCATCGACCCAGCGCAGCAGGCTCACGCGACAGCTTTCCGCACCCAAATCCACAGCGACCAGGGCCCGTGCATCTCGCGGTGCACGGGCTTCGCTGTGTGGCTTCGATTGCGTCGCAAGCATCGTTAGCGCAGGTAAGCCTCTACCAGACCGCCATCCACGGGAATGATGTGCCCGGTCGTCACGCGCGCCTGCGGTCCGGCAAGAAACAGGATCGCCTCGGCGTTGTCCTTCGGATCGATCGGCACGTGCGTCAGCGTGCGCTGCGCGTAGAACGCCGCCAAGGCATCACGCAGCTCGTCGTCGGTCGCGGACTCCTCAAACGGAATCTTGTACTTTTCGAGCGACGCCTTCACACGGTCGCGCGGAAACATCGTCGATCCTTTCACCACAGTTGCAGGCGACACACCGTTCACGCGCACCAGTGGCGCCATGCCCACGGCAAGCTCGCGAACGAGATGGCTCAGCGCGGCTTTCGACACGTCATACGCCTCCGACCCGCGCTTCGCGACCACGGCGTTCGCCGAACTGGTCAGCACCACCGAACCGTCCAGACCCTGCCTCTTGAAAAATGTGTTCGCCTCATCGGCGAGCTTCCAGTTTGCGGTCACGTTGATCTCCAACGTCGTCGCCCACAGACCGTCATCGATCACGCCCGACGGCGTAGACGGAAAGATCGCTGCCGTGTTGATCAACATGTCGATGCCGCCGAACTTCTGAACCGTTGCGTCCAGCGCAGCCTTGATCGTGTCACGCTTCGTGATGTCGATGCCCGTGAAGCCGACTGCCTCTTTGCCCGCGATCACGGCGCACTCCGCCGCCGCTTTCTCCGCACCTGGAACGTCGCGGTCCGCAATCATCACGTGCGCACCGCGCTCGGCAGCAATCAGCGCGGTCTGGTGGCCAATGCCCGAACCTCCGCCCACAATCAGCGCGACACGGCGGCTCAGCTGCTTCTCCGGCGGCTGCCGGCGAATCTTCGCCTCTTCCAGCGCCCAGTACTCAATCCGGAAGGCCTCGCTCGGCGGCAGCGCAACGTAGTTGTCGTACACCGTGAACTGGTCCGCGCTCGCCGCGGGCCCGGCCTGCGGAATGTCCTCGCATTTCACGCCACCACCCAGCGCACCCGCACCCTGCATCACACCGATTGCGTTGATGTAAAACTCACCCGTCAGCCGCGCTTCGGTCTTGTTCTTGCCAAAGGTGAACATGCCCACACCCGGCAACAGCACCACCGTCGGGCTCGCATCGCGCTGCTTGGGCGAATCCGCCACAGCATGCTTCGTGTAGTACTCGGCGTACTCCGCGCGGTAGGTTTCAAGCGCCTGCTCGATCAGCGCTGGAATCTCCTTCGCGTCGCCCGCCGGATCCCACCTCAGAAACATTGGCCGGATCTTGGTCCGAATAAAGTGATCCGGGCAGCTCGTCCCCAGGTGCGCCAGCTTTTCGGCATTCTCGCTGTTCACAAACTCCAGCACGTTCGCTGCATCTGTAAAGCTGCCAATGGAGCGCTGCTTCCGGCCCACCGCACCGCGCAGCGTTGGCATGACCTCGGCCGCAACCTTTGCGCGTTCCACATGGGGCTGGTGCTTTGCCCCGCCAAACACCTTGTGGCCTTCGCGCAGGCCGTGCCGCTCAATGAATTGCCCGATCCCATCGATGATCGTGATCGTGTTCCGGTAGCTCTCGCACTGCGTGTTACCCCAGGTAAACAAGCCGTGGCCGCCCAGCACCACGCCGTCACAGCCGGGCGTCTCTTGCACGATCTTGCGCAGCATCATGCCAAGCTCAAAGCCCGGCCGCTGCCACGGCAGCCATGCCAGCGTATGCCCGAACTCCGCATTGAACTCGTCCATCTTCTGCTTGCCGTTGGCACTCGCGGCCAGCGCGATCCCCCAGTCCGGGTGCAGGTGATCGACATGCGGAAACGGCAGAAATCCGTGCAGCGGCGTGTCGATCGAAGCGGCTGTTGGATTGTTGTGAAACGTGACCAGCGGGTACAGCGCGACCATCGCGTCTTCTTCGCTCACGCCCCTGTACTGCTTCTCCAGCGCCAGCAACCGATCCAGGTACAGCGTCGCAAAGCCCGCGCGCTTGATCGAACCCAGGTCGCCGCCCGAGCCTTTCACCCACAATACCTGCACCACATCACCAGAGACCGGATCGACCTCGCTCAGCTTGCTTGAGGTATTTCCGCCGCCAAAGTTCGTGATGCGCAGGTCGCTGCCCAGCAGGTTGGAGCGATACCGCAGCAGTTCCGGCCCATCCAGCGTCGAGGCAACAGCCTCGTCCCACTTGTCCTCCAAAAACTTCAGCTTGCCGCCTGCCGCTTCTACTGCATTTGCCGCCATGGAACCCTCGTGAAGGAACGCCGCCGATCATCATTCCACAGCGGAGACCAATACGGCAAATGTTCCTCAGCTGAAATCAGCGATGCGGCGCGGGTCCGAACACGGCTGCCAGCGTTCAGACGCACTCAGGTGTTCTGCGGGTCGATGCTCTGGAAACCATACGTCACATAGCCCGTCTGCACTCGGCCGCTACGCACCGACACAATCATGTAGCCCTCATGCGTTCCCAGCCGTGTGCCGCGCCACCAGTTGCCGCTCACGGCGCCGCCCGTGATGTATGGCACGCCACGCCATTCCACGCGCTCTTGAATGTGGGTATGCCCCTGCAACACCGCGATCACGTTGCGCCCGTTGAACAGCGGCAGCACCTCCGCCGAGTTACCCACGGCGATCTGGTAGTGCGGTCGCGGCGCGCTTTCGCGAGGCAGGTAGGCCTCCACAGCGGTCACTAACGGAATATGCGTGACCACGATCACCGGCGCACCCGCGGGCAGACCGGCCAGGTCAGATCGCAGCCACTGCAACTGCGCCGCATCGATGCGGCCTTCATAGTCGCGATCGGCCGTCATCTGCACCGAATCGAGCACGATGAAATGCGTGCCCTTGTGATCGAAGCTGTAGAACGTCTTGCCGATGTGATCAACGTAATACTTCTTCCCATACGCCGGATCGCCCGGGTCGACGCCGCTGGCCGGTCGCAGCCCAAGCACATCGTGGTTGCCAAGGGTGTGGTACACCTTCAGGCTCAGGTCCTGCTGTGTCTGGTCGTACATCTCCCAAAGCGCCAGCGAGCGCTGCTTCGGCACCGCCAGCGTGTCGAATACATGGTCGCCACCCTGGATCGCGAAGTCCACGTGCGGTATCTGACGCATCGACCGAAACGCCATGCCGCAGCCCTTCGCCGCGTT
>CAXUEG010000075.1:6717-10968 GCA_964249935.1 uncultured Terriglobus sp.
AGATAAAGTCGAAGTCGCCTGCGGCTTCGGGCTTTGCCGGTCCACCGTAGGCAGGTACTTGCGCGAACGCCGCGGCAGGAAGCCCGGCTGCTCCCGCTGCGGTTGCAAGGGCGCCAGCGGCGTTGGCGAGAAAGCGTCTGCGGTCCATAAAAACTCCTTCTGGCTAAGCCTGGCAAGGCTCTGTAAACGCAGAGTAAACCGCTACACCGCTGGTGTCGCCGTGGCGCGGACCAGACGGTGCGCCACGTAGTTGTAAGGCGGCACGGTCTGCCCCTTCAGCAGCGCCAGGCCAAGCTGCATCAGGCTCGGGCCATAGCTGCCCACCTCGTGCGACACCGACGCGATCAGCGGCGATCCGGGCGCGTGCATCTCCTTCAGCGCGTCTTCAATACAATCCTGCCCAACCACCGCCACGTGCCGCTGCCGCCGCTGCAGGCGCGCTGCGTCGACCGCGCCCAGCGCGCTGGTGTCCGTTGCGGCCGCGATCAAGATGCGCTTATCTTTCGGGTGCCGCTGTAGAAAGTCGCTCACCAGCTTCGCGCTGCGCTCGCGCAACCCACGCCCGTCCATGCGGACATAGGACTCCACCGGCAACTCTGGCAACGCGCCCCGCACCGCATCGAACGCGCCAGAGACGCGGCTCTGCACCAGCAGGCCGGCTTCAGGCAAGTCCAGGCCGATCACCCAGTCCGCCTGCCCGCCCCACTGATGCTGCGCGTGCGCGGCCAGCACCTCTCCAGCCTCCACACCGACGCGGTAGTTGTCCACGCCGAAATAGGTCGCGTTCGGGTGCGGAATGTCGATCGCGATCAGCGGGATACCGGCCGCCGCAATCTTGTCACCGATGACGGGCGCCACCTGCTGCTCCACGTTGAACTCAATCACCAGGTCCACGCGGTCCTCGACAAACTGCTCCGCATTGCGCACCGCCGTGGGCGCGTCGTACTGATTGTCCAGCTCCACAATGTCCACGCCTGCCGCCGCAGCAGCTTCATGCAGGCTGCGGCTCACCTCCTGGCTAAAGGGCATGTCTGCACTTTGCCCCGCAAAGCCAAACCGCAGCTTTTTCGGCCGCGCCACGTGGCGGTAGCTGCCGTCTGGCGCCTGCGCCAGGTACCCGCGATGTACCAGCGTCTTTAGCACCCGGTACACCGTGGTCTTCGACACACGCGTGCTGCGATGAATCCCCTCCAGCGACATCGGCTGGTTCTCCGTCTGCAGCAACTCAAGAATGTCGAGCGCCTTACTCAAGACAGGGATCAGGTACAGCCGCTTCGTGTTCTTCGCCACGTTCACCACCTTGCCGCGGCGGTAAGTGAGAGAACGCCGGTTTCGCTATTGAAACACGTGCGGACTCGTCTGTGCCCGGCTTGCAATTACGCGTAGCTTCCGCCGGAGCTCTGATTGCGAGGTCCACGTTCGCGGCTGATGCGCTCCACGTATCCACAGGTGCGCAACTCCTGCAATGGATCGGCAGGAAGTCCCCGAGCCTCACGCCACGCCCAGACCATCCGCCGCACATCCGTCCAGAAGCAGCCCCGGAAGAGTTCCTCGGCTTCGACCAGGCGGCACTCGTCCTGCAGCCTCGCAAGCACTTCCTGATCCACCAGTGCGGCGCGCGCGAATAGCTCCTGCGCCGTCACCACCGACTGCACCATCGCTTCCATCTTCCCCTTCAAGTTATGGCTCTGGTCGATCATGTAGGCAATGCCGTCGGTCGTCGCGCTCCCACTCGCGGCTTCGGCGCTCACAGTCTCATGGAAGATGCGGAATAGCTGGTACGGATCGATCGACCCGAGCGTCAGGTCGTCATCGGCATACTTCCGGTCATTAAAATGAAAACCGCCCAGCGACTCGGTGTGCAGCAGCCACGCCACAATCTGCTCAATGTTCGTGCCCGGGTAGTGATGACCCGTATCGACCAGCACCTTCGCACGCGGCCCGGCCACCCGCGCCAGGTGCAGCGCCATGCCCCAGTCGGCAATGTCCGTGTGATAGAAAGCCGGCTCAAACGGCTTGTACTCCACCAGCATGCGCTGCGACTCGTCCATCGCGTCGTGCGTCGCCCGCAGCACCTCTTCCATCCAGCTGATGCGTCGACGTATCGACTGCGTGCCGGGGTAGTTCGATCCATCCGCGATCCAAAGCGAAACATCGCGCGATCCCAGCGCCTTGCCGATCTCCACCGACTCCAGCAGATGTTCCAGCGCGGCCCTGCGCACACCGGCATCCGGGTTTGCGATCGACCCAAACTTGTATTCCTGCGACTGAAACAGATTCGGGTTGATCGAGCCGGCTTTGACACCGTTCGCCGCCTCCAGCGAGCGAATCGTCTCCACGTCGGCCGTGCCGTTGGGCAAGTCCCACAACACATGCAGCGCCACGGTAGGGCAGCCGCCGGTTAACCGGTTCACCTCACCCGCATCGGCGAACTTCTCCGCAATGCAAGTCGCCGCGCCCGCCTGGATGAACTTGCCGAAGCGCGTGCCGGTATTCGCGAATCCCCACGAGGGCACCTCAATGCGAAAGCCGTCCAGTGCGGCAAAGATGCGTTCCTGTTGCTGCTGCGGATCGGCGGCGGGTGTAGTGCTCATTGGGGATTCGTCTTTCGGCACGCGTCGCCGCGCACGATTCAGGGGTGAAACTAACTCTCTATCGAAAGCACCACATCGGGCAAGTCCTTGGGCGCTACCGCACCAGCAACACGTGCAGGAATCGCGGTCCATGCACGCCCTTGATACGCGTCATCTCGATGTCCGCCGTCGCCGAGGGCCCGCTGATGAACGTTGTCGGCAACTCGGCCGTCACCTGCAACCGCCGCATCGCCTCGGGTACCGTCGCCACCACATCGCTCTCGCGGACCACGCACAGGTGCACATCCGGCACCAGCGACACCGCCCTACGCCCCTGCCCCGGCAGATTCTGCAGCACGAGCGTTCCCGTCTCCGCGATCGCCAGCGTCGACGCGGTCAAGACGGCGGTGAACCGGTCCAGTTCGTGCGGCGGAAAGCCGCGGTCTTCCACGTAGCTCACGCCATGCGGCAGCCACTCCGGCGGAAGCCCCGACGGCACCAGCACCTCCACCAATCCCAGTGCCATCACAATGCCACGAACGGTGCCCGCAATTTCCTCCGACCCGATCTGGTAGACCTGCGCGTCGTAATCGTGCAGCCGATCGATCAACCGGTGCAGCATCGCAGCTCGATCCGCAGCACTGCTCACGTTGTACGCGCGTGGCAGCGCAGACCACTCCGCGGTTACGGCATCCGCATCCCGCGCATCGCCCAAAATGCCGCGCACGCGCCCCAGGATCGCCTCGCGCGCCGGGATCGCGACCCTTTCAGGCATCGCGCTTCTCCGTCCCGCGCGCACGCTCTTCCCACCACTCGCGAAAGCTCTGCTTCGGCATCGCGCGCAGATCGCGAACGCTCGTCCATCCGCCCAGCATGCCCGGCAGCCAACCCACCCACCTCTCGCCCGCGCCGTCCCTGCGCTCCAGCGGAGCCTCCGCCATCCTTCCCAGCCGCTGCGCCGCGCGAAAGCGCCGCTCGCTGCGGAAGATCGCTCCCGCCGCCTTCATGGCCATCGCCTCTGGGTTCACAAGCACCTTCAGCCCGCTGGTCTGCTCCTCGACCACGCGCCCGCGCAGGTGCACCAGCACCTCCGGGATGTTGATCTTGACCGGGCACACCTCGTAGCACGCGCCGCACAGGCTGCTGGCAAAGGGCAGCGACTGCGCGTAGTGCATGCCCAGCAGTTGCGGCGTCAGGATCGCCCCGATCGGTCCCGCATACACGCTGCCATACGCATGCCCGCCCGTCTCGCGGTACACCGGGCATGCATTCTGGCACGCCCCGCAGCGGATGCAGTGCAGCGTCTGCCGCCCCTTTGGATCGGCCAGCACCTCCGTGCGCCCGTTATCCAGCAGCACCACGTGAAACTCATCCGGCCCATCGTCCGCGGCGTAGCCCTTGCCCACGCCCGTCCACACGCTGTTGTACGGGTTCATGCGTTCCCCCGTGGCACTACGCGGAAGCGTCTGCAACAGCACTTCCAAATCCTGAAAGCGCGGCACCACTTTGTCGATACCAGCCAGCGTGATCAGCGTCTTCGGCAACGTCAGGCACATGCGCCCGTTGCCCTCGCTCTCCACCACGCAAACGCCACCGGTTTCCGCGATCAGAAAGTTCGCCCCGCTGATCGCCGTCTCGACCCGCAGGAACTTCTCACGCAGAAAGCGCCGCGCCGCAT
>CAXUEG010000076.1:0-7813 GCA_964249935.1 uncultured Terriglobus sp.
GACAGATTCAGCCTTAGGTTCGTCTCAAATGCCGTCTCAAGCGAAGGTTCAGGCAAGCCCACCTTGGCTGCGGCTGCCTGCAAAATCGCCTCGCCCTCGCCTTGCCGGCTGGCCGGTACGACGGCTGGCGCAGCCTTCGTCTGCGCTTCCGTAGTTGGGGATGGCCCTGCCGACTTGCTCTCGCCGTGTGTCTTTCCAGGCTCGTGATGCAACAGGTGATCGATCGCCGCGGCCATACCGTGCACGACAGCGCGTGCCTCGTGCGCCACGCTCTCGAACACCTGGAGCAAGCCCGCCTCGTCGTGTTCCGCCGCGGCAGTCGCAGCCGCCTCGGCGACGCTGTCAACCTGCTTCACAATGGCCGGTGTACCGTCAGCAGCTGGCGTTGCCGGACCTCCCGATGCGCTCGCCTCGGCATTTGTGTCCTCTTTGTTCCGGCCCGCCTTCAGGTGAATGCCCGACTCTGCCAGAAAATCCTTGGCCGAATTCAGAAAACCAGTTGCATGCTCGGCAAGCACGCTGTCGAACGTCGGCCCTTTACCGGAGTTCTTTGCCTCCTCCGGCGCAAGCGGCAGCTTCGCCTCTTGAATGGTCAGTCGCAGCGCGTCGTGCACGGGCCGCAGCCGCAGCCGATTGATCGCTTCATCCAGCGAGTACACACCCGCGCCGCGCAGCAGGTCGTGCAACTGATCCCACGGCTTCTCCGCGGATGCGCGCAGCTCGCGGAAGTTCAGCAGCACAATGTATTGAAAGCCACGCAGATCGAAGGTCAGACCGTTGTGGTGCATCTCCGTCGCACGCCGCAGGTATTCCAGGTTGCTGGTCACGTCGCGGTACGCCACGAATAACTCACCGTCGTATGGCAGACCAAGCCCGTCCGCAATGGCGCGCTGGCGCAGCTCGCCTGAGCCCTTGTCCATGTACGCAGCGGACGTGTGGATCGTTCCACGCGTGGACGGGTATGTGTTGTTGTAGAGAATCAGCGAACGCTCGCCGTAGTAGTTGTTGGAGTACGCGAATACGTTTTCGTCGACCTCACCGCCGCCCTTCCAGAAGTCGTACAGGACGAAGTTCGCGGATTCCGCAAAAATTTTGCGGTTGCGCAGGAGCGGCGCAACCTCATGCTCGAAGCGCGAGATCAGCCCCTCGTTCGGCCATTCCTGCATCTTTGCGGCCTTGTACTCCATGCCGTACTGCTCGGTGAAGCCTTCGATCTGGCCGTGGCCAAACATCGGCAAACCGGGCAGCGTCGCCAGCAGCGTCGAAACCCCGAAGTACTTATCGCCGGTGCCGAACTGCGCGATGGCCGTCTTCTCGTCCGGATTCGACATGAAGTTCACATAGCGCTTCATGATGTCCGGGTCGAACTCCAGCGTCTTTTTGAGATAGCTGCGGTACTTCGCATTGTCCTCATCGCGCAGCATGACCATGAACGCGGAGTTGTACACGCGATGCATGCCCAGCGTGCGAACGAAGTAGCCCTCCAGAAGCCAGAACGCCTCCGCCAGCAAAAGCGTTCCCGGCACCTCGACCGCAACACGGTCCACCACCTCGCGCCAGAACTCGGCGGGCATGAGCGCGTTGAACTCCTCATCGCTGATCGCATCTTCCGCGCGCGACGGGATCGATCCGCCCGCGCCTGGCAGCGGAAACCAAAGCCGCTGCACATGGCGCTTCGCCAGCACCATCGCGGCATCGAAACGGATGATCGGGAACATGCGCGCCACGTGCAGGATCACCTGCATCACGTGCTCACGCACGTCAGCGCGGGAGTAGTTCAGCTGCGCCGTGTCGTTCCACGCAAACGTCGTGCCATCGTTGCCGTGGTACATGTAGCGCGTGGCGCCGTCCGCACGATGGTGCAGCCGGAAGACGACCGCAGCGTCCGTCTGGTCGTAGTAGTGATCCTCGATTTTGATCTCGACACGCGAGTCGCTGGACAGGTCCGGGCCGTTGAAGCTGTAGACCGGGTATGGCGATTCCCAC
This sequence comes from uncultured Terriglobus sp., assembly GCA_964249935.1. GTDB lineage: Bacteria > Acidobacteriota > Terriglobia > Terriglobales > Acidobacteriaceae > Terriglobus. The sequence goes on from CAXUEG010000076.1 coordinate 1,987, forward strand.
CGGTAGAGAAACCAGTCCGGATGCTCAACCACCCAGGGTGAATCGATACCCATGTGGTTCGGAACCATGTCGCTCGCCAGCCGCAGGCTGTAACGCGCCGCACGGTCGCGCAGCTGCGTGTACGCCTCGTTGCCGCCCAGGTCCTCGGCAATCTGGTAGTCCTTGAGCGAATACGCCGAAGCCACGGCGTCATATGCGCCGCGCAGGTGCTTGATGGTCTTGCTCGCAACCGAGCGCTCCCAAAGGCCGATCAGCCAAAGGCCCGTGATGCCGCGGCGTGCCATGAGTTGCAGCTCTTCGTCCGGCACATGGTCGAGCCGGTAAATGTGCCGGCCGTACTTCTGCGACAGCTGCTCCAGCCATACATACGTGCTCTTGGCCAGGAGCACCACATTCGGCATCCACGCTTGGTCGGCGGAGAACGCCTCGTACTCGTTCAACGGCGCCTGGTAGTCCTGCGCGTAACGGCGGCGCCGCACGCGGGTGCCATCCGGCAGCGTGATCTCCTCATCCTCGTATTCGCCGAAGCCAACGTACTCATCGCCGACAAATCCCTCTTTGGCCGTGCCGAATGCACCATGCCGGTGACGGTCAGGCCCGGGTGGATTGAACATCCGCCAGATGGCGATCTCTTCTTCGCGCAAGGTGTCGATCGCGAGCAGCGTGCTCTTCAGCCGGCCGCCCAATTGCTCGGTCCAGTGCGTGCGGATGTACTCCAGTTGTCCGGTCAGCGAATCGGGCGAGGCTGTGATCGGCGCAAGCAGCGCATCCAGCAGCGTGCCGACCTCCGGCGACAGCTTCGGCCGCGTCTCGAAATAGCTCGGCAACGCCCCTGTGACCGCCTTGTACACGGGCACCGCGGCTTCCAGGCCAGTGTCTTCGAACAACTCACGAAACGGTGTGAACGCCGGGTTGCTGTTGGCCAGCCATAACAACATCAACTCTTCCAGCGCAGCCTCACGGTTTGGCAGAGCGTCGTGCGAGCCGGCCAGCCACTTCGCCGCCGTCACCTCGCCGCGGTACACCGCAACGTTCGGAAACTGCTCCGTAAAGGCCAGCAGCAGCGCATCCAGTTTGTCTGGCGAGGTCTGCCTGGCGAACCAGTCTAACGCAGCCGACAGCACCGCCGGATCCACCTCCTGCCGGTACGCGTCGATCAAGGCATGCTGCAGCTCATCGATCAGACCCATGGCAAACAATGCACCCGCATGCATCGCGCGCTTGGGATCCGCCTCCGTGCCACGCGCCACGTTCAATTGCCGCGCCAGCTTGCGGCTGGCAGCAATGTTGGCGAACACCACGTTGCCGGTATAGCTGAACAGCGACTCGTCGACCTCCGTCAGGTCGCGAACCGCGCGTGCGATGTGGAATTCCATGGTTGCGGGCAAGGGCGCTCTTGCTTTCTCGCGTCCGTCGCTGCAACGCGGGCAAACGCTCATCGCTCTATGCGGCGGCGCTGGGAGTACAGATGCACAGGGACACTCCCCGGTTCGCTTGCGCGCAACACCGGGCGGCGGCTGTGGGGGGAAGAGTACGTTGCTTGGATGCGCAGCACCGCCGCCCCGTTGCGCTTTCCCGTCAGGCTGCCCGTCGACTCGCCCGCGAAGGGCGCTGACAAGTCCTCGAAGGGCCCCCGCCTCCCATACAGTGCTCACCGGCTCGCCTCTTCTGCTCAGAGCTCGTCAGAGCAACTCCAGAATCTGCCGCTCCTGCCGGCCTGACACGCGTCCACGGCTGCGTCCCAGAAGCAAAAACACCGCCGCGCATACCAGAAACACCACACCCAGCATGATCAATCCGCCGACAAGGCCCGAATCCTCCACGTGCCGGACGTAATTATTGAAGAGACCCGCCAGAACGGAGAAGGACCCACCCACAAAGCAGAGCCAGCCGAATGGCCGCAGCCACCTGCGCCCAGCGCCAGGCAAGAAGTATGCATACGGATTTCGCTTCAGCTTCGGCTCCATCTGCGCCGCCAGTCGTGGCAGCGACTCCGTCGGAATCCTGCCCTGCTGCCACAACCGGACCATGGCACGCGGCAGCAGGTGATAGTTCGCCCGCGCATCTGCGCGAATGCCGAGCGTGTCATCCGGGTCCAGGTTTTGCCCGTCCACGGTCTCGCGCTGTTTTTCCGCTGCGTACTTCGCAAACAGATTGCGATCGCTGCCCGCGATTACGCGATACACGCTCAGCGTCCAGCGCGCCGGCTGCATGCCGCTCCACGGGTCGGACGCTTCAAAGGCAGCGACGGTACTCAGCTGGATCGCGGTCTGCTGCGACGGAACAACGATGAACATCGGAACCTCACAAAAGAAATCAAATGCATGCTGACGAGCTTCGCCTCAGAGCAAAGCCAGAAAGTCTCTCTCCTGGCCTGCGATGCGGGACTGCTGCCGCCGTCGGCGTCCAATCGAAAACGCGGCAATACCTAGATAGAGCGCGGCGAAGCCGAGCAGGATCAAAGCTCCCCCAGATACTCCAGGGAGCGCAGTGATCAAGACATACAGGCCCGGCAGCAAAAACAGGCAGCCCAGCAGGCCGATGCACACGGCCAGCACCGTTGGCCAGCGGCGCCCAAGCTGCGGCGCATAGAAGTCGTCTCGCGTCAGCTGAGGCTCCATCGCGGCGATCAGCCGCGGTAGCGCCCCGTTTGGCAACTGTCCTTTCTGCCACAACCGCACCATTCCAATCGGCAGCACGTGGTATAGCCCGTCGGCCGACGAACGGATTCCTAAAACGTCCTCCCGATCCAGATTTTGCCCGGTCGCGGTCTCCCCCTGCCGTTCCACGCTGTAAGTCGCATAGAGCTCGCGGTTGCGCGCCGCCGTCATGCGGTACACGCTCAGAACCCATTCGGCGGAAGCGTTGCCGTTCCAGGGATCGGGCGCACGAAAGACAGCGACCGTCCACAGCTGAATCGGAATGAGCGCAAGGTTGTCGTACATGGAGTTCCGCCCGGCACCAATCTGGATGCACATACCTTTTGGTTGGCTGCCACCCCGCGGTTTCGAATGTGTCGAGCGGATGTGGCGGCCAGGTGCTGGCGTAAAACGGCAGCTTCGACAGAATTCGGCCAAAGACCGACCGCGTTGCTTCCTGGCGCATCAGATGAGGGGTCTTTGGTGCAGGTATGAGTTGGGCTGGGTGGTTTGCCGCGCACGGATATGTTGCGGTTGCGGTGATCCTGTTGCTTTCGAGTCTTGGTTTGCCGATGCCGACGGTGCTCGCGCTGATTCTCGCGGGAGCGGCTGCCCATCACGGTTCTTTGAACTGGGCCGTTCTCCTGCTGGTGGCCGCAGCCGCGGAAGAGTGTGGGGCGCTTCTGCTCTACTTCGCCGGCCGCAAAAGTGGCTGGTGGCTGCTTGCCAAGTTGTGCCGCGTCAGCATGGACCCTGAGACCTGCATCTTCCGCTCCGCCGATTTCTTCTATAAGCGCGGTGCCCGCACGCTGCTGTTTGCACGCTTCGTTCCCGGCCTGGCCAGCATGGCGCCGCCCCTTGCCGGCAGTTTGAACATGCGCGTTGGGCGCTACCTGCGTCACGACATCCCTGGCGTGGTCCTGCACGTGATGGCCTGGAGCGCGGTCGGATATTTCCTGAGCCCGTTCATCCGCGCCATCACCGACGCGCTCGCCATCTTCGGCCACGTCGTGCTCGGCCTTGTTGTGGTTGTAGCGCTTGGCTATCTGGCCACATGGATCTTCACCCGCGCACGCGATCGCAAGTACCGATACGTGGAGCGGGTATCGGCAGACGATCTGGTTTCCCGGATCGAAAACCCCGATCCGTCGCACCCCATCGTCATCGCCGATGTGCGCTCCCACGGCTACTACGACCCCGGCATGCAGCGCATCAAGAACTCGATCCGGGTGGAGCCCAACCGCCTCCTCACCGAACTCGACGCCCTGCGTGAAACCCTCGCCACCGAGTGCGACATCTACGTCTACTGCTCGTGTCTGCGCGACGCCACCAGCGTCCGCATTGCGCACACTCTGGCTGAGCACGGCCACAAAGCCCGCGTCGTCGAAGGCGGCCTGCGTTCCTGGCTCAAAGTCGGCGCCCCGACCGAACCCGTCCCCGAGGGCGAGGTTCACCACCTTCCTCGCTTCGAGTAGCGCTCCGCCGATCCCAGGCTCACTACAATGAGAGTGTGAGCGTTTCCGTCAGATCGCAGCAGAACTTCGACATTCTCGTCGTTGGCGCCGGTCACGCCGGTTGCGAAGCCGCTGTCGCCGCCGCGCGCATGGGTTGCCGCACAGCGCTGCTCACGCTTTCGCTCGACAAAATCGCGCAGATGAGCTGCAATCCCGCCATCGGAGGCATCGCCAAAGGCCACCTGGTCCGCGAGATCGACGCGCTCGGCGGCATCATGGGCGAAGTCGCCGACAGCTGCGGTATCCAATTCCGCCTGCTCAACACCAGCCGTGGACCCGCCGTGTGGTCGCCACGTGCCCAGTGCGATAAAGCGCTCTACCGCGTTCGCATGCGCGAACTGCTGCAGCGCGTGGACGGCCTCGAAGTAGTCGAGGCGGAGGTCGCTGACGTTCTGCTGGAAGACAACAGCGAGCGAGCGAATCAGCAGGTCAGCGGGTCAGCACCGATACGCCGCTGTGTCGGCCTGAAGCTCGCGGACGGCACCGAACTCCACGCCACCGCCGTGGTGATCACCACCGGCACCTTCCTCAACGGCTTGATTCACTGTGGCGAAGAGCGCTGGACGGCTGGCCGCAGCGGCGAGGCGGCCAGCATCCTGCTCGGCGAATCGCTCAAGCGCCTTGGCCTGCGGGAGTGCCGCCTGAAGACCGGAACGCCGCCGCGCCTCGACGGCCGCACCATCGACTGGTCGCGCTTCGAGGAGCAGCCCGGCGACGCCGATCCCACACCGTTCTCCCTGCGCTCAAAGCAGGTACCTGCACTGCCGCAGATCAACTGCCACGTGGCTTACACCACGCCCGAAACGCTCGCCATCATCCGCGACAACGTGCATCGCTCCGCCATGTACTCCGGCGCGATTCAGGGCATCGGCCCACGCTATTGCCCGTCCATCGAAGACAAAATCGTCCGCTTCGCCGACAAGCCGCAGCACCAGTTCTTCCTCGAGCCCGAGGGCCTGAACACGGACGAGGTCTACATCAACGGCATGAGCACCAGCCTGCCGCCCGACGTGCAGCTTGCCATGATCCACTCCATCCCAGGTCTCGAAAACACGGTCATGCTACGGCCCGGCTACGCCATCGAGTACGACAGCATCGACCCCACGGAGCTCGACCGTTCACTCGCGGTAAAGTCCATCCCCGGTCTCTACCTTGCCGGCCAGATCAACGGCACCAGCGGCTACGAGGAGGCTGCCTGCCAGGGCCTGATGGCCGGCATCAACGCCGCGCTCTGGTCGCGCGGCGATGCACCATTCACGCTCGACCGCAGCGAGGGTTACACCGGCATCCTCATCGACGACCTCATCAGCAAGGGCACCAACGAGCCCTACCGCATGTTCACCAGCCGCGCCGAGTTCCGGCTGCACCTTCGCATCGACAACGCCGACCGCCGCCTTACACCGCATGGCCGTCGTCTCGGCCTCATCGACGATCAGTCCTGGGTGGATTACGAGCAGCGCCAGGCCCGCATGGCCGCCTTGACTGCACTGCTCGACACCACCCGTGTTGACACTTCGATGCTCATGGAACTGTCCTGTCTGCCCGGTACGGAAACCGAGTCTGCGACCCTGAAAAGTCAAACGTTCTCACAACTCTTGAAGCGTCCTGAGCTCCGCATCGAAATGCTCCTGCCACCGTTGCGCACCCGTCTTTAGCTTTACGTCCTCATAGGAC
>CAXUEG010000076.1:7823-10944 GCA_964249935.1 uncultured Terriglobus sp.
AGGTACGCCGGAACCTCTCTGCCCGCCAGCCTTCGTAACGAACTCCGCGCTGTAGAAACCGAAATCAAGTACGCCGGCTACCTCGACCAGCAGCGCCGCTCCATCGACAAGCTCAAGCGCGCCGAGGAGCGCGCCATCCCGGCCACGTTCCAATACAAGGGCGTCAGCGGCCTGTCCCGGGAGATTCAGGAAAAGCTCGACCGCGTCCGCCCGCAAACGGTCGGTCAGGCCAGCCGCATCCCCGGCGTCACTCCCGCCGCCCTCACCCTGATCAACGTTCTCGTCGAGGTTCACACCCGCGAACTGTCAAGGCCATGACTGCTGTGTTCGTGAATCGGCAATTGACATGCCGCCATAACTACTGCAAAGTAGTTCTTATGCAAGAAGCGCTCCTGGGAGAGTTCGAGCAGATCGTCATGCTAGCTGTCCTGCGGCTCGACTGCGAAGCCTATGGAGTAAGCATCGCGAAGGAGATCCTTGCATGCACGCGCCGGACCGTCTCGCCCGGAGCCCTGTATACCACCCTGTCACGCCTGGAGAAGAAGCAGCTTCTCCACTCCAGGCAAGGACCATCCACGCCCGAACGTGGCGGCCGGGCGAAGCGGCTTTACACGGTGACCCCGATCGGTAGGAACCTGCTCAAAACAGCGCAACGCAACTTCCAGCAACTGCTGAACGGCTTGGACCTTCTTGGAGAGGCACATGGATAAGCGTTGGTTTGAAGCGACTCTGCGCATCCTTACCGATCGCCAGCGTGCGGCAGAGATTACCGGCGATCTCCTGGAGCAACACCCCAGCGAGTTGCGCTTCTGGTGGGCAGCCTTGCGCATTTTCGCAGCCCTGACGTGGCGACCGGCCGCAGGCATCCTGGCTGCGTTCCTATCGCTGTTCTGGTCGTTTCTGCCCTTTGCAAACAGCTGGCACCAAGGCGGAAGCCCGTCACCCATGACCCGGTGGCAGATGGTCCCGATGGAAGCGTCGTACATCGGCATGTTTCTCTGGCCGGTTGCCTGCCTGGCCCTTGCAAAGTTCGGTGTTCGAAGCGCGACGGCGGCAATCGCGTGCAACATCGCAGCCCTGACAACCCTGATCTCCTGCTCGCTGTATGCGCCGCAATTGCAAACTGCGGGCATCGGCTTAAGCGCCACCGTCTTGCTCGCGGCACTGTTGACCTCTGCAAATCGAGTCCGGATCGGTGCGCTCGCGCTCAGTTGTTTCACGATCTGGCTGGTCGATACAGCAACGGCCAGGATTTCTTTTGCGTTTCTGCGATGGAGCAAGCTGTCTGCGGAGCATGCCTGGAGGCTGGACACCATGTTCACCTTGACAGGTTGGCTATTCGCAATGGTGCTTGGCTGGCTGGTGCTGCGCATCCCACGGAAGCGAATTGCTCTGGTTTCAACCGAGGAACGTCTGGCAGACGTCTAGCTGCTGCATCGCCGGGTCACTTCGTCATGGACGGCTTGGTCCTGCTCCGTTTCACAATATCTGGCACAGGTAAAGATGTGCCCTTGCCCGCGCTGGCTGCAGACAGGCTCTCTCGCCGCTGGCTCAGAGATGGTTTGCGGGACGCGTTACCTGTCCATCACCAGCCCATCGGCAACCCATTTCCGGATGGCCGCGACCTGCGCCTCAGTGAGCCGGTCGCCCTTTGGCGGCATGCGCATGGGGTCGTCTTCAGGCAGCTTAGGGTTGATGACGCGCAGCAGAAGGCTGTCCTCCGGGCGGCCCAGGACGACCACGGCACCATCTTTTCCGCCCTGCAACAAGCTGGCGCGCGTGCTCATGTTCAGACCGCCGCGCCGGTTCATACCGCCATGGCAGCGCAGGCAGTTCGCCTGCAGCGTCGGCAGGACCTCCGTCTGGTAGAAGTGGACCCTTATTGCCTGCTGCGGGTCTGTACTGCCGGGGGCGGATTGGCTTGCCTGGCCGGTGCCGGCGGCCTGCACCGCGGGACTGCATCCGCTGAACGAGAGCAGCGCTGTGGCGAGGCCCACATGAGTGGCGGCTAACCAGATGTGGTTTGAAACGTGCATGTCCTTTGGACGGGGTGAATGACTCATGGTGGCGACTGCGCAACCGCAGCGGCAACTCCGGGTCTATTTTCGCAAGGCAGCCCGCGTGGCATGGACGCGGGTTGCCCTGCTCTTTCGTTCTATCGAAACCGCTCGGGAAAACGGCACTGGAGCACGCAGCGCGTGCGGGCTGCAGGCATTGCTCCCGCGTGGCTGGCTTCAGTTGGCAACCGGGGCCGTAACCAGCGTGGCACGTACCCGCTTCGCTACTTTCCCCGGCCGGCAAACGCCACTAGCCTGAGGAGGCTCTGATGTCTGATTCTCCGCGGTCGGTCCGAATCATGCCTGCCGCCCCGACCGTTTTCGGTCCGCCTCTTGCCGGTGTTCCGGCCGTCGCACCGCGGCGCTGGCGCGCGGATGCGCTCCGCCTTCTGTTACGGCGTTCTGCCCTGGTGCCGCTGGCGTTTGCTGCCGTGGCGCTGCAGGTTCACGCAGCGCACCGCATGCTTACACGCCCCACAAGCCACATAACGTCACACGCCGGCGCCTCCGTTCACGCGGCCAGTACTTCCGCAAAGAGAACGGGCACAACCCGCACGACCTCGACCGTAATGGCCGCTGCCGAGCATGGCCGCCGCTTTACCTCCGCACCTGAAGCGGCCTCGGCGGGCCGTCACGGCACGGCTGCTGGTATCGCTGCGCAGCCGCTTTCCCGCCGCCAACGTGAACAGGCCGCAGCGCAGGAGCGCGAAAGTGCGCTTGCCGCTTTGCAGGAGCGGGTACAGCATCGTAGCGGCAAGGCGCAAACGGGAGCCCATCAAACCGCACGCATTGAGAGTCCGCGAGATCTGCCGAAGCTACCTGACCAAAGCGGCATCCTGTTTCCTCACGGACCGGACGACGCCCCCGCCGATCACCGCACCCAGGACCGCGTGCATGCCTGGTATCGCGCCCGCCACCCCGAAACCGCGGCGGAGAGCGATACAGCCGATCCGGTAAAAGCCAGGGTAGCGGATCAACCGATTTCTTTACGGAAGGCTGCCGCCGCCGCGACGACGGCGCCCGACCTGTCGCCCGTGCCGCACAAAGCTACTTCGGCCGATTTT
>CAXUEG010000077.1:0-268 GCA_964249935.1 uncultured Terriglobus sp.
CCACCTATGAGCGCCGCTACGCCAAAGGCCTCAGCCTGCTCGGGAACTTCACCTACAGCAAATGCATGACGGACGGCCGCGACTTCCTGAACGCCACCGCAATCGGATCCTTTCGTGCCGCGACCCTGCCCGGCTTCGGCATCTCCGGCGACTACGGCGCGTGCGATTACGATGTTCCGCGCGCCGTCCACGTCAGCGGCACCTATGACGTCCCCTTCGGCCGGGGCCGCGGCTACGGCAACCACCTGAACCGCGGCATAGACGCCGC
>CAXUEG010000077.1:317-10840 GCA_964249935.1 uncultured Terriglobus sp.
GTCAACAAGGGCGTGAACCGCTACACGCAGTCAGCCAATCCTTCCGGTTACACCGTCAAGAACTTCCTGAACCCGGCCGCCTTCCGCAACGCCCCGGTAGCCACCGCAAACGGACAAAGCAGCTACGCCCCGCTGGGCGGCGGACCTTCTCAATACCACGGGCCATCCTATGTCCGTGCCGACTTCTCGCTGTTCAAAAACTTCAACTTTACCGAACGCATGTTCATCCAGCTGCGGGCAGAAGCCTTTAACCTGGCCAACACGCCCAACTTCGCCAACCCAACCACCACCAGCCTCTCCAGCCAGTCGACCTTCGGCCAGATCACGACGTTGCGTGACGGCACGAATGGCAACCGCCAGATCCAGTTCGCGGGCAAGTTCTACTTCTAACCAGGCGCGGGCTGCGTGGGTCGAAGCTGCTTTTCACGCTTGGTTCCACATGGCGCTCCCAAGCGCCGCTATGATGCGGAGGTAGCTTCATCAGCCTGCTGCTCCCTCACGCCGGTGAGCGCCTCGTACACGCAAGGGATCTGTTCATGTCGCCACTCATCGAAACCGCCGCATACCCAGAGAACAGCCTGCTGGCAGCGGAGATCGCACATCAGCCCACCCTCTGGCTGGATACACTCGCGCGTGTCCGGGCCTTTCTGCCAGGCCGCGGCTTCCACGCCAGGCCGGTCATTCTCACCGGTGCCGGCACCTCCGCCTACGCCGGCCAAGCCGTCGCGGCTGCTTGGCCCGGCGCCCGCGCCATCGCCACCACCGACCTGATGCTGCTCTCGCTAGGGGAGATCGAAACCGCTGCTCCCGGCATCGCAAGCGGCGGCCTGCTCATCTCGCTCGCCCGCTCCGGTGACAGTCCGGAAAGCGTCGGCGTCGTCCGCCGCTTCCAGGCGATCTTTCCCGCCGTCAGCCACCTGGCGATCACCTGCAACGCGAACGGCAAACTGGCTCGCCTCCACGGCGTCGATGTGCTCGCGCTCAGCCCGGAGACGAACGACCGCAGTCTCGCCATGACCGCTTCATTTTCCAACCTGGTTCTCGCAGGCATGCTGCTGCTGCACCACGACAGCATCGCTCCGCACCTGCCAAGCATCTGCACCAACGTCCACGACCGCATTGCCGACATGTACGCCGTGGCGCAGGCCATGGCGGCCCAGCCTTCCGAACGCTTCGTGGTGCTCGCCTCCGGCATGCAGGGCCTCGCCGTCGAAGCCGCGCTCAAAACCCTGGAACTGACCGGCGGCGAGCGGCTTGGCATCGCGGAAAGCTTTCTCGGCTTCCGCCACGGCCCGGCCAGCGCTCTGCGGCCAAAGACGCCCGTGCTGTGCTTCACCTCCAACGACGCGGACAAGCTGCAGTACGAAGAGGACTTCATCCGCGAGTTCCGCGCGCGCGGCCTCGGCAAGTTCGCGCTCATTGGTCGCGACCTTGTTCAATCCTGGCCACACGACTGGTTCGTTCCCTCGCTCGCGCCCATGCTTCCGGACCACCTCCGAACACCCTTTGAGATCGTCTTCGCGCAGCTCTTCGCCTACTGCAGCAGCCTGCAGGCAGGCGTTGACCCGGACAACCCGAGCCCCGACGGCCAGGTCACGCGCGTCGTCAAGCCATTCCAGCTTCACCTCTAGCCGCAAACCATCGCAAAGGAGAACCAGTGCCGACGATCGACACCACCGATGCATCCGCCCGCTCCTGGCTTCCCTTCACCCCCAACCGCGACTTTCACGAAGAGCCGCTCGCCTTTGCCTCCGCAAAAGGCAACTACTTCTGCAGCCCAGCAGGTAAATCGATCCTTGACGGCAGCTCCGCGCTCTTCACCACACCCGCGGGGCACGGCCGGCCAGAGATCGCCGCTGCCGTCCACGCGCAGCTGCTCCAGCTTGATTTCACCTCCAGCTTTCTACGCTCACACGCCGGCGCCGCCGATCTGACCGCCGCACTCGGCGATCTCCTGCCGCCCGAGCTCCCGCACATCTTCTTCACCAACTCCGGCTCTGAAGCGATCGACACCGCGCTCAAGCTCGCGCTGCAATATCACCGCGTTCGCCACGAAGCCTCGCGCAGCATCATCGTTTCGCGCGAGCGCGCCTACCACGGATGCAACCTCTCCGGCGTCGCTCTGGCCGGCCTTCCTAATAACCGCCGCGCCTTCGGTACGCCGCTGCTCCCCGTCGTCCACATGCGCCATACCTGGCTGCCGGAGAACCAGAACACCCCAGGCCAGGGCCGGCACGGCGCGGAACTCGCCGAAGACCTGCTGCGCCTTATCCGTCTCCACGGCGAGGAAAACATCGCCGCCTGCATCGTCGAGCCCATCGCAGGCTCCACCGGCACGCTCGTCCCGCCCGCCGGCTATCTCGAGCGCCTCCGCGACATCTGCACCGACTCCGGCGTTCTGCTCATCTTCGACGAAGTCATCACCGGCTTCGGCCGTACCGGTCAGAACTTTGCATCAGAAAGCTTCGGCGTCACGCCCGACATCATGACCATGGCCAAGGCCATCACCAACGGCGCTATTCCCATGGGTGCCGTCGCCGTTCGCCGCGAAATCCACGACACGATCCAGGGCGCCGCGCCCACTCGCACCATCGAGTTCTTCCATGGCTACACCGGCTCCATGCACCCGGTCGCCTGTGCCGCGTCGCTTGCCACCCTCGGCATCTATCGCGACGACGATCTCTTCGATCGCGCCCGCAGCTTGTCCGCATACTTCCTCGACAGCATCTTTCAGCTCAGCAGTGTCCCGGGCGTCTTCGATGTGCGCGGTTTCGGCTTCATGGCCGGTGTGGAGATCGATCCAGCTATCTGTGGCTTTGATGGGTACGAGTTACAAAAGCGCCTGTATCGCAACGGCCTGCACGTGAAAACCACCGGCAACAGCATGGTCGTCGCGCCACCCTTCACCATCGAACGCGACGAGATTGACCAGATCGTCGCGATCACGCGCAGCGTGGTGGAGGGTCGCGGCAACCAGGCCCCATAACCCTGCGATCACACTCTGCAAGCGCTTGCACCAGCTCTTCCGCTTATGTCATCATCGCCCAGAACACCTCAGGGAGTCCCTCGTGAGCGACCGCAAAAAGCTCGTCCTCATCGGCGCCGGCAGCACCGTCTTCACCCAGCGCCTCGTCGCCGACATCATCCTTAGCGGCGAGATCGATCAGTGGGAGCTCGGCTTGGTCGACATTGACCCCGTCACCCTCGACGCCGTCGACAAGCTCGTCCGCAAAATGCTCGCGCTCAAAAACGTTACCTTTCCCATCACCTCTACTGTTAACCGGCGCGACGTCCTCTCCGGCGCTCATTTCGTCGTAACCACCATCGCCGTCGGCGGCCGCCCCGGCTGGGATCACGACGTTCAGGTCCCCCGCAAGCACGGTATCTTCCAGCCCGTTGGCGACACCATGATGCCCGGCGGCATCTCCCGCGCCATGCGCATGATTCCGCAGATGATCGCCATCGCGAACGACATCGCCGAGCTCTGCCCCGACGCGTACTTCCTCAACTACTCCAACCCCATGACCGCCGTCTGCCGCGCCATCCGCAAACAGACCGGCGTTCCAGTCATCGGCCTCTGCCACGGCGTCCACTACGTCGAAGGCGTGATCGCGCGCTTCCTCGGCGTCGAAGAAGACAGCATCAAGAGCTATGGTTACGGCCTCAATCACCTCACCCTGCTCACCCACATCACCACCAATGGCAAGGACGCCACCCCGCTCATGCGCGCCAAACTCGACGAGCAGCGCGGGACCTTTGACAAAGAGGTGCGCGAGAAGACCGAGTGGCCCAATGGCATCACCGGCCGGCCTCCACGCTACTCCGACGATCCGCTCGCCTGGGACATTTTCGACCGCTACGGCGTCTTCCCGGTCGCGCTCGACCGCCACATCACGGAGTTCTTTCCCGAGCGCTTTCCCGGCGGCAAATACTATGGCGGCACGCTCGGCGTCGATCGCTTCTCTATCGACGGCCGCATCGCGCTTGGCGACACCTGGTTCGCAGAGATGATGGCTGTCGCCCACTCCAACGACCCCCTGCCTGCCTCGTACTTCGAAAACGTCCCCGGCGAATCTGAGCAACTCATGCAGATGATGCAATCCCTGCTCAACGACCGGCGCGACATCTTCTCCGTGAACATGCCTAACCGCGGCACCGTTCCCGATCTCCCCTACGAAGCCGTGCTCGAAATGCCCGCAGCCGCCGGCGCCGCCGGCTACACGCCGTTGCAGTCCAAGGCGCTGCCGCCCGCGCTCACTGCCAAGCTTGACGCCAAAATCGCCGCCGTCGAGGTCACCGTCGACGCCGCCCTCACCGGCAGCTTCGACCTTTTCGTCGAGGCTCTGCTTACCGACGGCTCCGTCACGGATCCCGACCTCGCTGTCGCCCTCGCGAAAGACCTGATCGCCGTCCACAAGCAACACCTGCCGCAGTTCGCCGAGGCGGCTCGTTGAAGCTGCTCAAGCCCGACCATGAGACGCTTCATCAGGTGCCCGGCGTCCCGGGGCTCGTGCGCAAACCCGTGAACCTCGACGGCGCTGCGCTCGGCTTCACAAAGCTCCGTTCACTGCGGCTCTACCAGTTCCAGGCGGGGTCTGTTATCAACGGCCACGCCGAGCAAGACGAGGTGTTCGTCATCGTGACTGCCGGGTCGGTCGAGCTACAGATCGGGTTCACAGATGAGGCGCCCGACGGCTTCGGCACCTTCACGCTTACGGCGCCAGGCAGCGCCCCCGGTGAAGACGCCTTCGTCGCCTACCTTTCGCCGCACTCCGTTTATCGCATGACGCCGCACACCGCCGCGGACGTCTTCTACGCGCGCGCAACGCCGTCTCAGACGCGGCAGCCCGCCGTCTTCCACGCCATTTTTGCGAGCTCACCCGATCCTGTACACGTCGTCTTCGAAAACAGCACACATGCCGAGCGGCTCCGTTTAAAAGTCCTGCGCGTCGAGCCGTCGCACGCCGGCACAAGCCTGCACACGATCGATTCCGCTGATGTGGCGTGCGAGGCTCTCGTGCACGTCCAGGGAACACCCGCGGCCAGGGTAGCGACCATCCATGAAAGCCAAACACTGGCGCTGAACCTGGCCAGCTGGGACACCGTGGCGCTCGGCCCGGGCGAACACCCTTTCGTGCGAGTGGAGCAGGGAAGCGCCGTCACTATTCTGGCGGTGCTCGCATGTTGACCCTTCCCGAACGCTTCATGCTTGCCACCACGTCTTTGCGGGTCCCGAGTCGTTCCCGATCCACGGAGACCCATGGCTGAGGTCCGCATCCTCGGCGTGCATAAAACGCACGGCGTCACACCCATCATCAAGGGTGTCGACATCAGCATCCGCGACGGCGAGTTCGTCGTCCTCGTTGGACCCTCCGGCTGCGGCAAAAGCACGCTGCTCCGCATGATCGCCGGCCTTGAAGAGATCACCTCCGGCGAAGTTCACATCGGCCCGCGCGTCGTCAACGACGTACCCGCGAAGAACCGCGACGTCGCCATGGTCTTCCAAAGCTACGCGCTCTATCCGCACCTGACCGTCGCCAACAACATGGCGTTCTCGCTCAAGCTCAAGGGCATGAAGAAAGCCGAAATCGCCAGCAAGGTCAACGCCGTCGCTGAAACCCTCGGCCTCACCGATCTGCTCGATCGCTACCCGCGCCAGCGCTCCGGCGGCCAGCGCCAGCGCGTCGCCATGGGCCGTGCCATCGTGCGCAACCCGCAGGTCTTTCTCTTCGACGAGCCGCTCTCAAACCTCGACGCAAAGCTGCGCATCAGCATGCGCACCGAAATTAAGGAGCTGCACCAGCGCCTCAGGACCACCACCATTTACGTCACCCACGACCAGGTTGAAGCCATGACCCTGGCTTCGCGCATCGTCGTCATGCGCCACGGCAACGTGGAGCAGATCGGCACCCCCATGGAACTCTACGACCAACCCGTAAACCAATTCGTCGCCGGCTTTATCGGCGCCCCCGTCATGAACTTCGTCCCCGCACACCTCACCGAAAACGCCGTCCATCTGCACCATGGTCCGCCTCTCCCGCTCACCGCATCCCACACGGCTGCCAGCGGCCCCGCCACCTTCGGCATCCGGCCCGAGCACCTGCAGGCTGTCGCTCCCGGCACCTCTGGCAGCATCGCGGGTGCGGTCGCCGTGGTCGAGCCAACCGGTTCGGAAACCATCCTGATCTTCGAGTCACAGTGCGGCCGCCTCACCGCACTGATCCGCGAACGAATAGACCTCAAGGTCGGCCAGCCGCTTCATCTAAAACCACTGCGCGGTCTCGGCCACATCTTCAATGCACAGGGCCTCCGCATCGGTGCCGCATGACTGAGACTTTGAAGCCCCCGCAAAGCCCGCAGCGCATCATGGTTATTTCGGACAGCCTCCACACGCTGCCCGAAGCCGTCGCCATCCTCAACCACTCCGGCCACCACATCACATATGTGCATGCGCTCACGCCATGGCCCGATCTCGGCGCCGCGGACAAGCAGGCGCTGCATGAAGCCGAAGCCGTCGTCATGGGCCGCGTCATGGGCATCGACGTCGCCGCACTCGCCCTCGCACCCAACCTCCGCGTCATCGCTCTCCACACCTCAGGTTCCGACAATGTCGACCTCCACGCCACCGCTAAGCGCGGCATCCTCGTCACCAACGTCAAAGGCGTCAACGCCGAACAGTGCGCCGAGTTCGCCATCGGCCTTATGCTCGCTGTTGTCCGCCAGATCCGCACCGGCGACCACGCCATCCGGGCCGGCCTGTGGGCCGAGCGCACGCAGACCAGCATGGACGTGGTCGGCTCCACGATCGGCGTCATCGGCCTCGGTCAGATCGCACAAGCCTTCATCCTCCGCGCCCGCGCCTTCGGCACCCGCGTCCTCGTCCACACCCGCACCCACGACGCCGCACTCGCACAGCAGCTCGGCTTTACCTATGCCTCGCTCGACGAAGTGCTTCAGCAGGCCGACATCGTCTCGCTCTTCGCCGCGCTCAACGAACACACCCGCCACATGCTCGGCGCCCGCGAACTCGCCCTCATGAAACCTTCCGCCTACCTCGTCAACATTGCGCGCGGCGAGCTCATCGACGAGGCCGCACTCCTCACAGTCCTCCGCGAGAACCGCATCGCCGGCGCTGCCCTCGACGTCTTCGAGACCGAACCACTCCTCGACTCACCCCTCTTCGCCCTCAGCAACGTCGTGCTCACGCCCCACCAGGCAGGCCTCACCATCGGCGGGAAAACCGGCGCCGCCGTCCGCGCCGCAAACAACGCGCTGGAAGCCCTCCGCGGCAGCATCCCTAAAGACGCCATCAACGCCAGCACCGTGATCAAGGCCTGACCGAACCAGCACACATGCGCGGCTCAGCGGGCCTCAAAACACACCCACGGCCGCTCTCAAGAAAGCGCTTGCATAAACGCCTGAGCCTATGCAAGAATCTCGCATCACTTCCAGGGAACAGGCGATGGGTTTGCGTGATCAAAGCGCGATGGTCGGCCGGGCTATCCGTACCGCCGCCTGTTTCTTCGCTGCATCTGCCGCACTCGTTCCCGCATCGCTTCCCGCCCAGCGCATCACGCTCACCATCGCCACCCACTACACTGACGATCAGCGCGCCCCGCTCACACCTTGCCTCCGCGAATACGAACATCTCCATCCAGACATCGCCGTCGTCCACCGGCAGCTGTCCTTTCGCGACCTGATGCAGTCACTCTTCCTCTCCCGCATGGGCGGCAAGCCGCCAGACATCTACAACCTGTCGACCACCTGGACCAAACAACTGGTCGACAGCGGCGCCCTCGCGCAGCCACCGGCGGCCATCACCAGCTACGTCCAGGGGAACTACCTTACCAACACTGTTGGCGCGCTGACCGGCAACGGTAAGCTGTGGGGCATCCCGTCCGAAACTGACGTGTACATGCTCGTCTACAACAAGCTGCTCTTCGCGCAAAACGGCATCACGCACCCACCCACCACCACCACTGAGTGGATCAACGACGCCGCCAAAATCTCCAAATCCAACCGCCAGGGCCAGCTCATCGTCTCCGGCTTCACCATCGGCTCATCGCAGAACCAGATCGTCGCGCCCTTCCTCACACTGCTCTACTCCAACGGGCAGCAACTGCTTTCCGCCGATCAGAAATCAACCAATCTCACCACTGCCGCAGCACGCAACGCACTCGACGCCGAAGTCGAGTTATTCAAAGACAAAGGTGCGGTCTGGGGCACCGTTCCCTACCAGTTTCCCAGCGGCGCGCTCGGGATGATGATCGTCCCCAACTGGTTCAATCGTCCGCTGCACCAGGGCTTTGAAGCAAAGTTCGACCAGACTGTCGCCGTCGCGCCCATACCCGCCGGCCCCAACTGGCGCACCCTGCAGTATGGCTTCTTCTGGTCGGTCGACGCCAACTCGCCGCACCCCGCGGAGTCTTGGGCGCTGCTGCAGTGGCTCAACACCGCGCAGCAGGCAGGCGGCCGCTCCTGCGTCGGCAACATGCTCATGGCACTTGGCGGCCTCACCGGAAACAGGCAGGACCTCGCTGCCTCCTCCAAAGAACTGAACACACCGTTCATGCAGCCGTTTGTGGACGCCCTCAGCTCCGGCCGCGCTCTCGCGCAACCCAGCATCCCGCATGCGAACGAAATCGAAGCCCTCACCAGCAAGTATCTCGAACGCGCCATGCTCGGCGTCACCCCTGCCGGCACCGCACTCCAGCAGCTCGACGCGGGCATCCGCGCCATCCTGCAGGAAGAGGAGTAGGCGCGGCGCATGAGACATCGCTATGTCCCTTACCTCTTCCTCGGCCCGGCCCTGCTCTACGCGGCCATTTTCTTTTTGCTGCCGCTCGGCCTGGCGCTCACACTCGCCTTCACCAACTTCCAGGCATTCGCGCCGCACCACTTTACCGGCCTGCACAACTTCACTTACCTGCTCACCCGCGACCCGTTCTTCCTCACCACCATGCGGAATACGCTGGTCTTCGCCATCGGTTCCCTCGCACTCGTAATCCCGCTCTCGCTGCTGGTTGCGTACACCATCTCCCGCAGCCGCTTCAAAGCCTTCTGGCGCGCCATCTTCTGGCTACCCATGGCGACCAACGTCGTTGCCGTCGCCTTTGAATGGAAATTCCTGCTCGACGGCCCCACCGGCCTCGTCAATCACCTCCTCGACCTGCTCCACCTGCCCGGCCCGGGCTGGCTCAGCAACCCGCACATCGCCATGCTCGCGGTCATCCTCGTCTTTGTCTGGATGACCCTCGGGAGCAACATGCTTCTGCTTTCCGCCGGCCTGGAAAGCCTCGACGAAAGCACCTTCGAAGCCGCCCGCATCGACGGCGCCAACGCCGTCCAGATCTTCGCGCAAATCGCGCTTCCGCTGCTGCGCCCCACGCTCCTCTTCGTCATGACCACGGACCTGATCATCTCGCTCAGCTCCTTCCCGCTCATGCTCGTCATGACGGAAGGCGGACCCGCGCAAAGCACCACCGTCACGGCGCTCTACATGTACCAGATGGCGTTCACCGACCTGCGCCTTGGCCGCGCGTCCGCGGCTGCCTTCATCCTCTTCCTTCTCATCTTCGCCATCACCATGCTCCAGCTTCGACTCCTCCGCAAAGGAGGTCTCGAAAGCTACGCATGAGCACACCGAATGTCAGCACACCCACAAACGTCGCAATCTTTCCCGGCGAAGACGTCGGAGTCAGCCCTCACGCGGCAGCGCCCACTGCAACTCGCGGTCGCCTCCCACGCCCAACCAGCGGCATGCTCAAGTACCTCTTCCTCATCCTGGGCGCCATCGTCATGGTCGTCCCCTTTGTTGACATGATGCTCGGCTCGCTGCGCACCATCCCCGAGCGCCTCGCGCGTCCGCCCGTCTATCTACCCGCGCACCCGCAATGGCAAAACTTCGCGCACGTCTTTCGAAATCTGCCCATGGCGCAGTGGATGACCAACTCCGTCATCGTCACCACCTCCATCACGCTCATCCAGCTCATCACCAGCTCCGCCGCCGGCTACGCTCTGGCAAAGTTTCGCTTCCGCGGTCGTGACCTCATCCTGCGCTGTATTCTCGGCGCGCAGATGTTTCCGTTCTTCCTCTTCCTCATCCCCATGTTCTTCATCCTGCGCTTCTGGCCGCTCGCTGGGGGCAACAACCTCCTGGGGCAGGGCGGCGCCGGCTTTCTCAGCAGCTATGCCGGACTCATCCTGCCCTTTGCCGTCTCCTGGTATGGCATCTTCATGATGCGGCAGTTCATGGTCTCCATCCCCGACGAACTCCTTGACGCTGCACGCGTCGACGGTGCCGGCGAGCTACGCATCTTCCTCACCATCGTTCTGCCGCTCGCTAAAACAGCGCTCGCCACGCTGAGCATTTTTGTTTTTATCTATCAATGGAACGAAGTCATCTGGTCCATGACCGCCACGCGCATTGCACCCAAACTGCAGACCGTTCCCGTCGGCATCTTTCTCATGCGCCAGGCCTTCACCGACGAGCGCACCTTCTCACTTCAGCAGGCCTCGCTCGT
>CAXUEG010000078.1:0-10743 GCA_964249935.1 uncultured Terriglobus sp.
GGCGAGGTATGGCGGCAGGTCTTCCAGGCGGGCGAAGAGTTCGGCATCAGGGCCTGCGGTCTGGGGGCGCGCAACACGCTGCGGCTGGAGTGCAGCATGGCGCTGTACGGGCACGAGATCAGTGACACAATCAACGTCTTTGAGGCCGGACTGAACCGCTACTGCAAGCTGGACAAGCCAATGGATTTTGTCGGCAAGAGTGTTCTGGCAGCCGCGGGCGAGCAACGGCGTAAGCTGGTCGGGTTGGAGATGGTCGACCGAGGCATCGCCCGCGACGGCTATCCCGTCCGTTCATTGGAAGGCGAACAGCTCGGCGTGGTCACCAGCGGCTCGCCCTCGCCGACGCTCAGGAAAAACATCGCCATGGCCTTTGTGCCGATGGCGGAAGCGGAACACGGCAATGAAGGCGCGGTAGAGATTCGGGGCCAACTGGTCAAGGCGCGCGTTGTTCCTACGCCGTTTTACAAACGCGCGCGCAAGCTGCCGGAAAAGCAAGCCGAGGTGCTCAGCTAGACAGCGCGGTCAGGCAGGGTCCGCCAGCTTAGCCTGCGCCGCCAGTCCCAGCTTCTTCAGGCTTCCGCGCAACGCGGCGCGCTCGGAAGGACAAATGGCCTCCATCAGCGCGTCGATGTCCTTCTCGTGCTTGGCGAAGAGCTTCTGGATCAGCGCGCGTCCACAGGGTGTCAGGTCCACGGTGCGGACACGCCGGTCTGCTTCGTCGCTCTGGCGCTCGACCAATCCGCGCTGCACCAGGCGATCGACGGCGGCGGTCATGCTGCTGTTGGCAAGCTGTACTCTTTCGCCCAATTGCGAGATGTTCATCGCACCCTTGTGCAGCAGCGCCTCCAGCAGGATGAAGTCCGACAGGCCGATCCCAAGCGATGCGATGGACTGGTCCATCAGCGTTGCCAGTGACCGGTGCGCCTTCATGAGCACCAGCCACACGCTGGCCGCGCTTGGTGTACCCGCAGCGGGGTTGGGACGTCCGTCCGTTGCGTGTTGGCTGGCGTCTGGCATCGTTGTCGCAGGAGCGTTGTGGATGCAGGCCTGCACGGACTCTTTATGATGGTAAAGCTTGCCGGTCCGAAACGATACCTGCCTGTGGCGAACCTCGAAGCCAACGGCTACGCAGTCTATTGGCAGGTCAGCTGCGCCGTCAGCGCTCCAGACGTGACGGTCACCGGACCATTGGTGGGAGCCAGGCAGGTGACGGTCGCGACAAAGCCATTGCTGCCGACCTGCACGTCTTTCGGATCGGACACGGTAAGCGATCGCACCCCGGCCAGACTCGCCGGAATGGCACAGTTACCCTGCAGCACCTTCTCGCCGATGCCGTAGGTGATCTGGTTCTCGGGGGTGGGCGCCGCGTGATCCAGAACAAAGCTTTCCGGGACCAATACTGGGGTCGCCACACAACCCGGCGCACTTGTTCCACAACCTGCAACGCCCAACGATACCGCAGACCCCAGACCAGCGACACCCAGCCAACGCAACATGCCCCAGCATACGCCCGATGGGTTGCGTATGGTCGTGCAGATTTGTCCGATTTGCTAGTGAGGTGCAGGCCTGCGTCGAGGTAAGCCAAGGCGCGGCTTAGAATCAAGGTATGAGCTACCCGTCTTCGTACCGCTTCACCAAGGAGCATGAGTGGATTGAGGCCAACGGCACAGAAGCCACGATCGGCATTACCGATCATGCGCAGAGCCTGCTGGGCGACATCGTCTTCGTCGATCTACCCAAGGTGGGTACGGCGCTGCAGCAGAAGGCGTCGTTCGGCTCAGTAGAGAGCGTAAAGGCCGTCAGTGAGGTGTATGCGCCGGCTTCGGGCGAGGTGACGGCGGTCAACGAGGAACTGACGAGCGCTCCAGAAAAGATCAACGAGGACGCGAACGTTACGTGGCTGATCAAGGCATCGCTCAGTAATGCCGCCGAGTTGGACAGCCTGCTGGATGCCGCCGCTTACGAAAAGTATGTAAGCGAAGAGACCGGTCACTAAAAAGTTTCGGAAGGACAGCAGATGCGTTATTTGCCAAAGTCGCCGTCGGACCGCGAGGCGATGCTGAAGGAGATCGGCGCCGAGTCGATCGACACTCTGTTTGAAACGGTGCCTGCGGAATACCGTTTGCACCGCAACCTCCTCGTGCCGCGCCAGCACAGCGAACACGAGGTGATCGAAGCATTCAAGGCGTACGCCGCCGAAAACGCAACGGGCTACGCCAGCTTTCTGGGCGCGGGCGCGTATCGCCACTACCGGCCGGTACTGATCGATGTGCTCTCGCAACGCGGCGAGTTCCTGACCAGCTACACGCCGTACCAGCCGGAGATCGCGCAGGGCACGCTGCAGGCGCTGTTCGAGTTTCAGACGATGATCTGCGAGCTGACCGGCATGGACATCGCCAACGCGAGCATGTACGACGGCTCCACGGGCGCGGCTGAGGCTGTAATGATGGCGGTGCGCGTGACGGGACGCAGCGGCGCCGTGATCGCCCGCACCGTGCACCCGGAGTATCGCGAAGTGCTCGGAACCTACGCGCAGCACCAGGGCATTCCAACCGCCGAGGTTGGCTATGGCGAGAACGGCCGTGTCGATCTGGAGGCACTGGATGCCGCGATCACCAACGATACCGCTTGCGTGTTGATCCAATCGCCAAACTTCTTCGGCACCATCGAGGATGTTGCGGCCATTGCGGAAGTGGCACACCGCAAGGGTTCGCTGCTGATCGTTTCGATTGCGGAGGCGGTCTCGCTCGGCATTGTGAAGCCGCCGAAAGAAGCGGACATCGTCTCGCTGGAGGCGCAAAGCTTCGGTGTTCCCGTCGGCTTCGGTGGACCGTACTGCGGCGTGATCGCAGCGAAAGAAAAATTCCTGCGGCAGATGCCAGGCCGCCTGGTCGGTGAAGCGAAGGACTCCGAGGGCCGGCGCGGCTTCGTACTTACGCTGTCCACGCGCGAGCAGCACATCCGTCGCGAAAAGGCGACGAGCAACATCTGCACCAACCAGTCGCTGGTGGCGCTGATGGTGACGATCTTCCTAAGCGTCTACGGCAAAGGGTTGCGCGAGCTTGCCGAACACAACCTGGCCAAGGCCCAGTATCTTTCACGGGCGCTGACAAAGGCGGACAGCGCCTTCCTGCTCTTCCAGGGTGCGCCTCGCTTCAATGAATTCGTGCTGCGCACCTCCGCAAGCGTTGCAGACAACAATGCGGCGCTGCTGGAGGAGAAGATCATCGGCGGCTTGCCGCTGGCACGGTGGTATCCCGAACTCGGCGAGAACGCCTCGCTGTGGTGCGCTACCGAGTTGACTACGCGCGCGCAGATGAACGCGGCTGCGAATGCAATGGTGCGCTCGGCAGAACACAATGCAGAACTCGCGCTCGCTTAACACTCGTCTGGCAAGGGCAACCTGTTGTTCGCATTGCCACACTGCGCAGGAGGAGAAAGCATGACAAGCAAGCGCCGCTGCTCAGAGATTGAAGCTCTACGCAAGAGACTCACCAGCTTGTCTTCGATGGCTTCGGCGGTGGCACGATGACGGATTTTTCGACCCTCGAGGGTGAAGAGCTTACCGCGGTTGAGTTTGTAGAGCGCTTTGTCCAGTTACGCTTCAGCGAATCGCTGCTGCGGCTTTACGTGTGGCCGGATGTCGCGGATGCAGATGGCATCTCCATCGCATTTGGCGAGCCCGGATATCGCGACGCCCTGTGCGGCCTCATCGGGGAAACGGCTACAGTGGCGGCGCTGGAACCCGGACGTTCGCTGACTGTCGAGTTCGAGAACGGGATGCTTCTGGCGATGAGCCTGCGCGACGAGGATCTGGACACATCGGAGGCGGGCAGCTTTACCGCTGCGGACAGCTCTTCAATCGAGTTTTAAGAGGAAGAGGAGAGTCAAAAATGAGTGGGAATCCACATTGCTACACGCTGAACCTGCAATGGACCGGCAACCGCGGCGAGGGCACGAGCGGATATCGGGCGTATGAGCGCTCGTTCGACCTGAGCGCCGCGGGCAAACCGACGCTGGCGGGCTCTGCAGACGCGACCTTTCGGGGCGAACGCGCGAAATGGAACCCGGAGGAGATGCTGCTCGGCGCGCTGTCTTCATGCCACATGCTCAGCTATCTGCATGTGTGTGCTGACGCGGGTGTCACCGTGTTGGAGTACAGCGATGCTCCTGATGGCGAGATGGTGCTTGCAGCGGATGGCAGTGGCCGATTTACAGCGGTAACGCTGCGTCCGCACGCGGTGATCGCGGAGGGCAGTGACCGCGAAAAGGCAGAGATTCTGCACCATCTGGCGCACGAGAAATGCTTCATCGCAAACTCGGTCAATTTCCCGGTCGGCTGCGAGGCGACGGTCGAGGTTCAAGCCGCACAGGCGATGCAGTTGCAGGAAGCGGTTTAGCAGTAAGGAGACACAATGCCGGATCCATTTGTCGGAACGCCGAAGAAGGCGACCACGCACACGAACCAGAATGAAGGTTTGATCTTTGAAAAAAGCTCGCCGGGCAAGAAGGCCTATCGTATGAGCGAGCTGGACGTTCCGGCCATCGACGCAGCCGCGCTGCTGGGCGATGCCGTGCGCACAGACCTGGGCGTGATGCCGGAATTGAGCGAGATCGAGATCGTGCGGCACTTCACGCGTTTGTCCACGTGGAACTATGCGATCGACCTTGGCATGTTTCCGCTGGGCAGTTGCACGATGAAGTACAACGGCCGCGTGAATGAGGCTGTGTCTCGACTGGAGGGCATCGCCGAGGCGCACCCATACCAACCGGAGGCGCTGTCGCAAGGCTCGTTGCGCATCATGAAGACGCTTCAGGATTGCCTGCTGGAGATCACCGGCATGGACGCGATCACGCTGCAGCCGGCGGCCGGCGCGCACGGCGAATTCACCGGCATTCTGATGGTGCGCGCGTATCACGAGAGCAAAGGCAACGCGCGCAAAAAGGTGCTGGTTCCGGACTCCGCCCACGGAACCAACCCTGCGACGGCGGCAGTGGTCGGCTACCAGGTGCAGAACCTGAAGTCGAACGCCGAAGGCGCGGTCGATCTTGAGGAGCTGCGCAAGGCGGTCGACGAGGACACGGCGGCGCTGATGTTGACGAACCCGTCGACAATCGGCGTATTTGAGTCGCAGATCCATGAGATTGCCGACATTCTGCACGCGAAAGGCGCGCTGCTGTACATGGACGGCGCGAACATGAACGCGCTGGTAGGCAAGACGCGGCCGGGCGACTTCGGCGCGGACGTGATGCATCTGAACCTGCACAAGACATTCTCAACGCCGCATGGCGGTGGCGGCCCAGGTTCGGGGCCGGTCGCATGCAAGGCGATACTGGAGCCGTTTTTGCCGAAGCCGACCGTGGTCGAGAAGGCGGATGGAACGCTTGGGTTCGACTTCGACCGGCCGCAGTCGGTCGGTCGCGTACGTATGTTTTACGGCAACTTCGGCATGTTTGTGCGCGCGCTGGCGTACACGCTGGCCAATGGGCCGGACGGCCTGCGGCAGACGACGGAAGACGCGGTGCTGAATGCGAACTATATCCGCGCCAAGCTGGAAGGCGTCTTCGATCTGCCGTACAAGACGCGGTCGATGCATGAGGTTGTGTTCAGCGATAAGCTGCAGGCGAAGCATGGCGTGAAGACCGGTGACATGGGCAAACGGCTGATCGACTACGGCTTTCACGCGTACACGGTGAGCTTTCCGATGATTGTGAGCGGCGCGATGATGATCGAGCCAACGGAAAGCGAGTCGCGCGAGGAACTCGATTACCTCATTGATGCTCTGCAGCAGATTGCGCGCGAGGCGGAGGAGAATCCAGAGCTGGTCAAAACCGCGCCACACTCGACTCGCATCCGGCGGCTGGACGAGACCGCGGCGGCGCGAAAGCCGGTGCTGCGCTGGAGGGCGCCCGAGGCGAGTGCGCCGGTCGAGCCAGACGCTGCCGCGAAGGAGTGGTAAGTTGAGCGTCTTCTGGGACCGCAAGGATGAGCTCGAGAAGTATGAGTTCATGATGGGCGCGGAGCGTGGCCGGCTGGCTGTTTCGCTCGATGTGCTGACAGATGCGCTGGCGCTGGTCGGGCAACATGGCGTGTATTGCGTGTCCAACCGCAATCCTTCCAAGCCGGCGCTGGACTTGCAGGCGGTAATGCGCGGCATCAATGATGCGAAGGAGTTGATCGGCTCGGCAATGGAGGAGTTGCGCCAACGTCGCGAGACGGAACGGAGTGGCACCCCTACGCCGGGCGCGGTGTAAACTGCTCGAAGTGCACCCGTAGCTCAGCTGGATAGAGCGGCAGCCTCCGAAGCTGTAGGTCAGAAGTTCGAATCTTCTCGGGTGCACCAACCTTCCATAGCGCAGCGCAAGAGACACGAAAAAGCCCCACCTGATGGTGGGGCTTTCTGTTGCAACAAAGGCAGTTAGAAGTAGAGGCGGCCGAGGAGCTGAAGCTGACGCGGACCGTAGATGGTGCTGGAGGTCGACGTCGGCGTGTAGAACTGCGAGTACGGCGTGAAGCAGCCACCGCTGAACTGGGATGCGGGGCAGGTGGTGCCAGCCGCGGTGGACGGAGCCGTGTAGGAGTATGCGCTTGTATTCACGGCTAGGATGTTGCGGTGGTTGGCGATGTTGAAGGCCTCTGCGGCAATCTCAAGCCGCATGCCCTCATGCAGGAACGGGAACTGGCGGGAGATGCGCATGTCGGTGTTGTGGACACCCGGTCCCTTGTAGCCGTTCCGGGGCGCGATCACGTCAGGGACGCGGTAGCCGGTACCAGAGGTAACCTGCGCACCGCTGATGCCGCCGTCACCCGACAGCGGCGACGAGATGGAACCATTGATGAAGCCGGTGACGGGAAAGCCGGTCTGAGCGGTCACAGTGCCGGAGAGTTCCCAACCATTCGCGGCGTAGGCGGCGAACTTGTTGCCGATCGGAAACTTGCTGACGCCCAGAAGGGTGCCGACGAAGCGGCCACGCTGGTCGATATCGGACCGCGCGTACTCCGCGCCGCGACCTTGCCGATGGCCCTCTGCAAAAGGGATGATGGGCGAGTCGGTGCCGTTGAAGGTGCCATTTGGAGCGCCCGACTGGCCGGCGTCGGTTGTATGTGCCCATGTGTAGTTCGCCAGAACCTCGATGCCGTTGGAGAAAGGCTTACGAACTGAGAAGACGGCCGAGTTGTACCAGCTGTTGACGTCAGAAAAGCCGGTAAGCACCGAGGTGCTCGTGTTGTAGAGACGCGCTGTGTAGAAGGGGAAGCTGAAGTTGGTCTGGCCACCGGGAAGCGACGCCGTGTAGGTGCGGTTGACGGCCGAGGTGGGATCGACGTTGGTGTCGACGTAGATGGGCAGGCGCATGCCCCGGGTTCCGACGTAGGCGACCGAGAGAGTGGAGTGGAAGGGTAATTGCTGCTCCACGGACAGGTCGTAGGAGTGGGTGTAGGGGTTGAGGAAGTTCGGGCTCGCTCCGCGCACACCGATGGAATTGAGCGGCAAGCCGGGGTTGACGGCAGGCGTGGGTGCGCCGGTGACCTGATTGACAGGCGCAGGTCCGGGCGGGGTGAAGGCGGGAATGCCGCCCTGCGGCGCGTAGGAGACGTACGCCGTAGCCGATGGCTGGTTCAGGCGAACGTTGGGCTGGCCCGCGGCCGCGCCCGTGGCCGCCGTATAGGCGGTAATGGTCACGGTGGGCGTGGAGAACTGCTGCTGGTAGACGCCGTTCTCGCGCCGCAGCGTATACCACAGAGAGTTGGAAGTCAGGCCGAAGAACAGGCCATAACCGCCGCGGACCACTGTGCCTTCCTGAGGATTCCAGGAGAAGCCAAAGCGGGGCGCGGCCATGTGGTAGTCGGTGTTGATGGTACTGGTTGCCGCCGCGGCAATCGGGTTGCGGGTGTTCGGCATGTCGGGCTGCGGCACAAGCTGCACGTCATAACGCGCGCCCAGTGAGAGCAGCAGCTTCGGCGTCGCCTTCCAGTCGTCCTGGATGAAGATGTCGAGGTCCTTGTTCCAGAAGTCGTCAGCGCCGACGTGGGTGATGGGATCGTAGGTCTGCGAGAAGCTGTTGTAGTGCTTGCCGCCGTTGACCTGATAGACATCCTGAATCCAGGAAGCGAAGTTGAACTCCGCAGTGGAGTTGGAATAGGAAAAGGAGCCGTCGCCACCAAAGAGGTTCGCGATCTGCTCATGAATCAGGTTCACGTCCACACCGATCTTTGCGGTATGCCGGCCCACCGTGCGCGAGTAGATGTCCGTGATCTGCCAACGGTGCTCGTCAGGGAAGGCGCCACGCGGCAGGGCAGACGTTTCTCCGTAGGCGAACAGGTTGGTCAGGTTGAGCGCGGGACCACCGGTGTTGGTGCCGGCGGTTTCCAGATCGCGCGACCATTGAAAGTGAACGACGTTTGCCGACGTCGCGGAGAGCGCGGTTTCCGCGTTGGCAAACAGGAAGCGCTCGTGAAAATTGATGGCACCGTTCTGTGTGACCGAACCGTTGGAGACAGTCGTAGAGGAGTTATAACCATCCGGCTGCTTCAGATCTTCGAACAGGCTTGAGGCCGAGAGGTGGGTCTTGCTGGTCGCCTGGTAATCGAGGCGCGGCAGGTAGATGTCCTGTGTGGTGTTGCGCGCGAAGGTGCCAAGGAGCTTGGAGTTGACAAAGGTAACCGCCGCCGCGCACTGCGCCTGCGAAATGTTCGGGATGACGGACGGGTAGATCGTTGTGCCGCGGGTCAGGTAGTTGCTGGTACGCCCGTCACAGAGAGCGACCAGGTCGTTGATGCTCTGCGTGTTGGTGTTGTACGTGGAAAGGTAAGAGATGGGGTTGACGCGGCGATAGCCGTCGTAGACGGCGTGGAAGAAGAGCTTGTCCTTGAGGATGGGACCGCCGACGGACACGCCGAACTGATGCTGCACCTTGATTGGCTGGGTGAGGAGCAGGGCGTTCTTCTGTGTAATGCCGTTGTATTTGGTGAGCGCGTCGAGGGCGTTGAACCCGGGGGTGCGGTAGTACTCATAGGCGTCGCCGTGAAAGCTGTTGGTGCCGGACTTGGTGATGGCGTTGATGACGCCGCCGGCGGCCTGGCCGAACTCCGCGGAATAGCCAGACGACGCGGACTGAAACTCCTTGATGGCGTCAACCGGAAAGACGTAGGGAGCGCCGATGGCGCGGCCGCGCGCCTCCGAGAAGAAGGCCTGGTTATTGTTGGCTCCATCGACCAGGTTGGCATTGTAAAGGCCGGAGATACCGCGGAAGCTGAGTAGGCCGGTGTTACCGTCGGGGGCGACGTTGGGCGTGAGCAGGACGAAGTTGTCGAAACGGCGGCCGTTGACGGGCAGGTTGTTGACGAGCTGCTCGCCGACAACCTGGGACTGGTCGACACGATCAGCGTCGACCAATACCTGATCGGTGGTGACCGTGACTTCAGAGGTGACGGAGGCGGCGGGCAGCGTGGCATCGACGGTGTTGGTATTGCCGACGGTCACTTCCACGTTCTTCTGGTCGACGCGACCAAAGCCGCTGCTGCTGATGACGACCTCATAGGTGCCCGGCTGGAGAAAGGTCGCGGTGTAGTGGCCGTCGGTATCGGTCGTTAGGTCTTTCTTGGCGCCCGTCCCGACATTGATGACGGTCACGGCGGCGCTGGGAACGACCGAACCCGCAGCGTCACGGACGACGCCAGAGATGTTGCCGAGGGCTGCGGTTTGCGCCCATCCGGATGCGGTGACGGCCGAAACGGCCAACGTTGCAGCGGCGGCTGCGAAGCCGGTACGCAAACACGAAGAGAGGGTTTTCAACTGCGGCGCTCCTAAACAGGCACCCGGTGCCACCATGGCGGTGGAACGGCCGGGGTCGAGAGGTCCGTGGATCGGACAGGGCAGTTCCGGTCTGATGAGTGTGGCCGCGCTTGGGTGCGCGTACCGCCGGAATTGCGATTTGGATGTTTCTCTAAGCGTGGCGGAGAGCCTACCGGCGTGTCAAGGCGGAATGTGTGAAGAAGTGTGCGGATTTGGAGTTGCTGGACCTTCCAAGGAGAAACGCCTGGGCGAAAGCCCGTTTGAAACGTTTCGCGGCGACTCAAGAGCCTAAAGGCCCCTGCTCCACCGCGGGAACACCCCGAGGCTCAAATGCCGGAGATGTGCGGATAGTTTGGAATAGAAAAGCTTGGGGGCGGTCACAGTGCGAAGCCAGCTTGCCGCTGTGGGCGGCGATTCAGGAACTCATCGGCCCCTCATTGCGGCGCACATCGAGAACGTGCGCTTGCCGTTCGGAGTCGTTTTAGACGAGCTTGTCGGGGATGACGGCGTACTGGAGCAGAATTTCGAACGGGACGATGCGGAGTGTGTTTTCGTGGGTGGCTTCGAGGACCACGGGGCAGGGTGCGCCTGCTTCGTAGGCCTGCAGCCAGCGGCCCGCGCAGACGCACCAGCGGTCGCCGGCTTTGAGGCCGGGGAAGCCGAAATGGGGCGCGGGGGTGATGAGGTCGTTGCCGAGGCGGCGGGAGGCTTCGAGGAACTCGTCGGTAACGATGGCGCAGACGGTGTGAACGCCGCGATCGTCCGGGCCAGTATTGCAGCAGCCGTCGCGATAGAACCCGGTGACGGGGTCAGTGCCACAGCTTTGGAGAGGCTTGCCGAGGACGTTGCGGGACTCGGCTTGATCGTGTTCCTGCGGGGGCATGCTTACTCCTGTGATGTGACGCCTGCTGCACCGTTTCTGCCACAACCGGCCGAATTCGATTGTAAG